>CAYTXS010000331.1:0-2610 GCA_964441585.1 uncultured Thioalkalivibrio sp.
TGCTGGTGATCGCGCTGCTGACCGTGCTGTTCTTCGCCTCGGAAGACGTCGGTGTCGTGTTGTTCGGCCTTTTGTTGCTCGTGGCCGCGTGGGAGTGGGCCGGACTGGCGCAGGCCGCCCGGCCGGTGATCCGTGCGGCATACACCCTGTCGGCCGCGCTGCTGATCGGCTGGCTCGCCTGGTGGACACCCACCGGTGACATGCCGGCGCCATTTCTCTGGGCCCAGCTGCTCGCCTGGGGCGCGACTGCCGTGTTGCTGGTGCGCTTCCCCGTGATTGTTCCGCGGCCGGTAGTGGCGGTCGCCGGACTCGTCATTCTGCCGCTCGCCTGGTTGACGTTCGCGCACGTCCTGAAGACCGACGCGTTCGGCGCCTGGTGGGCGCTGTACCTGTTCGTCGTGGTGGCGGCCGCCGACGTGGGTGCCTACTTCGTCGGCCGCCGCTTCGGGCGTACCAAGCTGGCCGTGAAGGTCAGCCCGGGGAAGACCTGGGAAGGACTGTTCGGCGGGCTGGCGTTCGTCGCGCTGGTCAGCCTGGGCGCGGCGTGGTGGTTCCAGGTCCCCGCGCCGCCCATCGTGGCGCTGTCGCTGGCGGTGGCCGCGGTCTCCGTGATCGGGGATCTCGGCATCAGCATGCTCAAGCGCAGCATCGGCCTGAAGGACACGGGCCAGATTTTTCCGGGCCACGGCGGAGTGCTCGATCGCATCGACAGCCTCCTCGCCGCGCTGCCGGTCTACGTCATCGGTCTGCGCTGGCTGGTGTCGCCTTGATCGGCCTGGCCATTCTCGGCGCCACCGGCAGCGTTGGCGTCAACACGCTGGATGTCGTGGCCCGCAATCCGGGACGCTTTGCGGTGCGGGCGCTGACCGGCTGTCGCAACTGGCCTGTATTGCTGGAACAGTGCCGCCGGTTTTCGCCGTCGGTCGCGGTGCTCGCCGATGACGCCGCCGCTGCGCAGCTCGCGGCCGCCGTGGCGGCGGAGGGTCTCGCCGTGGAAGTGCGCTCCGGCGCGGCGGCGCTGGAGGATGTGGCGCGTCGCGAGGACGTGGATGCCGTCATGGCGGCCATCGTCGGTGCGGCCGGGCTGTTGCCGACCCTGGCTGCGGCCCGCGCGGGCAAGCGTGTCCTGCTGGCGAACAAGGAAGCGGTGGTGATGGCCGGGCGACTGCTCAACGAAGCGCTGATTGCCTCCGGCGGCACGCTGGTGCCGATCGACAGCGAGCACAACGCCCTGTTCCAGTGCCTGCCGGACGGCCGCGGCGACGACCCTGACGGGGCGGGCGTGGTCGGTCTTCTGCTCACTGCATCCGGGGGGCCGTTCCTGGACACGCCGGTGGAGGCGCTCGCCAGCGTGACGCCCGACGCGGCCTGCCAGCACCCGAACTGGGAAATGGGGCGGAAGATTTCGGTGGATTCGGCGACCATGATGAACAAGGGCCTGGAGATCATCGAGGCCTGCTGGCTGTTCGGGGTCGACCCGGAGCGCGTCCGCGTGGTTGTCCATCCGGAGAGCATCGTGCATTCGCTGGTCGAGTACCGGGACGGCTCGGTGCTGGCGCAACTCGGCAATCCGGACATGCGCACGCCCATCGCGCATGCCCTGGCCTGGCCCGAGCGGATGCTGTCCGGCGCCAAGCCGCTGGATCTCGTCGCGCTGGGACGACTAAGTTTCCGGCCGGCCGAGCCCGAGCGGTTCCCGTGCCTGGGCCTGGCGATCACGGCGGCGAAGGCGCGGGGCGGGGCCCCCGTCGTTCTGAATGCGGCCAACGAGGCGGCGGTCGCGGCATTCCTCGCGGGCACGATCGGTTTCACTTCGATTTCGACGGTCATCGACTCGGTTCTGGCACAATATGCAGGTCCCGATCCGGCCGACCTCGAGGCGATCCTGGCGCTGGATGCGGAATCCCGGCTCTCGGCCGAGGAGAAAATACGGGATCTGGCACTCTAACCCTTCGCCGGCACCTTGCCGGCGGAAGTTCATTGCGACCTGAGGAACATTTTGAGCGGAATACTGACCTCGGCCCTGGCTTTCGTAGTCGCCATCGCAGTCCTGGTGGCGGTGCACGAGTTCGGGCATTTCTGGGTTGCACGGCGCCTGGGCATCAAGGTCCTGCGATTCTCGATCGGTTTCGGCCGGCCCCTGTGGCGTCGGACGGGCGCCGATGGCACCGAGTACTGGGTATCCGCCGTGCCCCTGGGCGGCTACGTGAAGATGCTCGACGAGCGCGAAGGCGACGTGGCCCCGCAGGACCTGGAGCGCTGTTTCAACCGGCAGCCGCCGTCGCGGCGCATCGCCGTGCTGTTCGCGGGGCCGGCGTTCAATTTCCTGTTCGCCATCGCCGCCTACTGGATCATGTTCGTCGTCGGCGTGCCGGCGATGAAGCCGCTGGTCGGCGCCATCGAGCCGGATTCGCCGGCCGCCGAGGCGGGTTTGCGCGCGGGTGACCTGATCGTGGCGGTGGACGACGCGCGCACCGGCACCATGATGGCGGCGCAACTGGAGATGTTGCAGTCCATGGTGCCGGGCGGCCGGGCCACGCTGGAGCTGGAGCGGGCGGATGGCAGCCGGACCAGTGCACAGATTGCCTACGACGGCGACACCCACGCCCT
>CAYTXS010000332.1:0-2607 GCA_964441585.1 uncultured Thioalkalivibrio sp.
GAGATCGCCAAGGGCAGCCCGGTGTCGGAGCGCGCGCAGATCGTCGGTCAGCAGGTCGGTATCGTCATGCTGTTGATGCTCATGACCTTTGCCTTTTACAACGATATCGTCCGGCTGGCGACTGGCTGAGGTGCGAGTGAAACAGCTTCTCTCGATCGGGATGGCGGTCCTGTGCATCGCTCTTGCAATCACGACCGCTCCGGCATTCGCCCAACAGGGCGACAGCTTCGTGGTGCGCGACATGCGCGTCGAGGGGCTGCAGCGCATCGCCGAAGGCACGGTGTTCAACTACCTGCCGGTGAGCCTCGGCGACCGGCTGGACACCACGCGCATCGCGGAGGCGATCCGCGTGCTGTTCGGCACGGGGCTGTTCTCCGACGTCGAGCTGCGACGCGACGACGATACGCTGGTGATCGCCGTGCGCGAGCGACCGTCGATCCGTCGCCTGACTTTTACCGGCAACAAGGACATCAAGACGGAGGATCTTGAGGAGTCTCTGGTCGGCGTGGGTCTGACTCGCGGACGGACTTTCGATCGGCCGGTGCTGGAAGACGTCCAGCAGTTCCTCACCGACCAGTACTACGCCCGCGGCAAGTACAGCGTCAAGATCGAAGCGAACGTCAAGGAGAACGAGGCCGAGAACACGGTCGATATCAGCGTGGTCATCAACGAGGGCGAGCGCGCCAGGATCCGCCAGATAACGCTGATCGGCAACGAGGTCTTCGACGACGACGAGTTGCGCTCGGAGTTCGAACTTACCACCGGCAACTGGTTGTCATGGTATCGCCAGGACGACCGCTACTCGCGCGAGGCACTCGTCGGTGACCTCGAAGCGCTGCAGTCCTACTACATGGATCGCGGTTACGCCAATTTCGAAGTGGTCTCGACGCAGGTGCAGATCTCGCCGGACCGCCAGGGCATCTACATCACGGTCAACATGGACGAGGGCGAGCCCTACCGCATCTCCGACATCCGCCTGGCCGGCAACATGGTGGTGCCGGAGGAGCAGCTGAGCCGTCTCGTAGTGGTCAAGCCCGGCGAGACGTTTTCGCGTCGGCAGCTGACCCAGTCGGCGGAACTGATCACTTTCCGCCTCGGCGAGGAGGGCTTCGCTTTTGCGCGCGTCGATCCGGTGCCGGAGATCTCCGATGACGGCCAGAGCGTGGCGGTCACCTTCTTCATCGATCCGGGCAAGCGTGCCTACGTGCGCCGCATTCATTTTGCGGGGACGACGGGTATCAACGACGAGGTGCTGCGGCGAGAGATGCGCCAGATGGAAGGCGGCTACCTTTCGAACCGGGCGCTGGAGCGCTCCGAGCAGCGCATCCGTCGGTTGCCCTTCGTGGAGGAGGTCAAGAAAGATACGATCCCGGTGGTGGACAGCGACGATCTCGTCGATATCGAGATGAGCGTGAAGGAGGGCTTGCCGGGCAGTTTCGGCGGCGGCGTCGGGTACTCGGGGCTGCAGGGCGTGCTTCTGAACGCCAATTTCGTGCACACGAATTTCCTCGGCACGGGCAACCGCATCGAGGCGGACGTCAACACAGGTCGCTTCAGTACGATCTACAGTTTCCTGCACACGGACCCTTATGTGACGCCGGACGGCGTGGCGCGCACGGTCTCCGCCGGCTACCGGGACGTCACGCAGTTCGTCTCGGGCGCCTCGGAGTTCAGCGCCAAGACGGCGTCCCTGGGCCTCGAGTACAGCTACCCCATCTCGGAGTTCACCCGCCTGCGCTTCGGCATGCAGCTGCTCGACACGAAGCTGCTTACCAACGAGTTCAGTCCGCTACAGTCCTCGCGCTGGGTGCTGCTGAACGGCGACTCCCAGGTCTTCGACGTGGCGGGGTCCACGCTCGTCGAGAGCCAGTTCCAGTCCTACGAGTTGCTGCTCGGCTGGGTGTACGACTCGAGGAACCGGGTGCTGTTCGCCGACCGTGGTGGGCGGCACCGCGTGTCACTCAACTACACGGTTCCCGGCAGTGACGTGGAATACTACGTGGCGACTTACGAACTGCTGCGGTATTTCCCTTTCATCGGTCCCACGTTCTTCGAGTGGAATGCGGGCATCTCCTACGCGGACGCGGTGGGCGACACCACCGAAATTCCGCCCTTCAAGCGCTTCTTCGGTGGCGGGCCCGGGACGGTGCGCGGTTACCGTGAAGGCTGGCTGGGGCCCCGCGACACCAACAACAATCCCTACGGCGGCAACGTGCGCGCAAGCTCCCAGCTGGAGCTCGTGCTGCCGTCCCCCGAGGCGGTCGCGAGCACGACGCGTTTCAGTTTGTTCGTCGACGCCGGTAATATATTCTCCAGTGACACGACGCCCTTTTTCGATCCTGAGACCGGAGAGCCACAAAACTTCGAGTTCTCCACCTCGGACCTCAGGTATTCGGCCGGCATTTCGGCCCAATGGCTGGCGCCGCTGGGCCTGTTCAAGTTCAGCTACGGGTTTCCCCTGAACAGCGAATCGGGCGACCGGCTGGAACGGTTCCAGTTTTCCATCGGCTCGGCGTTCTGACGGCCGGGATCAAATTACAAAACTCTTGATGAGGACAGCGTACGCATGAACGCAATGACTCGAACTCTCGCCGCCCTGCTGCTGGT
>CAYTXS010000333.1:0-2586 GCA_964441585.1 uncultured Thioalkalivibrio sp.
CTGCAGAGATCGTAGTGTAATACGTCACCTTGCGGTGCACCGCTTCGCGGCGGATCGAATGCGACTCCCGGATCGCCTGCCGGTTGTCCGTGGTGTTGACAACCAGGCTGATTTCGCCGTTCTTGATCATGTCCACGATATGCGGCCGGCCCTCGCGCACCTTGAGGACGGCTCGGCACGGCACACCCGCCTCCTCCAGCGCTCGCGCCGTTCCTGCGGTGGCCACGATCGCGAAGCCGCGGTCAACGAGGATCCGTCCCAGATCGACCGCGCCGTTCTTGTCCTCGTCGCGCACGCTGATCAGGGCCGTGCCCCCCAAAGGAAGCACGACGCCTGCAGCCAGCTGGGCCTTGGCATAGGCCTCGCCGAAGAAGCGCCCCGTGCCCATCACTTCGCCGGTGGACTTCATTTCCGGTCCGAGGATCGGATCGGCGCCGAGAAACTTGGCGAAGGGAAAAACCGAGGCCTTGACCGACAGGTAGTCCGGTCGGCGCTCGCCGCTCACACCCTGCTCCTTGAGACTGATGCCCGCCATGCACAAGGCCGCGATCTTCGCCAGCGGTCGGCCGGTGGCCTTCGACACGAATGGCACGGTGCGCGATGCTCGCGGGTTCACCTCGAGCAGGAAAATCTGGCCCCGCTGTATCGCGAACTGCGTATTCATGAGGCCGACGACGCCCAGTGCGCGAGCGAGACGGCGAACCTGGTCGCGCAGTTGCTCCTGGATGGAGGGATCCAGTGTGTTGGGCGGGAGGCAGCAACCGGAGTCGCCGGAATGTACGCCCGCCTGCTCGATGTGCTCCATGATGCCGCCGATGACGACGCTCTCGCCGTCGCTGACGATATCGATGTCGACCTCGACCGCGTTGTCGAGGAAACGATCGAGAAGGATCGGGCTGTCTTCGCTGATCTTCACGGCGAACTGCATGTAGGTGCGCAGTTCCTGCTCGGAAAAGACGACTTCCATGGCGCGTCCGCCAAGCACGTACGAGGGCCGCACGACCAATGGATAGCCTACCTGTTCGGCCAGGCGCACCGCGTCCGCGACGTTGCGGGCCGTGCGATTGGCGGGCTGCCTGAGTTCCAGGTCATTGACAAGATTCTGGAACCGCTCGCGATCCTCGGCGAGATCGATCGAGTCCGGCGAGGTACCGATGATCGGCGCCCCGGCCGCTTCCAGTTGGCGGGCCAGCTTCAGGGGCGTCTGCCCGCCGAACTGGACGATGATGCCCTCGGGGCGCTCCAGTTCCACGACCTCCATGACGTCCTCGAAGGTCAGAGGCTCGAAATAAAGGCGATCGGAGGTGTCGTAATCGGTGCTCACGGTTTCCGGATTGCAGTTGACCATGATGGTCTCGAAGCCTGCTTCGCGCAGCGCCAGCGCCGCGTGGACGCAGCAGTAGTCGAACTCGATGCCCTGTCCGATCCGATTCGGCCCGCCGCCGAGAATCATGATCTTGCGCCGATCCGTGGGCTCAGCCTCGCAGGTCTCCTCGTAACTCGAGTACATGTAGGCGGTGGTCGTCGAGAATTCCGCCGCGCAGGTGTCCACCCGCTTGTAGACCGGTCGCAGCCCGTGCTCGAGCCGCAGGGCGCGCATCACGGGTTCCTTGACCCCCAGCAGGCGTGCCAGCCGGGCGTCGGAAAAACCGCGCCGCTTCAGGCGGCGCAGGCGCTCGCGCGACAAGCCGTCGAGCCCTTCCGTCTTCACCTGCGCCTCTTCCGCCACAAGTTCCTCGATCTGCGCGAGAAACCAGGGGTCGATCCGACTCCACTCGTACACCGTATCGAAGGTGGCGCCCGCTCGGAATGCATCCGCCGTGTACAGCAGGCGGTTCGCGCCCGGGAAGCGCAACTCCCGCTCAATGCGTTGCATCGCGGCCTCGTCGAACGGCGGCTCGAGCTGTTCGTCGAGCCCCGTATTATCCGTCTCAAGGCCACGCAAAGCCTTCTGCAGGGACTCCTGGAAGGTGCGACCCATGGCCATCACCTCCCCCACGGATTTCATCTGCGTGGTGAGCAGCGGGTCCGCGTCGGGGAACTTCTCGAATGTGAAGCGCGGGATCTTGGTGACCACGTAATCGATGGTCGGCTCGAAGGACGCGGGCGTGGCGCCGCCGGTGATGTCGTTTTTCAGCTCGTCGAGCGTGTAGCCGACCGCCAGCTTGGCGGCGACCTTGGCGATAGGGAAACCGGTGGCCTTGGACGCCAGCGCGGATGAGCGCGACACACGTGGGTTCATCTCGATGATGATGAGGCGGCCGTCCTCCGGGTTGACGGCGAACTGCACGTTCGAGCCCCCCGTCTCGACACCGATCCGACGCAGCACGGCGATGGAGGCATCGCGCATGCGCTGGTATTCCTTGTCAGTCAGCGTCTGGGCCGGCGCAACCGTGATGGAGTCGCCGGTGTGCACGCCCATCGGATCGAGATTCTCGATCGCGCAGATGATGATGCAGTTGTCCTTGCGGTCCCGCACCACCTCCATCTCGAATTCCTTCCAGCCGAGGATCGACTCCTCGAGCAGGACCTCGGTCGTCGGAGAGAGATCGAGCCCGCGCTCCACGATGGCCTCGAATTCATCCG
>CAYTXS010000334.1:0-2573 GCA_964441585.1 uncultured Thioalkalivibrio sp.
GCCAACCCGATCCTCTACATGGTCAATGCCTTTCGCTACGGGGTGCTCGGCACCTCCGACATCCCGATCGGTACCGCCTACGGCATCATCCTCTTCGCCATCGCCCTGCTGTACGGTTTTTCGCTGTACCTGCTGAACAAGGGCACCGGCACCCGCGAGTGACATGTGCGGCCGCTACGCATTCTTCACGCCGCTCCAGGCCGTAGCCCGTCTGTTCGGTGCCGAAGAGTCGGCGGCGGGCGATTTCGCGCCGCGCTATAACATCGCCCCCACGCAACAGGTGCCCATCGTGCGCTGGTCCGCGCCGGATGAAGGCGACACGTCGGCATCGTCACTGCGGATGCTGTCGATGGCCCGCTGGGGCCTGGTGCCCTTCTGGGCGAAAGATCCGGCCATCGGCAACCGCATGATTAACGCGCGCGGCGAGACCGTCAGCCACAAGCCGGCCTATCGTGCCGCGTTTCGCCGGCGCCGTTGCCTGGTGCCTGCGGACGGCTTTTTCGAATGGCAGCAATGCAGTTCCGGAAAGCAGCCCTGGTTCATCCGCGCCGCGGCCGGGCAGCCGCTGGCCCTCGCGGGGCTGTGGGAGACGTGGTCGCCGGACGACGGCGAGCCCTTGCACAGTTGCACCATCATCACCACCGCGGCGAATGGTTTCATGCGGCCGCTGCACGACCGGATGCCCGTGATCCTGGACGCCGCGGGCCGGGAGGCATGGCTCGACCGTGCTGCCTCGCCGGACACTCTGCAGGCCGTGCTCGTGCCCGCGCCCGACGACGCGCTGGAGGCCTGGCCCGTGAGCCGCCGCGTGAACCGGCCCGCCAATGACGACGCGGCGCTGCTCGAGCCGGTCCCGGCGGGGCAGTCGATCAGTCCCGGGGCATGAAGAAACGCTGGCCCTGGTGTTCCATGACCACGCCGTCGGCGACGATGCGCTCCACGACCGGGCCTTCCTGCGTTTTTTGTCCCTCGTCGTAACGGCGCATGTTGATGAACACGAATCGCTCATCAGCCACGGCGCTGTAGACGTGGATGTCGATATGCATGTTGGGGACTGCCAGTTCGCCTCGCACGACGAGATCGGCGAAGCGCGGCAGCCGGGCGTCCTCGCCGGCCTGCCGGTCTGCGCTCTGCGAAGTCCTCGCCGGCGGTGACCCGGTGGAGCTGGGGCCGGACGTCTCGGTTGCTGCCGCTCCGCGGGCCACCCGGTCGGACTGCACCGCGGACGATGCTTCCGGGCGGCGGGACTCTGCGGAAGCGACGCTGCTGCGCGGCGCCGTCTCGGTCGTCAGTGAGCGCACCTCGTTACGGGGCGGCCGAGTCGGCAGCGCCACGGGCGCGCTGCGCAGCGACGCGTTCTCGGACGCCGCCGGCGGCGTCGAAACGCCAGGCGAAACCGTGGGCGGGCCGGCCGATGCCGTGGCATCGCGGGGCGTGTCGCGCTGCGCGGCGGCCGCGGGCGGATCCGCGACCACGGGTCCCGGGCCGGCGCCGTCGAAAAGAAAAACGGCTGCGATGACCACGAGATTCAGCAACAGCAGGCCGCCGAGCAGCAGCGTCCAGGGCCCCGGCCTGCGGGTGGACGTGCTTTCCGGCACGACCGCGAGTCCGGGCGCGCCTTCGCGCTGCCGCTGGTGCTCCGATTTTCGCAGTGCATCGAGGATCAGCGACATGTCACGTGTCGTCCTGCAGGCGCTGCCGGCCGGGGAGGTCGAGCGCTTCGTTCACCGAGATCAGGGTCATCGCCCCCGCAATGCCATCTGCTGCAAGCCGGCGGCTGCGCTGGAATTCCCGCACCGCGGCCTCCAGTCCGGGGCCGTAAGTCCGGGAGTCTGCCGGCAATACCGGCGCACCGCGCAGTTCGCCGAGGACCCGCCGCAGCCATAACACGTCGGTGCCGGTGGCCCCGCGCGCCAGGACGCGGCCATCCCCGGCCTCGGCTCGCCACAGCAGCAGGTACTCGCCGAACCACAAGGTGAGCAGTTCGCCGAGCGGCACGGTGATCGCCTGCTGTCCCGCGACGAGTTCCGCCGTGCCATCGCGGACCCGGTTGAGCACCAGCTGGTGTTCACGACCGTCGCCATCGCTGAGCACCAGGATGGCGGGCCGGTTGAGCGCCGCGAGTTCTCCCCAGGTGCCGCGTTGCAGCAGGCACCGCAGCCCCTGCGTCGCCACCTGCTCGCAGGCAGGGCCTGCCGCTGGACGATACGTCAGCTGCCAGCGTGCCAGCAGGGCGGTGAAGGCCTGGTCCGTGCCGGTCGCCAGTTCGCCGAGCGCCAGCCGTTCGGCAAGAGGGAAAGGGGGCTCGAGCGTCGCAACCCTGCCCGGCGCGAGGGTCTCACCCGACAGCGGGGCAGTGTCCGGCATGACCGCGCCGGCCTCCCCGGCCGCGGTGAGCGCCGGGCCTCCGGACGCGGGCCTGCTGTCAGCTTCATCGCTTTGCACCGGATCGGTGCTCCGTGGCGTTGCGACGATGGCGGTGCCGTTGGTCACGGCCGGCCGCGTGTCCGTCGGCAGCGCGGCAATTTGTTCCGGAGCCGCGAGGTGCTCGCGCAGGAGTGCGGTGCCGACCC
>CAYTXS010000335.1:0-2573 GCA_964441585.1 uncultured Thioalkalivibrio sp.
ACATGTATCCGCACGAGTTCTCCGGGGGCATGCGCCAGCGCGTCATGATCGCCGCGGCCATGCTGTGCCGCCCCGACCTGCTGATCGCCGACGAACCGACCACGGCACTGGACGTCACGGTGCAGGCGCAGATTCTCGAACTCATGCGCGACGTGCGCCGCGACTTCGGCACCGCCATCATCCTGATCACCCACGATCTCGGCGTGGTCGCGGGGCTATGCGAGCGCGTGCTGGTGATGCATCGCGGCGAGGAGAAAGAGTCCGGTCCGGTGGACGACATCTTCTACCGACCGCAGCATCCTTATACCCGCGCGCTGCTCGCCGCCGTGCCGCGACTCGACCAGGCGGAGATCAGCCGGCTCGCGTCGCTGGATGAAGCCGACGAGGAGTCCGCGGTCGAGCGCGCGCTCATCGAGCGTCGCGAGCCCGACCTCGATGCGCCGGCCCTGCTCGACGTGTCCGACCTGCGGGTGCACTTCAAGCTGGCGCCGGAGACACTTCTCGGCAAGCCCCGCGTGTTGCGTGCCGTGAACGGCGTCGAACTGGAACTCCGGCCCGGTGAGACCCTTGGCGTGGTGGGCGAGTCGGGTTGCGGCAAGTCCACGCTGGCGCGAGCAGTGCTCAGGCTGGTTCCGGCCACCTCCGGACACATCAGCCTGCTCGGCGAGGAGATCACCGGCAAGGACAAGAAAGAGATGCGCGTGCATCGCCGCGACATGCAGGTGGTTTTCCAGGACCCGCTGGCTTCCCTGAATCCCCGCATGACGGTGGGCGACATCGTCGCCGAGCCGCTGAGGACGCATTTTCCGTCCATTCCGCGGCGCGAGGTGCGCCAGAAAGTCGAGGCGATTCTCAGCCGCGTCGGCCTGGGCCCGGAGCACGTCAATCGCTATCCGCACGAGTTCTCCGGCGGCCAATGCCAACGCATCGGCATCGCGCGGGCGCTGGTGCTCGAGCCGAAGCTGGTGATCTGCGACGAGCCGGTAAGCGCACTCGACGTGTCCATCCAGGCGCAGATCGTCAACCTGCTGATGGACCTGCAGGCGGAAATGAACCTGTCCCTGGTGTTCATCGCCCATGACCTCGCAGTGGTGCGCCACATCAGTCACCGCATCATGGTCATGTACCTCGGGCGGGTGGTGGAGGTCGCCGACCGCGTGGCGCTCTACGAACGGCCGATGCATCCCTACACGCAGGCCCTCATCCGGGCGGTGCCGATCCCGGACCCCGAGCTCGAACGCAACAAGCCGCACGCGCCGCTGCACGGCGACCTGCCGTCCCCCGTCGATCCGCCGTCCGGCTGTGCATTTCGCACCCGCTGCCCCATAGCGGTCGGCCGTTGTGCCGTCGAGATCCCGGAGCTCAGGCAAGTGGGCGATCACCTGGTCGCCTGTCACGAGGCCTGAGGCGTTGGTGCCGTGAAGAAGCTGGCCGTCGGAAGTGTCGCCGGGCTGCTGTTCGCAGTCGCGCTTTATTTCGGCGTCGGTGCGATCAGCCAGGAGGCCGAGCGGTTCACGCCACAGCGTTTCTCATCCCTGCAGGCGCAGGACGCCCTGATCCTGGTCGAAATCCACGCCACCTGGTGCGTCACCTGCCGTCGCCAGCGCGAAATCGTGCGGCGCTACCGCGCAGCCCATCCCGGCGTCGACCTGGTGCTGCTGAGTATCGACTTCGACACCCAGAAGTCGGCCGTGGAGGCCCTCGGGGCCCGCTACCAGTCCACGCTGGCGGTGTATCGCGGCCGTGAGCGCCGCTGGTACGCTGTCGGCGAGACCCGCGAGGAAGTGATCTTCGCGGCGTTGAACGAGGCGGCCGGGACCGCTGAAGGCCGCCAGGCGTTGCCGCGTGAGCGGTGAATAGCCTGCTGGATTCACTCAGCTAGCTCAACACCGCGCCGCGTGAAGCGCAGCTTACGAGCCGGCCGTATTTCCCCAGCACGGTGCCCGGTTTTTCGCCCGCCGGGGGACGCCAGTCCGCGAGGCGTCTGTCGAGTTCGGCGGGATCGACCCGCAGCGTGATCTCGCGGCGCCGGGCATCGATCTCGATCTCGTCGCCGTCCTCGACGGCTGCGATGGGTCCGCCCGCGGCGGCTTCCGGGGCGACGTGGCCGACCACGAAGCCGTGGCTGCCGCCGGAGAAACGTCCGTCCGTGATCAGCGCCACCGAGTCGCCCAGCCCGCGGCCGATGATGGCGCCCGTGGGGGAGAGCATCTCCGGCATCCCGGGCGCGCCTTTCGGCCCGAGGTAGCGGATCACTACGACGTCACCGGCGACGATGCCGCCCGCGAGGATCGCCTGCAGCGCGTCCTGCTCGCTGCCGAAGACCCGCGCCCGGCCGACGAAGCGCTCGCCTTCCTTGCCGCTGATCTTGGCGACGGCGCCCGCGGGCGCGAGGTTGCCCTTGAGGATCACGAGATGGCTGTCTGGCTTGATGGGGTTATCCAGGCCCCGCACTATGTCTTGGCCGGCCGGGTACGGCGCCACGTCGGCCAGGTCCTCGCCGAGGGTCCGCCCGCTGACCGTCAGGCAGCCGCCGTGCAGCAGGCCGGCGTCCAGCAGGATTTTCATCAGCG
>CAYTXS010000336.1:0-2568 GCA_964441585.1 uncultured Thioalkalivibrio sp.
ACCCCAGTCCGCCCGTGGGTCCCGCGCTGGGCCAGCACGGCGTGAACATCATGGAGTTCTGCAAGGCGTTCAACGCCCATACCCAGGACATCGAGCAGGGCCTGCCGACCCCGGTCGTGATCACTGTCTACAGCGATCGCAGCTTCACCTTCGTGACCAAGACGCCGCCCGCGGCGGTGCTCCTGATGAAGGCGCTCGGTCTTTCCAAGGGCAGCGGCGAACCGAACCTCAAGAAGGTCGGCACCGTGACGCGCCAGCAGCTGGAAGACATCGCGAAGATCAAGATGGCCGACCTCAATGCCGCCGACCTGGACGCCGCGACGCGGATCATCGCCGGCAGCGCCCGCAGCATGGGCCTCAATGTGGAGGGCCTCTGATCATGGCGCACATGAGCAAGCGTAAGAAGCTGTTCGCCGAAAAGGTGCAGCCGGGGCAGTATTACCCGATCGACGAGGCGCTGGAGCTGGCGCGCGAACTGGCTACGGCCAAGTTCCGCGAGTCCATCGAAGTGGCCGTGAATCTCGGCGTGGATCCCCGCAAGTCCGACCAGGTGGTGCGCGGCTCGACCGTGCTGCCCAACGGTACCGGCAAGGAAGTCCGCGTGGCGGTGTTCGCGCAGGGCGAGAATGCCGACAAGGCGAAAGAGGCCGGTGCGGACATTGTCGGTTTCGAGGATCTCGCGCAGCAGGTCAAGGACGGCTTCATGGAGTTCGACGTGGTCATCGCCTCGCCGGATGCCATGCGCGTCGTCGGCCAACTCGGCCAGATCCTTGGCCCCCGGGGCCTGATGCCGAACCCCAAGGTCGGCACCGTGACGCCGGACGTGGCCACCGCGGTGAAGAACGCCAAGGGCGGCCAGGTCCGTTACCGGACCGACAAGGCCGGCATCATCCACTGCGCCATCGGCAAGGCGGATTTCGAGCCGGCTGCGCTGAAGGAGAACCTGGGTGCCCTGCTGGCCGACCTGGTGAAGGCGAAGCCTTCGTCGTCGAAGGGCATTTACATGCAGAAGGTCACCGTGTCCTCGACCATGGGTCCGGGAATCGCGATAGACCAGGCATCACTGAGTTACTAGGGAAGCAATGCGGGCGCCGCGGCGGCTCAGGCCGACGCGCGTCGTCCCGCGGCAATGGAGTGCGCAAGGAGCCGGCATGACAGCCGGCCGTCGTCAGAGACCGCAGGCGGCTTCGGCCTTAATCGATAGCCTGCGCAGATGGTGTTACCCGAGTCAGGCGTTCCTGGTGAAGGTCACCGTCAGGGTGGGAAGCGCAAGGAAGCGTTTCCTTGAACAAGGACTTTCGGCCAGGAGTAAACAATGGCGCTGAGGCTAGAAGACAAGAAAACGCTTGTCGCCGAAGTGAAGACGGTCGCGGAAACCGCGCATTCAGCCGTGGCGGCTGAATACCGGGGACTGACCGTCGGCCAGATGACCACGCTGCGCAGGGAGGCCCGGGATTCCGGCGTCTACCTGCGGGTGGTCAAGAACACTTTGGCGCGGCTGGCGCTCGAGGGCACGGACTTCGAATGCATGAAGGACGGGCTCAAGGGGCCGCTGGTGCTGGCGTTCTCGACAGAGGACCCCGGTTCCGCCGCGCGGGTGATCAAGGCCTTCGCAAAAGCAAACGACAAGCTGGTGACGCGGATCGTCGCGATCGGCGGGCAGGTTTACCCCGCCACCGATCTGGATCGTCTCGCCAGCCTGCCCACGCTGGACCAGGCCCGGGCAATGCTGCTCGGCGTGTTCCAGGCACCCGCTTCCCAGCTGGTTCGCACCCTCAACGAGCCCGCGGCGCAACTCGCCCGCGTGCTCGCCGCAAGGCGCGATCAGCTCGAGGCGGCCTGAGGCAGGTTTTTCATTTCAACCATCGGGTAACACCGTTTATTTCGGAGCAAGGTAATGGCTGTTTCGCGTGAAGAGATTATCGAAGTATTGAGCAACATGAGCGTCCTCGAGGTCACCCAGCTGGTGTCCGATCTCGAGGAGAAGTGGGGCGTGTCTGCCGCCGCGCCGGTAGCGGCCGCTGCCGCCGGTCCAGCCGCCGAGACTGCTGCCGCTGAGGAGCAGACGGAATTTGATGTCGTGATGAGCAGCTTCGGCGCCAACAAGGTCGGCGTCATCAAGGCCATCCGCACCATCACCGGGCTCGGCCTGAAGGAAGCCAAGGACATGGTCGAGGGCGTGCCCGCGACCGTGAAGGAAGGCATCTCCAAGGACGAGGCCGAAGGCATCAAGAAGCAGCTCGAAGAGGCCGGCGCCAGCGTCGAGGTCAAATAAGATCTGCATGCACAGGATTGAAGCCTGTGCCTCCGGGCAGGCTGGTGGCATGAGCCACCGGCCTGTTCCCGTTTCTGCCGGTTTCGCGCGATCCATGCGGTTCGCGCTCCAGGCCCTCCCGGCGGGGTCATTCCTGACAACGAGCCGCACTCGAAGGTGAGCCCGATGGCGTATTCCTTTACCGAGAAGAAGCGTATCCGCAAGGACTTCGGCAAGCGTCCGACGATTCTTGAGGTGCCGTACCTCCTTTCCATCCAGCTGGATTCCTACCGGAAATTCCTGCAAACGGACCT
>CAYTXS010000337.1:0-2555 GCA_964441585.1 uncultured Thioalkalivibrio sp.
TCTACTGGCTGGTAGTGATCGGCAGCCGCTCCGGAGAATCCGACCCGATCGCACTGGACTATGCGTCGGAAATTCCCGGTGACGTCCCGATGCGCCGGGCGATCGTCTGGCTCGTCGTCGGCCTGCTGACCCTGCTCGCGGGGGCCAACCTGCTGGTCTGGGGTGCGCAGAAGCTGGCGATCGCCTTCAACGTCTCGGAACTGGTCATCGGGCTGACGGTGGTGGCGATCGGCACCAGCCTTCCCGAGCTCGCGGTATCGCTCGTCAGCGCGTTCAAGGGCGAGCACGACATGGCCATAGGCAACATCATCGGCTCCAACCTGTTCAACAGCCTCGCCGTCATGGGCATAGCCGGACTCATCCATCCCGCCGTCTTCGACCGGGAGCTGCTGACCGCGCACCTGCCGGTCATGATAGGCATGACGCTGGCCCTGTTCCTGATGACATACAATTTCGGGGGTAATAGCCGCATAGGCCGGATCGAAGGCGTCATGCTCGTGGGCGCGTTCATCTGTTACCACGTGTGGATACTCACGAGGTGAATACCATGCAAGACGACGGCAGGCCGGACGACCAGGCATTGCGGCGGCTGGGGCGGGAAGTGCTCGACATAGAGGCCGATGCGGTGCTGGCACTGCGGGAACGCATCGGCGATGCGTTTCTCGAGGCGTGCCGCCACTGCCTCGCCTGCCCCGGGCGGGTGGTCGTCACCGGCATGGGCAAATCCGGCCACATCGCGGGCAAGATCGCGGCGACCCTCGCCAGTACAGGCACGCCGGCGTTCTTCGTCCACCCGGGTGAAGCCAGTCACGGCGACCTCGGCATGATCACTGCGACGGACGTTGTGCTCGCCATCTCCAATTCGGGCGAGACCCCGGAGATTCTCACGATTCTCCCCCTCATCAAGCGCCTCGGCGTGCCGCTGATCGCCATGACCGGGCAACCCGATTCGACGCTGGCCGGTGCCGCAGATGCCCATCTCGACGTCGGCGTGGCCAAAGAAGCCTGCCCGCTCAACCTCGCGCCCACCGCGAGCACGACCGCCACGCTCGCGATGGGAGACGCCCTCGCCGTCGCCCTGCTGCACAGCCGGGGCTTCACCCGCGAGGACTTCGCCTTTTCGCATCCCGGCGGCCAGCTCGGGCGCCGCCTGTTGCTCCACGTGCGGGACATCATGCGCACGGGCGATCGCGTGCCGCGCGTGACGCCCGGCCTGATGGTTTCGGAAGGCCTCTTCGAGGTCTCGCGCAAGGGGCTCGGCATGACCGCCGTGGTGAGCGAGGAGGACCGCGTTCTCGGCATCTACACCGACGGCGACCTGCGCCGCACGCTGGACACGCAGCGCGAGCTGACGACCACGCCCATCGAGGCCGTAATGACCCGCAACGTGAAGACGGTGCGCGGCGACATGCTGGCGGCCGAGGCGGTCCGCCTGATGGAAACTTTTGCGATCACCGCCCTGCTGGTGGTGGACGACGACGATCGGCTGGTCGGCGCGTTCAACGTGCACGACCTGCTCCAGTCGGGCGTGATGTGATGACCGCACCGCATGAAATCGCTGCCGGGATCCGCCTCGTGGTGTTCGACGTCGACGGCGTGTTCACGGACGGGCGGATCTGGATCGGCAGCAACGGCGTCGAGTACAAGGCGTTCAGCGTGCGCGACGGCGTCGGCGTCAAGGGTCTGCTGCGCGCCGGCATCGAGGTCGCCATCATCTCGGGTCGTGCCTCGCCCGCAGTCGATAAGCGAATGGCGGAACTGGGCGTGACGCGGGTCATACAGGGCCGCGAGGACAAGGGAACGGTCCTGGCGCAACTGCTCGAGGAGATCGGTGTCGAGCGGCTGCACACCGCTTACCTGGGCGATGACACGCCGGATCTCGGCGCGCTGCGCATGGTCGGCTTGCCATGCTCGGTTGCGGATGCGCATGCCGAGGTGCGGGCCGTGAGCACCTGGATCTCGACCCAGCCGGGCGGCCGGGGCGCCGTGCGGGAGTTCTGCGAATTCGTGCTCGGGGCGCGCTGAGGTGCGCGGCGGGCGAATATGGTTCGTGCTGCTGGCCGGCCTGGCGATGGCTGCGTGGTGGCTCAACGAGCGCTTCACGGAGGCACCTGCCCGGATCGAAGCGACTCCGGCCGGCGACGGCTTCTACATGACGGAAGCGGAGATCACGACCGCGGGGCCCGACGGTTTGCCGCGCTACCGCCTGATCGCGCAGGAAATCAGTCAACGTTCGCTCGACGGACCGACCCTGCTGAACGACGTTCGGGTCGAGTACAACATCTACTCGCCGAATCCGTGGCTGCTGACCGCGCCGGAAGGCTTGCTGTCAGCAAACCAGGACCAGCTGCAACTGTTGGGGGGCGTCAACGTCCTCAGCGAGTCCAGCGACCACGGGTCGACATCGCTGACCACCGAGCGGCTGCGGATCGACATCCCCGCCAACGTCGCCCGGACCGATGCCCCGGTGGAGCTGGCGGTCGGGCCGCAGCGGGTCACAGCCGTCGGCATGGTGGCTTACTTGCTGGAGGAGCGGCTGCAGTTACAATCCGAGG
>CAYTXS010000338.1:0-2548 GCA_964441585.1 uncultured Thioalkalivibrio sp.
GATGAATCAGGGATTCCATGTCGTCCTTCATGTCGACGCGGCGCGGCGGCACGATCTTCTGGTCGGCGATCGACACCGGGCCGGGATTCTCCCGCAGCCAGCGCACGCACTGGCGAATGATGCGATTGGACTGGCGCAATTCCTCCATCCGCACCAGGTAACGGTCGTAGCAGTCGCCGTTGGTGCCGACGGGGATGTCGAAATCCATCTCGGAGTACACCTCGTAAGGCTGCTTCTTCCGCAGGTCCCAGGCAATGCCCGAGCCACGCAGCATCGGCCCCGTAAACCCCAGCGCCATTGCCCGCTCCGGCGACACTACACCGATGTTCACCGTGCGTTGCTTCCAGATCCGGTTATCCGTAAGCAGCGTCTCGTAGTCGTCGATGCACGCAGGGAAACGGTCGGTAAAGTCCTCGATGAAATCGAGCAGCGAGCCGGAACGCGCTTCGTTCAGCTTGTCGGTCCCCTGTTTGCTGCGGAATCGCGAACCCTCGTAGCGCGGCATCTCCAGCGGCAGATCGCGGTGCACGCCACCGGGACGGTAATAGGTGGCGTGCATACGCGCCCCGGACACCGCCTCGTAACAGTCCAGGAGATCCTCGCGTTCCCGGAAACAGTAGAGGAATATCGTCATGGCGCCGATATCGAGGCCATGCGCCGCCAGCCACATGAGGTGATTCATGACGCGCGTGATCTCGTCGAACAGCACGCGGATGTACTGGGCGCGCAGCGGCGGCGTGATCCCGAGCAGTCGCTCGATGGCCAGCACGTAAGCATGCTCGTTGCACATCATGGACATGTAGTCGAGGCGGTCCATGTAACCGATCGACTGGTTGAATGGCTTACTTTCGGCCAGTTTCTCGGTCGCACGATGCAGCAGGCCGATGTGGGGATCGGCTTTCTGGATCGTCTCACCGTCCATTTCCAGCACCAGGCGCAACACACCGTGCGCCGCGGGATGCTGCGGCCCGAAGTTCATGGTGAAGCTGCGGATCTCAGCCATCGATCAGTCCTTCATGGCCGGGTCATAGCGGTGGTCGTCACGGATGACCCTCGGCACGAGCGTGCGCGGCTCGATATCCACGGGCTCGTACACCACCCGCTTCTCGTCGGCGTCGTAGCGCACCTGGACCTGGCCGATCAACGGAAAGTCCTTGCGGAAAGGATGGCCGATGAAACCGTAGTCCGTAAGGATCCGCCGCAGGTCAGGATGGCCGTCGAACAGGATGCCGAACAGGTCGAATGCCTCCCGCTCCAGCCAGTTCGCCGAGGGCCAGACATCGTTGACGCTCGGCAGTCGCGGGGGATCGCCGGCCGCCGGGTAGCAACGCAGGCGCAAACGATGGTTGAGGCTGAGCGACAGGAGATGGTACGCCACGGCAAAGCGTTGCGGAGTTTCGGCGGACACCGGCGGCGAGCCCCGTACCACGCCCCGGCTGAAGCCCGACTCCGTCGCGCTGCGCGTCTTCCATTCGTCCAGCCCGTAGACCAGGTAATCAACCGCGGCGAGTTCCACGAGCATGGCGAACTCTAAGCCCGGCTCGTCCCGCAGCGCCGTTGCCGTCTCGATCAGTTGCTCGGGGGCGACGATCAGCGTCAACTCGTTCGCAGTGCCATGCAGCAACTCCGCATCGTCGCCGAACCGCGCGTGAATGCGCTCAGCCAGTCTTTCGCTCCGCATACTCATCGTGCGATCGTGTTGGTGCGACGGATTTTCTTCTGCAGCTGCAGAATTCCGAAAATGAGCGCCTCCGCTGTCGGCGGGCAGCCCGGCACGTAGACATCGACGGGCACGACGCGATCGCAGCCGCGCACCACCGCGTAGGAATAATGGTAATAGCCGCCGCCGTTCGCGCAGCTGCCCATGGAAATGACCCAGCGCGGCTCGGACATCTGGTCGTAGACCTTGCGCAATGCCGGGGCCATCTTGTTCACCAGCGTACCGGCGACGATCATCACGTCGGACTGGCGGGGACTGGGGCGAAAAATCACGCCGAAGCGATCGAGGTCGTAGCGTGCAGCGCCCGCATGCATCATTTCGATCGCGCAACAGGCAAGACCGAAGGTCATGGGCCACATCGAGCCCGTGCGCGCCCAGTTCACGATGGCGTCCACGGACGTCGTGACGATGCCGGGCTGCTGGCTCTTGCCCAACGAAGCCGGGACGGGGGCGTTCAATCCCATTCCAACGCCCCCTTCTTCCACTCGTAGATGAATCCAACGACCAGGATAAGCAGGAAGACGGCCATGGCCAGCATGCCGAAGCCGCCAACGGCGTCGAGCGACACCGCCCACGGGAATAGAAACGCGATCTCCAGATCGAAGATTATGAAAAGGATGGCGACCAGGTAATAGCGAACGTCGAATTTCATGCGCGAATCCTCGAATGCCTCGAAGCCGCACTCGTAAGGCGACGTCTTCTCATCGTCGGGACGCCGCGGGCCAAGAATGAAGCCCAGTGAGAGCAGCGCCGCACCCAGCAGGGTGGCGATGAGGAGGAAAACGAGGACTGGCAGGTAATTCTCGAGCATTCCCTTTCCTGTTCGCC
>CAYTXS010000339.1:0-2541 GCA_964441585.1 uncultured Thioalkalivibrio sp.
GTAACCGGCCGGTTGGCACCGCGATTGATCAGGCGGCCTCGGCCTGAGCGGCGGCAACCGGTGTCCAGTTCCACGGCAGGAGCTCGTCGAGCCGGTTGATCTTGTGATCTTGGATGCGCTCGAGCACGTCGGCGAGATAGGCCTGCGGATCGAGGCCGTTCAGCTTTGCTGTCTCGATGATGGTCATGGCACGGGCCATGGTTTCGCCGCCGGTGTCCGCGCCCGCGAAGAGCCAGTTCTTCCGGCCGATGCCGATCGGGCGCAGGGCGCGCTCGGCCGGGTTGTTGTCGATAGCCACGCGACCATCGGTGAGGAAGAGGCTGAACGAGGCGCGGCGAGCAAGCCCATAGCGGAATGCGCGGGCCAGATCCCCCTTGCCGGGGATCCGCGTGAGCTGGCTTTCGGACCAGGCGAAGAAGGCCTCGACCTTCGGCGCGCTGTGCTTCTGCCGCGCGGCAAGGCGGATCTCGGCGGGCTGCCCGTTGATCTCGCGCTCGATGTCGTAGAGCGCGCCGATGCGGTCGAGCGCCTCGCGCGCGATGGCAGACTTCGTCTTGCCCCACTCGTCATGGAAGTCACGCCGCAGATGCGCCCAGCATGATGCCTCCTGCAGACGGGGCGTGCCGTCGGGATCAGGCTCGTAAAGCTTGGCATAGCCCTTGTATCCATCGGCCTGCAGGATGCCGCGGGTCTGGGCCAGATGCCCATGGACATGCTCTTGCTTCCAGCCCGGGGCGAAGCGGTAGACCGCCCCGGGTGGCGCTGTGCCTGCCCAAGGTCGCGGATCGCGGACATAGGCCCAGATCCGGCCCTGCTTCACCCCCTTGCCGAGGCCTCGGTCCTTGAGGGACCGGTCCAGCACCCGGATGGGGGTGTCATCGGCGTGGAGAAGGTCGCTGGCCATCACATCGGCCTCGAGCCGTTCGACCAGCGGCGCCAACACCTTCATGGCGCGCCCACACCAGTCGACCAGCGTGCTGTCCGGGATGTCTGCCCCCATGCGGGCGAAGATCTCGGCCTGACGATACAAAGGAAGATGGTCATCGAACTTGGAGACGAGGATCCAGGCCAAGAGCGCCGCGCTCGCCATACTGCCGGGGATCGGACGGCTGGGCGCGGGCGTCTGCACCATCTTCTCACAACGGCGGCAGGACTTCTTCAGCCGCGCGATCTGCAGGACCTTCAGCTGTGCCGCGACAAGGTCGAGCATCTCGCTCATGTCCTCGCCCACGAGGCGCAGATCGCCGCCGCAATCCGGGCAGCAGCTGCCGGGATCGAGCTCCCGCCGCTCGCGCGAGGTGGTTGCCGACACACGGGGACGACGGCGGGGCTTGCCCGCGTCGATGTCGTCGGTCGCGACCTCAAGGGCGGCATCCGCCTCGTCGTCGTCCGCCAGGGTGGTGGCGCTTTCGGCGCTGGCGATGAGCAGGTCCTCGAGCGCCAGTTCGAGTTGTTCGATCTCGCGCTCGATCTTTTCCGAGGACTTGCCGAAGGCCTGCTTCTTGAGCTTCGCGATGCGTGTTCGCAGCGTCTGGATGAGCAGGTCATGCGCGCGGATCGTCGCCGCCATCCTGGCGTTTTCCGCCTGCAAGGCGGCAATCATCGCCTTCAGAACGGCGGGATCTTCGGGAAGGATGGGCGTGTCGCTCGACATGCCATCACCTACCACACCTGATCAGGAGGCACCATAAAAACAAGGCATTTCAGGCAGATAAATCATCCAACCCGGGCCGGTGGCGCGCCCCAATCGGGCCGCCGCCAGTCGATGCCTTCCCACAACATCGCCAGTTGCGCCGAGGTCAGTCGCACCGTCCCCGAGCTAGTGTTCGGCCAGGGAAAGCGCCCGCGCTCGAGGATCTTGTAGTAAAGGCAGAACCCCTGACCGTCCCAGTATAGCAGCTTCAGCCGATCACCCTTGCGGCCCCGGAAGGCGAATACCGCGCCGCCGGTCGGCTTCTGGCGCAGCACGTCTTGCGCGAGCGCCGCCAGCCCGCCGATCCCCTTGCGCATATCCGTCGCCCCGCAGGCCAGATACACCCGCACCCCGGTTCCCGGCCCGATCATGCGGCATCCACCGCGCGAACCAGACGCGACAGCGCCGCATCGTCAATGTTGCTTTCGAACCTAAGCACGCGACCCTTCGCAAGCCGCAGTTCAACCCAGACCACTGGAGTGGAGGCCGGGATGCGATCCTCCACCACGGTCAGCTCCATCGCGGGCACCATGCCGGCGGGCAGGAACAGCGCGCCCGCCTCGGGTGACCACAACCCCTTCCGCTTCAGCTCGTGACGCCAGGCGTAGATCTGCTGCCTCGTCACCTCGTGCCGTTGCGCGACCTGTGTCACCGTCGCGCCGTCGATCCCCACCGCGCTCACGATCGCCAGCTTCACTTCGTCGTCCCAACGCCGACGGCGCTCAACACCCAAAACCTCGCCCCGCATCGCCCCTCCGCGCATAAGAGACGTCGCAAACGACGTCGCTATGCACGTGTCTTAGGACCTCACGCCGAAATCTGGCAGGCGGTGCCAACCGGGGGCTTAC
>CAYTXS010000340.1:0-2539 GCA_964441585.1 uncultured Thioalkalivibrio sp.
CGTCCTTTTGCCTGAGCGTTTCCGGGCGGTGCTTGCGCCTTCGGCGCCCCGGGCCTTGCGGGCCGGGGTCTCTCCACCGGGGACCTATGCGTTGGAGGGTGGGATCATACCCGAGGCCGCGGCCCCGCGGCCAGCGGCTGCCAACGCCGGCACCGTAACCGCGCTGCGGCGTCTGCCAGTCGCCACGTCGCCGACATTGCGCTTGCTTGCGGCCGGGGGGCCGGGCGGGGATCATTGGCGCTCAGGCATTTCGCCCCGCAAGAGACCGACCGCATGAGCCCTGTACGCAGACGCGCCTCCCTGCCGGTCACGGTGGATCACGTGCGCATCGGAGGTGACGCTCCCATCGTCGTGCAGTCGATGACCAACACGGATACGGCCGACATCGAGGGCACGGTGCGCCAGGTGGCGGACCTCGCACGCGCGGGGTCGGAAGTCGTGCGCGTCACGGTCAACACCCGCGAGGCCGCCGCCGCGGTTCCGGCGATCCGCGAGCGGCTCTACGCACTCGGCCTGAACGTCCCCCTGGTCGGCGACTTTCATTTCAACGGCCACAAGCTGCTCGCCGAAGTCCCCGAGTGCGCCGTCGCCCTGTCGAAGTACCGCATCAACCCGGGCAACGTCGGCCGCGGCAGCAAGCGCGATCCCCAGTTCGCTTCCATGATCGAGGCCGCCTGCCGCTACGAGCGCCCAGTTCGGATCGGCGTGAACTGGGGCAGCCTGGACCAGGACCTGCTCACGCGCCTGATGGACGAGAACTCGAAGCTGGCCGAGCCGCTGGACGCGCATGCGGTGACCCAGGAAGCCATGATCCGCTCCGCGCTGGACAGCGCCGCGCGGGCAGTCGAGATCGGCCTGCCGCATGACCGCATCATCCTGTCCTGCAAGGTCAGCGGCGTGCAGGACCTGATCGCCGTGTACCGCGACATCGCGGCGCGCTGCGACTATCCCCTGCATCTCGGCCTTACGGAGGCCGGCATGGGCAGCAAGGGTATCGTCGCCTCCACGGCGGCGATGGCCGTGCTGCTCCAGGAGGGCATCGGCGACACGATCCGCGTTTCGCTGACGCCCGAGCCCAACGGCGATCGCACCCAGGAAGTCATCGTGGCGCAGGAGATCCTGCAGACCATGGGGCTGCGCTCCTTCACCCCCATGGTCATCGCCTGTCCCGGTTGCGGCCGCACCACCAGCACGGTGTTCCAGGAACTGGCACAACAGATCCAGGACCATCTGCGCCACCGCATGCCGGAATGGAAAAAGCGTTACACGGGCGTCGAAGAGATGACCGTGGCGGTGATGGGCTGCGTGGTCAACGGCCCGGGCGAGAGCAAGCACGCCAACATCGGCATCAGCCTGCCGGGTACCGGCGAACGGCCCGTGGCGCCGGTCTACGTCGACGGCCAGAAAGACGTCACGCTGAAAGGCCACGCCATCGCCGCGGAATTCCAGGCGATGGTGGACGCCTACGTGGAGCGGCGCTACCCGCCGCGCGACTAAGCGCCGTTCCGACACCGGACTGGTGCGGCGCGTCATGCGCGCGACGGGGCCGGCCCGCTAGAATAATGCGCATATCAATCACACGGGGCAGCGCATGGGCAAGGGCACGCAATACGTGGCCAAGGTTCCCGACGAGAACGGCTTCATTCACTACACCGACGCGGAGCACGAAGTCTGGCACGACCTGATCACGCGCCAGAAAAAAATCCTGCCGGGTCGCGCCTGCGATGAGTACATCGCCGCGCTCGAGCACCTGGAATTGCCGGAAGACCGTGTCCCGCAATGTTCCGACGTCAGCCGCGTACTCAGGGACGCGACCGGCTGGGAAGTCGCCCCCGTGCCGGCGCTGATCAATTTCACGGATTTCTTCAACCTGCTGGCGGACAAGCGCTTCCCGGCGGCGAGCTTCATCCGCTCCCGCGAGGAAATGGAGTACCTGAAGGAACCCGACATCTTCCACGAGATCTTCGGCCACACGCCGCTGCTGACGGATCCGCGCTTCGCGGCCTTCACGCACGCCTACGGCAAGGCCGGCGCCGCCGCCCGCAAGGAAGACCGGCCCATGCTGGCGCGCCTGTACTGGTTCACGGTCGAGTTCGGGCTCATTCATCGGCCGGACGAAGGCCTGCGCACTTACGGCGCGGGCGTGGTCTCATCCGGCGGCGAGACACTCTACGCGCTCGACAGCGAACAGCCGAAGAGAAAACCTTTCGAACCGCTCGACGTGCTACGCACGCCGTACCGGATCGACATTTATCAACCGATCTATTTCGTCATCGAGAGTTTCGATACCCTCTTCGACGTGGCGCAGATGGACCTGCTCGCGTTGATCGACGAGGCGCGGGCGCTGGGCATGCATCCCCCGGCGTACCCGCCAAAGGAAACGGCCACCGCCTGAGCGGGCCCGAGCCCGCCGCCCGGCTTATCAACACACCCGGTTACCGAGGAGACACCCCGTGAGCGAACTCGCCGCCAAGACCTGCCTGCCCTGCGAGGGCGGCGCCAAGCCCATGTCGGCCGAAGAAGCCGGCCAGCTGCTGGC
>CAYTXS010000341.1:0-2528 GCA_964441585.1 uncultured Thioalkalivibrio sp.
GTATTCCAGCTGCACGGCGCAGCGGCAGACGGGACGGTCGTGTCCCGAAAGAAGCTTTCGCGTCTGCAGTCCGCGCGGTTCGTGGCGGGTAATCCGGCATGCAAGGTGGCTATGGAGGCGTGTCCCAGCGCGCATCACTGGGCGGGGGAATTGTCCGCCCATGGGCACAGCGTCCAACTGATCGCACCCTATTACGTCAAACCGTTTTTGAAGAGGTAGAAGAACGACAGCGCCGACGCGGAGGCCATCGTCGAGGCGGCACTGCGTCCGACCATGCGGTTCGTCGAACCCAAGACCCAGGAACAGCAGGCCCGTGCCATCGCGTTCCGGACGCGCGAGCAGCTCGTGAAGCAGCGCACCGAGGCCGTGAACGCGCTCCGCTCGCATCTCTACGAGTTCGGCCATGTCGCCCCAGAGGGCATCGGATATGTCCCGCGCCTGGAACGGGTCGTCGATGATCCCGCTTCCGACATCCCCGATCTGGCGCGAGATATCTGCCGCATGCTCCTTGAGCAGATCGCGCATCTGACCGATCGGATCAAGGCGCTGAAAGTGAAGATCGCCGCCCTTTCGAACGAAGCGGACATGCCACGGCGGCTGCAGACCATGCCGGGCGTCGGACCGATCACTGCGCTCGCGGTGGAAACCTTCGCGCCGCCGATGGAACAGTTCCGGCGGGGTCGCGACTTCGCCGCCTGGCTCGGCCTGGTGCCGCGGCAGCATTCCTCAGGCGGCAAGCAGAAGCTGGGGAAAGCCTCGAAGATGGGGCAGCGCGACATCCGACGGTTGCTGATCATCGGGGCGACAGCGGTGATCCGCTGGGCTTCACGCCGGGACGCTCCCGCAGGTTCCTGGCTGGCGCGGATGCTGGAGCGGAAGCCCATACCGGTCGTGGCCGTCGCGCTGGCGAGCAACATGGCGCGAGGCATCTGGGCTGACGCGCGGTGAAAGCTACAGTGGTCCGGTGCTGATCGGCGCCTGATCGGGCGACGGGCAGACCTAGGGACCACCAAGTTGTGAGGAAGGCATGATCCGAATGGGCACATGATCGACACGATCCGGGTCGGGCAAACCAGAAACGTTCTCCGAGTCTCGAGCTCGCTGTTGGAGATTTGGCCCCGGTCCGCGCATCACCATCCCGGCCAGCGGCGCCATGTCAGCCGCACGAACAGGCCTGACAAAAGTACGCACTCGATCACATGTCCAGACGATCAGAAATTCCTTGCAAACCGAGCGGCATCCACAAAAGAACGTTGAATCCCAGTCCCGTCTCCTCCGCCTTGCCCTCGCGAAAGCGTTCTCTCGATCCGGCTCCGGCCGGATTTTTCGTAACCCTCCGGCGGGGGCCGCCTGACGGGGCGCGGGGGGCGATGATAAGTCCAACCTTATGGTCGACCTTACGTTCACACCTCACATCGAGATCCTGTCCGCCGAGGACGTGCCGCGGCGCCGGCACTGGAGCGATGCGGACAAGATCCGGGTGGTCGAGGAAAGCCATCGGGGACATAGGCAGGTCTCAGCAACAGCGCGACGGCATGGCATCTCCCGCTCGCTGCTGACCGTCTGGCGGCGACAATATCGGAACGGCGAACTCGCAACCGCAAGCGGTCCTGCTTTCGTGCCGGTGAAGATGGCGCCGGACCTTGATGCCCAGTCGCTGCGGCAGCCGGTCCCCGCTGTCCGGGTCGAGATCGTTCTGAGGAACGGACGGCGCCTGCTTGTGCCCTCGTCGGTGGAGCCGGACGCATTGGCCCGGCTGCTGCCGATCCTGGAGGGCAAATGATCGCTTTCCCGGCGGGGGTGCGCGTGTGGATTGCGGGCGGGGTGACCGACATGCGGCGCGGGATGAACACGCTGGCGCGGACGGTCCAGCAGGGGCTCGGGCGCGATCCGCATGCCGGAGAGATCTTCTGCTTCCGCGGCCGCAAGGGCGACCTGGTCAAGCTGCTCTGGCACGACGGCGTCGGCATGTCGCTCTACACCAAGCGGCTGGAGGCCGGGAAGTTCATCTGGCCGAGCAGCCGCACCGGCGAAGCGGTGCAGATCTCGGCGGCCCAACTCGGCTATCTCCTGGAGGGGATAGATTGGCGCAATCCACGCTGGACGCAGCGCCCGACGAAGGCGGGACAAAAGCCTGCGAAAGCCTATATTTTGTTGGGTATTCCATGCGTTTAGGGTATGCTTCGAGCATGTCCGATACCGCCTGTGAGATTGCCCGACTCCGCGCCGCTCTTGCGGCGTCGGAAGCCCGTGCCGAGGCCGCCGAGAGCGAGCTGGCGCAGGCCCGTGCGGGGGTCTCGACCTCCGAGGCAATGATCAAGCATCTCAAGCTCGAGATCGCCAAGCTCCGACCCGACCACTACGGCCAAAGCGCCGAACGCCGCACCCGCCTGATCGACCAGATGGAGATTCAGCTCGAGGAACTCGAGGCCGCAGCCACCGAGGACGAGATCGCCACCGGGCAGGCGAAGATCACGGCGGTCGCCGGGTTCGAGCGCCGCCGCCCGGCGCGCAAGCCGTTCCCGGAT
>CAYTXS010000342.1:0-2524 GCA_964441585.1 uncultured Thioalkalivibrio sp.
GCGTGAAGGTGTTCAACTGGGTGGCGACCATGTGGCGCGGCGCGATGACTTTCGAGACACCGATGCTGTTCGCCATTGCCTTTGTCTTCCTGTTCACCATCGGCGGCTTCTCGGGCCTGATGCTCGCCATCGTGCCGGCCGACCTGCAGTACCACGACTCTTATTTCGTGGTCGCGCATTTCCACTACGTGCTGGTGCCGGGTGCCGTGTTCGCGATCATGGCCGCGGTGTATTACTGGCTGCCGAAGTGGACCGGGAACATGTACAACGAGACCATGGGCAAGGCACATTTCTGGCTGACCGCCATCTCGGTCAACCTGACTTTCTTCCCCATGCACTTCGTGGGCCTGGCCGGCATGCCGCGCAGGATTCCGGACTACGCAACGCAGTTCGCGGATTTCAACGCGATCGCCAGCGTCGGGGCGTTCCTGTTCGGCTTCTCCCAGCTGCTGTTCGCGTGGAACATCTATCGCTGCGCCAAGGGCGGCGAGAAAGCGACGGCCGGCGTCTGGGAAGGCTCGCACGGCCTCGAGTGGACCGTGCCCTCGCCGGCGCCGCTGCACACCTTCGACACGCCGCCCGTAGTGAAATGATGGAGCGTCCGGCTTGAACGACCCGTCCCAGCAGCAGCGCGAGCGTCGCGCCCGCGTGATCCGCAATGCGGTGATCCTGGCGCTGGCGGCAGTGGCGATCTATGCGACCTTCATCATGCTGGTCGCCGAGCGCGGCCCGGTGGCGCCATGAGCGGCACGCGCTTTTTGATCGCGAAGCTGGTCGGGCTGACCTGTGCGATGTTCGCGTTCGGCTTCCTGCTGGTGCCGATCTACGAGGTGTTCTGCGACATCACCGGACTGGGCGGACGCACCAGCAACGAAGCGGCGGAGGCCGTGATCGCGCCCGACACCTCGCGCAGCGTGCGCGTCGAGTTCGTCGCCTCGGTCGGCGCCAACGGCCCGTGGGAGTTCCGTCCGGCGGTGGCCAGCATGATGGTGCATCCCGGCCAGATGTACACCACGACCTACTGGGCCGAGAACCAGCAGGACCGCGACGTCGTCGGCCACGCCGTGCCCAGCGTGGCCCCCGGCACGGCGGCGCGCTATTTCAACAAGACCGAGTGCTTCTGCTTCACCGAGCAGCGTTTCGGCCCCAACGAGGGTCGCGACATGCCGGTCATATTCATCATTGATCCTGACCTGCCCGCCCACGTGGAAACGGTCACGCTGTCATACACCTTCTTCGACCGGGCCGAACTGGCCGCGGCGAACTAAGTCGCCGGCACCGGCCGGGAACAGGAAAACAACGGGGAATTCCGATGGATCAGTCTGAGCGCTATTACGTCCCCCACGGCAGTTACTGGCCGATCGTGGGTGCCGTCGGCCTGTTCTTCATGATGCTCGGGTTGTCGGCCTGGCTCAACGGCATCGGCATCATGGGCTGGGTAGCCTGGGCAGGCGTCGCCATCGTGATGGTGATGATCGTTGGCTGGTTCGCCACCGTGATCAACGAAAGCGAGACCGGCGCCTACAGCGACCAGGTCGGCCGCTCGTTCCGCATGGGCATGACCTGGTTCATCATCTCCGAAGTGATGTTCTTCGCGGCTTTCTTCGGCGCGCTGTTCTATGCCCGCCAGCTCGCGATCCCGTGGCTCGGCGGTGAGGGCAACAATTTCTTCACCCACCTGCTGCTCTACCCGGAATTCGAGGCTGCGTGGCCCACCGGGGGACCGGAAGCGTGGGGCGGCGATTTCCGGATCATGGGTGCCGGCGGGCTGCCCGCCATCAACACCGCGATCCTGCTCACCAGCGGCGTGACGCTCACCATCGCGCATCACGCGATCAAGGAAGGCAACCGGAAAATCACCTCCTGGGGGCTGTTCGCGACGATCCTTCTCGGTCTCGTATTCCTCAGCCTGCAGGCCTACGAGTACGTGCATGCCTACCAGGACCTCAACCTGCGGCTCACCTCAGGCATCTACGGCAGCACGTTCTTCATGCTGACCGGCTTCCACGGGCTGCACGTCACCCTTGGCGCGTTGATGCTGATCGTGGTCTGGGTGCGGGTGTTGAAAGGCCATTTCACAACCACCGAACACTTCGGCTTCGAGGGCGTGGCCTGGTACTGGCACTTCGTGGACGTGGTCTGGCTGGGACTCTATATCTTCGTCTACTGGCTCTAGCCGGGCGACCGTTACGAATACGCCCGGGAGGACGATTATCCCCGGGTCGTGGGGTAGCAGGCGTCATCGAAGTTCCGGCATCCCGCCGATCCGGCCCGCAGCGTATTTGCTCGGACGGTCAGGCTCAGAGATTCCCCGGCTCGATCCAGCCCGCCGCGTAAGCGAGCAGCAACACGACGAATATCGCCACCGACAGGCCGATGCGCCACGTCAGCGCCTTGACCACCCGGCGGGAGTCCGTGTCGTCCTTGAAGAGATAGACGAGGCCCGATGCGAGGCTGAAGAGGATCGCAGCGAAAGCGATCAGGACCAGGAGCTTGATTGGACTCATGAGGTACTCCGGAAAGT
>CAYTXS010000343.1:0-2524 GCA_964441585.1 uncultured Thioalkalivibrio sp.
GCGCCGATCGGACTCGTCGTCGAGAACATGGACGCCAAGCCGAAGGATTACTCGAAGATCGCCGAGCTGTTCCGGCCCGGTCATGCCGACTACACCTGGGCGCGCAAATACGGTTTCCGCGATCATCGCGGCGGCGGGCGCTCCAGTGCCCGGGAGACGGTGATGCGGGTCGCGGCCGGGGCAATCGCGCGCAAGTACCTGGGAACGCGTCACGGCATCGACATCCGCGGCTGGCTCGCGCAGCTGGGGCCGATCGCGCTCCAGCCGGTGGCCCTCGAGACCGTCGACGATAATCCGTTTTTCTGCCCCGACCCGTCGCGGGTGCCGGAGCTGGAACGCTACATGGATGCGTTGCGCAAGGAAGGCGACTCGATCGGCGCGCGCGTCAACGTGATCGCCACGGGTGTCCCGCCGGGACTGGGCGAGCCGGTGTTCGACAAGCTCGACGCGGACATCGCGCACGCGATGATGGGTATCAACGCGGTGAAGGCCGTGGAGATTGGCGACGGTTTCGCCGTGGTCGAGCAGAAAGGCACCGCGCATCGCGACGAGATGTCGCCGGAGGGCTTTCTGTCGAACCATGCGGGCGGCACGCTCGGGGGGATCTCTTCGGGCCAGGCGATTCGCGTCAGCATGGCGCTGAAACCGACCTCCAGCCTGCGGTTGCCGGGGCGCACTGTCGATGTCCGCGGCGAGGCTGCCACGGTCGTCACCACGGGCCGGCACGATCCCTGCGTGGGGGTGCGCGCGACCCCCATCGCCGAGGCGATGCTCGCGCTGGTGCTGATGGACCACCTGCTGCGCGATCGGGGCCAGAATGCAGATGTCGTGCCGGGAGCGCCGCTGATCCCTGATGCCCCTCGCTGAACCGTCCGGCGAGCCCCCGAACGTCGCGCCGACCGGGTTGCACCCGCGCCTCGCGACTTTCTACCTGTTCTACTTCGGCGCGATCGGCGTGTTCGTGCCGTTCTTCTCCTTCTACCTCCAGCACCGCGGCTTCAGCGCCGTGGCCATCGGCCAGTTGATGGCGATTCCCATGGCGATGCGCGTGCTGGCGCCCGGCCTGTGGGGCTGGGCGGCCGACACCAGCGGCCGGCGCGACCTGACCTTGCGCATCGGGGTGTCGCTGGCCGCCGCGGGTGCATTGTGGCTGGCCGGCGCCTCGGGCTACGTCGCCATGGCATTCGCGCTGGCCGCCTTCGCCCTGCCGTGGAGCGGCCTGTTGCCGCAGTTCGAGGCGACCACCCTGAGTCACCTTGGCGCCCGGCCGCAGCGTTACGGGTTGATCCGGCTGTGGGGCTCCGTGGGATTCATCGTCGCCGTGACGCTGGGCGGCTTCGCTTTCGAAGGGCCGCGGCTAGCCGCGGTGCCGGTCGTGCTGCTGCTGTTGGTTATCGGCACCGGGGTGGCGGTATGGCGTGTGCCTGCGGCGCCCCTGGTGGGGACGACGACGGCGCCGAGCGGTCTCGGTGCCGCGTTGCGCCGCCCCTGGGTGATCGCCCTGCTGCTCGTCTGCCTGCTGCAACAGGCGGCCTTCGGTCCCTATTACGTGTTCTTCACCATCTATCTCGACGAGCTGGGTTATGGCACGGGCGTGACGGGCCTGTTGTGGGCGTGGGGCGTGGCTGCCGAAATTGTCATGTTTATCTATACTCCGCGGCTCATCGAGCGCTTCGGCTACCGTCCGCTGTTGTTGTTCGCGCTGGGAGTGTCGGTGTTGCGCTGGCTGTTGACGGCCTGGGCAGCGACGTCTCTGCCGCTGCTCGTGTTCGCGCAGACCCTGCACATGGCGGCGTTCGGCCTGTTCCACGCGGTCGTGGTGCTGCTGTTTCATCGCGCCTTTGCAGGAAGGCTGCAAGGGCGGGGGCAGGCGTTGTACAGTGCCGTGGGTTTCGGCATCGGCGGCGCCCTGGGCAGCCTGGGCAGCGGCTATGCCTGGTCGGTGGTCGGCGCCGCGGGCGCCTGGACGGGTGCGGCACTGGTGGCCGCAATGGCGATGGTCGTCGCCTGGCGAGGACTGGCACACGCGGACGTCGCGGACGCGGCGCCCGCATCGGTCACGGGGCACGGTGAAGGGCGGTAGCCCATGCGAGGCAGGCAATGAGCAGAAAGAAGGCGTATTCCGTGGCGGTGGTGGGCGCAACAGGCCTGGTCGGCGAGGCCATGCTCGAGTGCCTCGCGCAACGCGAATTCCCCATCCGGCAGTTGCACCTGCTCGCCAGCGAACGTTCCGCCGGCACGAAAATCAGTTTCGCGGGCCGCGAACACGTGGTCACCGATCTCGCGGAGTTCGATTTTTCCGACGTCGATCTCGCGCTGTTCTCGGCCGGCGGGTCCGTTTCGGCGGAGCATGCGCCGCGGGCTGCCGCGGCCGGGGCCATGGTGATCGACAACACCTCGCATTTTCGCTACGACGACGAGGTCCCGCTCGTCGTGCCGGAGGTGAACCCGGAGGCGCTCGAGCAGGCGTCCCGGCGCAACATCATCGCCAACCCGAACTGCTCCACGATCCAGATGGTGGTGG
>CAYTXS010000344.1:0-2519 GCA_964441585.1 uncultured Thioalkalivibrio sp.
GCGCCCCCCGGCGCCGCTCTTGACGGCTTCATGCGCTTGCCGGCGCAGCGCCAGATCGGCCTGCTGTTGAGCCTCGCCCTCGTGGTGGGCCTGCTCGGCGCGGCCTTCACCTACGCGACGCGCCCGGCGATGGTCCCCCTGCTGGCAGGGATGACCGAACGCGACACCGCGGAAGCCATGGACGCGCTGAGCCGCAACGGCTTCAAGTACACGGTGGACAGCGCCACGGGCCGCCTGCTGGTCCCGGCCAGCAGCCTCCACGAGGCGCGCATCCGCCTGGCCACCGAGGGTCTGCCGCGGGCCGCCAGCACCGGCTTCGAGTCGCTCGGCCAGGACTCCGGCTTCGGCACCAGCCGCATGGTCGAGAACGCTCGCTACCATCATGCGCTGGAGGGCGAACTGGGTCGCTCGATCAGGACCCTCAACGGCGTGGAGAGCGCACGGGTGCACCTGGCGTTGCCCAAGCCGACCGTGTTCCTGCGTGATCGCGCGACGCCGACGGCTTCCGTGCTGATCAACCTGCACCCCGGCCGCAAGCTCGATGAGTCCCAGGTCGCCGGCATCGTGCATCTCGTCGCCTCGAGCGTGCCCGATCTCGACGCCGAGCATGTCACTGTGGTGGACCAACGCGGGCGCCTGCTGACCTCACCGCAGGATCATGCCGGCGCCGGCGTGTCCGGCCGCGATCTCGATTACGTGCAGCGCCTCGAGGAAAGCTACGTGCGGCGCATCACCGAGCTGCTCGCCCCCGTGCTCGGCATGGATGGTTTTCGGGCCCAGGTGGCTGCGGCGGTGGACTTCACACTGGTGGAGAGCACCGAGGAATCATTCGACCCGGACAGCACCGTGCTGCGCAGCGAACAGGTCTCCGAGGACCTGAACACGCCGGCCAGCGCCACCGGCGGCATTCCTGGCGCACTGTCCAACCAGCCACCGCCGGCGGGCGTGGCCGTGCCGGCCGGACAGCTCGGCGAAGTCGGACAGGCCGGCGGAACGGGAGGCGTGCTCGATCCGGCACCGCCGCAGAACACCAGCCGGCGCTCGACGCGCAACTTCGAAGTGGACCGCACCGTGCGCCACACCAAGCAGGCGCCGACCAGCCTGCAGCGGCTGTCGGTAGCGGTGGTGGTCGATCATCGCCCCGCCTCGGCCGATCCCGGTGCGGAGCGCATCCCCCTGCCCGAAGCCGAACTGGCGCGCATCGAGGGACTCGTACGCGAGGCCGTCGGCTTCGACGCGACGCGCGGCGACAGCGTCAACGTGGTCAGCACCTCGTTCATGCCGCAGGCCGAACTCGAGCCGGTCGATGCGATGCCGCTGTGGCGGGAGCCTTGGGTGGCGGATGTCGTTAAGCAGGGCCTGCTGGCGCTGCTGGCGCTGATCATCGTGCCGCTGGTGCTGCGCCCCATGCTGAAGAACCTGTCGGTGCAGCCCGTGCGCCGCGCGCAGGCATTGCCGGCCGGCGCCCAGGTACCGGCGCTCGCCGGCAGCACCGCCGGCGGCAATGCTGCGGTGGTCGCGCAAAAGCGCGAAAGCGGCGAGGACCAGTTGAAGGTGGCGCAGAACATGGTGCGGGAAGATCCGAAACTCGTGGCGCAGGTCGTGAAACAGTGGGTGGCCTCCGATGGAAACTAACAAGCAGGTCGTCGCGCTCTCGGGCACGGACCGCGCAGCCGTGCTGTTGATGAGCCTCGGCGAGGACAACGCCGCCGGCGTACTGAAGCACATGGGCCCGAAAGAGGTGCAGCGCATCGGCTCAGCCATGGCGACGCTGCAGAGCATTTCGCGCCAGGACATGAACAAGGTGCTGCAGGACTTCGTGCAGACCGTCCAGGAACAGACCGCGCTCGGCGTGGGCAGCGACGAATACGTGCGCAAGGTGCTGATCTCCGCGCTCGGCGAGGACAAGGCCGGGGGCGTCATCGACAGGATCCTGACGGGCCGCAGCTCCAAGGGCCTGGAGGCGTTGAAGTGGATGGACCCGCGGGCCGTGGCCGACATGATCCGCCTCGAGCATCCGCAGATCATCGCGATCGTGCTCTCGTTCCTCGATCCCGACCAGGCGGCCGAGGTGCTGGCGCTGCTGCCGGAGCGCGCCCAGTCCGAGATCGTGATGCGCATCGCGACGCTCGACACGGTGCAGCCAACGGCGCTGGAGGAACTCGACCAGATTCTCGAAAAGCAGTTCACCCTGAACAGCTCGCAGAATTCGTCGGCGATGGGCGGCCTGAAGAACGCCGCCAACATCATGAACTTCCTCGACTCCAACAGCGAGATGCGCATCATCGATCAGATCCGCAAGTCCGATGGCGATCTCGGCAGCAGCATCCAGGAGCTGATGTTCACTTTCGACAACTTCGTCGAGATGGAGGACAAGGCCGTGCAGACGCTGTTGCGCGAGGTGCCGGGCGACCGACTGGTGATCGCGCTGAAGGGCGCCGATGTCACGGTGCGCGAGAAGATCTTCAAGAACATGTCCAAGCGGGCGGCGGAAATGCTGCGCGAGGATCTCGAGTCGA
>CAYTXS010000345.1:0-2516 GCA_964441585.1 uncultured Thioalkalivibrio sp.
TGGATATTCGCGCTGTCGCCATGGCAATCGGTGCATTGCTTCATGTCGCCCTCGTCCACCGAGTGGTAGGGCATGCCGCCGATGCCGTGAGACATCATGGCACCGCTCGCGTCGCGCTCTACGCCGTGGCAATCAACGCAGCTCAGGTCCGCGCCGTCTGTCCCCATGTGGACATCAAACTCGCGTGTCGTGGCGATCAGGTCGGATGACAGATCGCCGTGCTTGACGTTATCGCCGCCGCCGGCGTTCGCATGGCAGAACAGGCATGACTGGCGTGTCGGGACGCCGCCGTTCGCACCGACGCTCTGCGCAACCGCCTGCAGATCCACACTGGCCGGGGGCCGCCCGGCGAGCGTCGGTGCCTTGACGTAAGTGCCCGTCTGGTCGTGACAGGCGAAGCAATCGACCTTCGTGCGATCGCCAAAATCATAGTTCCCGTCGGCGTAGTCGTAGCCGATATGGCACTGGGTGCAGCGGGCCTCGTTGCTCGCCACCGCCACGCAGAAGTTGTTGATGATGTCGTTCTTGCCGTGAATCTCGCCCTCGACGCCCTCGAGGTTCGTCGCCACCCCTTCCCACTTGAAATGGCCGGTGGTCAGCAGGTCGTCGCCCACTTCGCCGTGGCAGGCCAGGCACGACTCGGTGCCTTCATAGGGACGATCGGCAAAAAAGGCCGCGTGCAGCGACTCGGCATCGCCAATGGAGGGCGGCTGCTGGCAGTCGAGTACATCCACGACGCCGTCATTGTTCGTGTCTTCATTGGCATCGGCGACGCCGTTCTCATTCAGATCCCAGCAACTGATGCCATCCGTACCGGGAGCGCCGGCCAGGCCGTCCTCGCCGTCATCGCCGTCGTCACCGCTGCAACCCCCGAGTGACAGGAGGAGCGCGACGGCGCAGGCGCCGAGCCAACGGGCTGATGGCGCGTTGTTGATTCTCTTCATGACAGAAATCCTCAGCATATTCCCCAAGAGCCCCCGGTGTGCTCCGGGGTCCGGTCTAATGCAGCTCATTCTTATTTAAGAGTTACTGCATTAGATGGGGCGCAAATATGCGCCGGGCATCCCCTGTCATGTTTGACGGAGATCAAGTCGAGGCTAAGGGATTTCCGTTATTGGCTCGTCGGCACGGACGCTTCGCCGGAAACCGACTCACCTTCCGCTCCGCGGCGCGTCAGCCGTTGGGCAGCATGCCGCAGGTCCTCGAGCACGAGGTAATTCAGCGGCACCAGCAGCAACGTGATGAAGGTCGCGAACAGGATGCCGAATCCCAGTGACACGGCCATGGGAATGAGGAACTGCGCCTGGGTGGACTTCTCGAAGATCAGGGGGGTCAGCCCGGCGAACGTCGTCAGCGAGGTGAGCAATACCGGCCGCAGGCGCGCGATGCCCGCGGTGCTGACCGCTTCCATCAGGGCCATGCCTTCCCGCCGTCGGCGATTGATGTAATCCACCAGCACCAGGCTGTCGTTCACCACCACGCCCGTGAGCGCCAGCATGCCCATCAGGCTGAAGATGGTCAGGTTCATGCCCATGATCATGTGGCCGAGCATCGCGCCGGCGGCGCCGAACGGGATCACGCTCATCACGATCAAGGGCTGCAGGTAGGAACGGAAAGGGATCGCGAGGAGGGCATAGATCGCAAACAGCACGAACATGAGCCCGTAGCCCAGGCTGCCGAACGACTCCCGCTGCTCCCGCGCCTCGCCCTCCAGAGAGAAACTCACGCCTGGATAGGTCGGGACGGCGACCGAAAGAAATTCCCGGAGATCACGCTTGATCGCCTCGATATCAGCCACTTCCTTGTTGACGTCCGCCACGACGTTGATCGTGCGATTACGATCCACCCGCTGGATCTCGGCGAAGCCGCGGCCGAACTCAGCCTCGGCCACCTCGGCGAAAGGCACTTCCGCCCCGTCCGGTGTCCGGATCCGCATCGTCGCCAGGTTGTTCAGCGAACGCCGCTCGGCTTCGGGATAACGAACATAGACACGCACCTCCTCGCGCCCCCGCTGCACACGCTGGGCCTCGAAGCCGAAGAAGGCATGACGGACCTGCCGCGCCAGGTCGTCGAGCGTGATGCCCAGCAGCTCCGCCTCCGGACGCAGGTGCAACTTGATCTCCTGCTTGCCTTCTTCGAAGCTGTCCGTAATGTCGAATACACCCGGGTAGGTCTCGAGACGCTCCCGCACCTGGGCCGCGAGGGTACGCAGCGCGACGAAATCGGGTCCGGCGATCTCCACGTCGAGCGGCGAGCCGCCGCCCCCGAACTCGGCGCGGAAACTCACCTCTTTCGCCCCCACGATGGGGCCGATCGCCGTACGCCATTCACGCACCAGTTCGGCGCTGGTCACGTCGATGAGGCGTTCCTCGGGTGGGACGATCTCGAATACCACCCGTCCGAGGTCGGTGCGCGGCGTCGATCCGCCCCCGGTGGAACCGATGGAGGAGAGAATGCCCTTGATGACGCTCTCGCCGGACTCTGGCTCCCGGTACTGCTCACGCAGGTTCTCCGCC
>CAYTXS010000346.1:0-2503 GCA_964441585.1 uncultured Thioalkalivibrio sp.
GCGATCTCCGCAGGCATCTTCATCGTCTTCGCGGTGGCCGGCGACTGGCTGTTGCGCCTGCTGGGTATCAGCGTTTCTGCGTTCAAGATCGCCGGCGGCATGCTGCTGTTTTTGCTGGCCGTCGACATGGTCCTGGCGCGCGAGTCCGGATTGCGTTCGACCACCGTGCGGGAGCAGGAGGAAGCCCGTTACCGCGAGGACATCTCGGTTTTTCCGCTGGCCTTCCCGCTGATCACGGGTCCCGGCGCGCTCGCGACCCTGCTGCTGCTGACCGCGGAAACCAGCAGTTACCTGGAGTTCGGCCTGATCCTCGCGATGGGGTTGCTGGCGCTCCTCGTCACCCTGGTGTTCCTGCTGCTGACGCAACCATTGATGCGCGTCATGGGCGTCACCGGCGGTACGGTCATCAGCCGCCTGCTCGGGGTCGTGCTTTCGGCGCTGGCCGTGCAGTACGTGGTGGACGGCTTCACCGAGGTGCTCGTCTAGCCGGACGGGCGATACGGCCTGGCTGGACGCAGGATCGGCCTCAGCCGGACGGTAGATCCACCGGGGGCGGACGCCAGTCGGTGCGTTTGTAGAGAAGATCGAAGACCGTATGTCCGAGACGCAACCCGCGGCGCTCGAACTTGGTCGTCGGCCGCGTATCGGGCCGCGCCGCGTAGCCGCCGGTGGATTGCGTGTTGTCGAAAGCCGGCGAGTCATCACATGCGGCGCGCATGTCCTCGGCATAGGGCGCCCAGTCGGTCGCCAGGTGCAGGCGCGCGCCCGGCGGCATCACGCGTGCCAGCTGCTCCAGGAAGCCGGTCTGGATGAGGCGCCGCTTGTGGTGGCGTTTCTTGTGCCATGGGTCGGGGAAGAACACCAGGAGCTCGTCGATGGAGTCCGGGGCCAGCCAGTGGTTGATGACTTCGACGGCGTCGTGTCGCGCCACGCGGATGTTCTCGAGACTTTCCCGCTCTACGCGTAACAGGAGGTGGCCGACACCCGGGTCGTGGACCTCGATGCCGAGATAATCACGCTCGGGGTGGCGGGCGGCCAGCGTCGCGAGGTTGTCGCCGTCGCCGAAGCCGATTTCGAGCGTGCGCGGCGCGTGGCGGCCGAACACGGCGTCCAGGTCGAGAGGCGCCGCGGGTGGATCGATGCCGAAGTGCGGCCAGAGCGATTCGATCGCCCGTGCCTGTGACGGCGTCAGACGTCCGGCGCGCCGGACGAAACTGCGCACGGTGCGGTGATGCCCGGGCGCCTTCGGGTCAGCCGCGCCCCGATCGTTCAGAAGAACATCCCGTCGAGCGGCGAGGAGGCGGACGCGAATCGCTTGCGTGGAATGCGGCCCGCGCGAAACGCTTCACGCCCGGCTTCGACCGCCTTGCGCATCGCCGAGGCCATCAGCACCGGGTCGCGCGCTCCCGCGATCGCCGTGTTCATCAGCACCCCGTGGCAGCCGAGTTCCATGGCGACCGATGCGTCGGAGGCGGTGCCGACGCCGGCATCGACGATGATCGGCACCGTGGCGTTCTCGACGATGGTGAGAATGTTGTAGGGATTGCGGATCCCCAGTCCGGAACCGATCGGGGCGGCCAGCGGCATGACCGAGACGCAGCCCAGTTCCTCCAGCCGCTTGGCGATGATCGGGTCGTCATTCGTGTAGACCATGACCTGGAAATCTTCCTTCACGAGAACTTCTGCGGCCTCCAGGGTCGCGGTGATATCCGGGAACAGGGTCTTCTGGTCCGCCAGCACTTCGAGCTTGACGAGGGAATGGCCGTCGAGCAGTTCGCGTGCGAGGCGGCAGGTGCGCACCGCATCCGCCGCCGTGAAGCAGCCGGCCGTGTTCGGCAGGATGGTGAAGCGGTCCGGCGCAAGGTAGTCGAGCAGGTTTGGCTCGTTCTTGTCCTGGCCGATGTTGGTACGACGGATCGCGACGGTGACGATCTCCGCGCCGCTGGCCTCGGTGGCCGCGAGCGTCTCATCGAAGTCGCGGTACTTGCCCGTGCCGGTCAGCAGCCGTGAATTGTAACGGCGGCCGGCGAGTTCGAGCAGGTCGTCTTGCATGGGTATGGCTTCCTTCTGGTGGGCCCGGCCGGCGTCATCCGCCGCCGACGGCCTGGACGATTTCGACCCGGTCGCGGGGGGCCAGTTCGTGTTCTGCATGGACGCTCTTGGGCAGCAGTTCGCCGTTGACTTCCATGGCATAGCGCCGTCCGGACAGGGCCAGGTCGGCCACCAGTTCGGCCGCTGTCAGGCCATCCGCCACGTTCGTCGGTTTGCCATTGAGGATGATTTCCATGGTGTCGGGCCGGTCAGTTTTTCGAGGCCCGGTAAGCTGCGAACTGGGCCCGGGTAAAACGGATGGTCCAGTAAAGTGCGACGACGCTCAGGAAGCCGAAGACCGACATGCGGAAGTAGTCGGCCTTGCCGATGGCGACGAAGGTTCCGTACAGCAAGAAGATCGTGATCAGCAGCGCAAGCACAGCCAGGCCGAGGCCGTCGATGAAGTCTCTTT
>CAYTXS010000347.1:0-2481 GCA_964441585.1 uncultured Thioalkalivibrio sp.
TCGTCGATCGGGACGGCCGGCGGAGAGACATCCAGTTGAAGGGTGCCGGCATCACGCCGTTCTCGCGCGGCGGTGACGGGCGTGCCGCGCTCGGACCGGTGTTGCGCGAATACCTGCTCAGCGAAGCCATGCATGCGCTGAACATTCCCACCACCCGCGCGCTGGCGGCGGTCCTCACGGGGGAACCGGTAATGCGCGACACGGCGTTGCCCGGGGCGGTGCTGACCCGCGTCGCGGCGAGCCATGTGCGCGTGGGCACCTTCCAGTATTTCGCGGCGCGGCGCGACACAGAGGCGTTGCAACATCTCGTGGATCACGTCATCGCGCGGCATTACCCTGCTGCGGCCCAGGCCGAGGTGCCTAGCATCGCGCTGGTCGAGGCAGTGCTCGACGCGCAGGCCCGCCTCGTCGCGCGCTGGCTCGAGGTCGGCTTCATTCACGGCGTCATGAACACGGACAACATGTCCGTCGCCGGCGAGACCATCGACTACGGCCCCTGCGCGTTCATGGACGCGTATGCGCCCGGCACGGTGTTCAGCTCGATCGACCGGCGTGGCCGCTATGCATACATGAACCAGCCGCCAATCGCGGCGTGGAACCTGGCTCGTTTCGCTGAGACGCTGTTGCCGCTCGTCGATGCCGATCCGGAGGCCGCGGTGGCGCGGCTCACTGAGGTGGTGTCCGGCTTCGCGGGGCGGTTTGAGCATCACTGGCTGTCCGGGATGCGGGCCAAGCTTGGTCTCGGGACGGCGCGAGCGGAGGATGCTGCGCTGGTGCAGGGTTTCCTCGATGTGCTGCAGGCGGCCGGCGCGGATTACACGCTGTCTTTTCGTGCGCTGTGCGATGCGGTGGAAGAGCCTGGGGCGGCGACGGAGGGAGAGTTGCATCGTTCGTTGGGGGACGCGCCCGGTTACGCGGACTGGCTGGGCCGGTGGCAGGCGCGCCTCGACGGGGAGCCGCGCTCGCGCCGGGGTCGTGCGACTGCGATGCGGGCGGTCAATCCGTTGTTCATTCCCCGCAATCACCTGGTCGAGGAGGCGTTAGCCGCCGCGCTCGAGCGGTCGGACTTTGTGCCCTTCGAGCGTCTGCTGACGGTGCTGGGGCGGCCCTTCGACGCGCAGCCGGATGCCGCCGACCTCGCCGCCGCGCCGCCGCCGTCGGACACGCCTTACCGGACCTTCTGCGGGACCTGATGCGCGCGCCCCGGTCGGCGCCGGGGTCTGTGCCATACTTTTTCAATGGACGGTTTCGAGGTTTTCTACCGGCTCGGCGCGGCGCTCGCGCTGGGTTTGCTGGTCGGCCTGGAGCGGGGCTGGCATGACCGCGAGCGCGATGAGGGCCAGCGGGTCGCAGGCATTCGCACATTTGCTCTCCTCGGGCTGCTTGGCGGGGTGGCGGGCCTGTTGTCCGAGCCGCCCGGGCACGTCGTTCTCGCGACGAGCTTTGCTGCGCTGGCGGCGGTGATGATCGCTGCACATGTCGTGAGTCAGCGTGCCGTGCCTGACGTCGGGATCACCGGCGTGATCGCCGCATTGCTGACCTTCGCGTTCGGCGCCATGGCGGTGCTGGAGTTGACCGCGCTGGCGCTGGCCGGGGCAGTGGTGACTGCCGCACTGCTCGGCATCAAGCCGGTGCTGCACAGCTGGGTCGAGCGCATGCAGGAGAAGGAGCTGTTCGCCACGCTCAAGTTGCTGCTGATCTCGGTCGTGGTGCTGCCGCTGTTGCCGGACCAGGGTTATGGTCCGTGGGAGGCGCTCAATCCGTATCGCATCTGGTGGATGGTGGTGCTGATCGCGGCCATCTCGTACACCGGCTATTTCGCGATGAAGCTGTTCGGCGAACGCAAGGGGATCATGGCCACGGGGGTTTTCGCCGGGCTGGCCTCTTCCACGGCCTTGACGGTCAATTATTCGCGCCTCGCGCGAAAGAAAGGCAGTTCACAGGACCTGCTGGCGGCGGGAATCCTGGTGGCAGGCGCGACCGTGTTTCCGCGCATCCTGATCGTCACGGGCATCTTCAATCGGGACCTGGCGCTTGGCCTGTTGTGGCCGATCGTCGTCGTGACTGTCGTGAACTATGGCGCGGCTTATGTGTTCTGGCATCGCGATCGGCAGGGAAAGACCGGCGACGGCATCGAGGTTCCCAACCCCTTCGAGATGCGGCCGGCGCTGATCTTCGCGATGTTGCTGGCCATCATCATGCTGCTGTCGCGGGCGCTGTCCGAACAGTTCGGCGACGCCGGTGTTTACCTGCTGGCCGCGGTTTCCGGGTTGGCCGACGTGGATGCGATCACGCTGTCCATCGCCTCGATGACCACCGACACGTTGAGTGTCGCCGCGGGCACGCTGGGCGTTTTGGTTGCCGCCTTCGTCAACACGCTCGTCAAGGTGTTCCTGGCGCTCGGCATTGGCGGCCGCGCCCTCGGCCTGCGCGTCGGCCTTGCCACTGCGGCGGTGCTGCCCGCCGGCCTGGCCGCCTGGG
>CAYTXS010000348.1:0-2454 GCA_964441585.1 uncultured Thioalkalivibrio sp.
TCCTGGGCCAGGCCGATGGAGGCGATGGAGCCCCACCAGTCCATCGTCCGCGTCAACCAGGCCAGCGTTTCGCCGCCGAGGTTGTCGACCGCCCCGGCCCACATGCCTTTCTCGAGGGGCCGCGAGCCCATCTCGAACTCGCCGCGGACGAGGATCTCGGCTGCACCGAGCTCTCTGAGGTAGTCGGCGGCATCGGCTTTGCCGGTCAGGGCCGTCACCTGGTAACCGCACCGGGCCAGCATGTCGACGGCCAGGCTGCCGACCCCGCCCGTGGCGCCCGTGACGATCACCGGCCCCGCCTCGGGCGACAGGCCGTTGTGTTCGAGGCGGTGAATCGCCAGGCCCGCGGTGAAGCCGGCGGTGCCGAGTTGCATGGCGGCGCGGGCATCCAGCCCCTCAGGAATCGGCACCACCCAGTCCCCGGGGACGCGCACGTATTCGGCATAGCCGCCATCATGTTCTTCGCTCAGGCCGCAGCCCGTGACCAGCACGCTGTCTCCCGGCTGGTAGCGCGGATCGCTCGAGCTGACCACTTCGCCCGCGACGTCGATTCCTCCCACCAGCGGGAAACGACGCAGGATGCGGCCCTTGCCGGTGGCGGCGAGTGCGTCCTTGTAGTTGATGTCCGAGTAATGGCCGGCGATCACCACCTCGCCGGCCGAAAGGTCGTCGATACTGAGAGTCTCGAGGCGTGCATCGACGCCGTTGCCGGCCTGGTGAATGCGAAAAGCAGTGAAATTTTTCATGCGGAAGCTCCGTCGGCGGCATGGGCCAGCCAGTAAGCGAGGCCCTGGGCGTTCAGCGCCAGGTCCATGTGCAGGATTTCGTCGCGCAACACGGGATCGGGATCGAAACCGTGCGCATCGAGACGCGCGAAGGTCCATTCCCGCAGCGCGAGCCGGATCGACTCTTCGGGATCGTCTGCAGTGCGGCAACGCTGCGCTATCTCCACGTAGGCGTCGAGGTCGCGATGCAGCTGCGGCGCCAGCGCGGCAGGAGCCGAAACACGGCTGAAGTGGGTCAGGAAAACATACCGCGGTGCATAGCTGAGGAGCCTGTGCAGAGTCGCGTGCGCCGCCTCGGGATCGAACTGTACCGGCGTGGTGGTGGGGAAAATGAACGGCCCGGCGGCAGTGTCGAGTTCTCGGTAAGAGATGCCGAAACAGTCGCCTGTAAAAATGGCGTCGGCGGCCGGGTCGACGATGCAGTAATGGTGGCGGGCGTGGCCTTCCGTGTGCAGGAACTCGAACTCGCGTTCGGCCAGCACCAGCTTCTCGCCGTCCTCCACGGTGCGGATGCGTTCCGCTGGAATCGGCACGATTTCCCCGTACAAGTTATCGAAGGCGGCGTCGCCGTAGACCGCCTTCGAGCCCGCCACCAGGCGCGAGGGATCGGCCATGTGGCGCGCTCCGCGCGGGTGCAGCACGGCCGTCGCGCGCGGCAATGCGGCCATCAGCGCGCCTGCGCCCCCGGCGTGATCGAGATGCACGTGGGTGAGGAAGACGTAGTCGACCTGTTCCGGGGCGAGATTCTTTTCCTTCAGCGCCGCGAGCAGCAGGGGCACCGAATGCGTCGTACCCGTGTCCACGAAGGCGGCGCGCTCCTCCTGGACGATCAGGTGGCTGGCGTCCAGGCCGGGGCGCACGTACTCGGTGTCGATGGCCGTGATGCCGGCATGAAAGTCGATCAGGCTTGGCTTGTGCAAACTCGGCTCCTCTCGAAACGAAGGACCCGATTGTCTCGCCTCGCGCCGCGATGAGCAAAGCAGCGCGGAACCTAGAGCTCGGGGACGACGAGCCCCTGCATGGCCGCGTAGTAGGCCGCGAGATCCGCGATATCGGCATCCGACAGCTCGGCGACCCACGGCGCCATCAGGGCGTTCTCACGTTCGCCGCTGCGGTACTGCTTGAGCACGTGCACCAGGTAACCGGCGTACTGTCCGGCCAGCACGGGGAAGTTAGGCGCCGTGCCCATGCCGTCTTCCCCGTGGCAGGCTGCGCACGGCGCGGCCTTGGTGCGGCCGAGTTCCGGATCGCCCGCTTGGGCGGTGCCGACGAGAAGCAGCCCGGCCGCGGTAACCGCGAGAATTGAACGGTTGGCGATCTTCACTGGTCCTGCTCCTCGCGCCCCTGTGCCTCGAACCACGCGGCAATAGCCTGCTTCTGTTCCTCTGAGAGCGTCACCGCATTGGCATGCATGGTCGAATGCGGGCGCGTGTTTTCGGCATAGGCACGCAAGGCATCGAGAATGTATTGCGCGCTCTGGCCCCCGAGCTTCGGCACCGGGAAGGTCGGATAAACGTTCTTGTATCCCTTGATACCGTGGCAACCGAGACAGGTCTCGACTGCGGCCGGACGCTCACTGGCGAAGGCCGGGGATACGGTCAGGGAGGCGCCGAGGGCCACTCCGGTCAGTACGGCACGCAGTCGCATCGGCAAGCATCCTCCGGGTCGG
>CAYTXS010000349.1:0-2445 GCA_964441585.1 uncultured Thioalkalivibrio sp.
AAAGGAATATGCAGGTAAAGCATGTACTTGCGCGCCGGATCGGGCGGCGGCAAGGTTTCGCTGGGCTGCGGGCGGGCGAAACGGGTCAGGCGGCGACTGTTGTGCCGAAATCCCGCCGTCAGCAGGCTATCCATGATGCTCAAGGCTCGAGGCTCCGTCGTTGCCCGGTTTCGGGCGCAATCTAACCATGATATCGCAAATGCGTGTCAGTCCGGATTCACTTGTGCGCATCGGGCTGTGACTCGTGACCGGGCCGGCGGGCCGCCCGCCAGGTGCCCGGCGTGGTGCCGGTCCAGCGGCGGAAGGCATGCGACAGGTTGGCGGCATCGCTGAAGCCTGTGCGCGCGGCGATCTCGTCCAGCGCCAGCCCGGTGTTCTCCAGGTAACCGGCCACGAGGCCGAACCGGACCTCGTCCGCAAGCGCCCGGAAACTGGTGCCTTCTTCCGCCAGCTTGCGCCGCAGGCTGCGCCGCGACAGCCCGATATGACGCGCGGTCTCGTCCTGGCTCGGCAGTCGTCCGGGATGATCCAGGAGGTGACGGCGCAGGCGGGTGGACAGGCCGCCGGCCGGCGACAGGCCGTCCAGCAGGCGGTGGCACTGAGCCTCCGCGGCGGCGGCCATGACCGGATCGCCGCCGGGCAGGGGTTGCTCCAGCAGGGCGGCGCTGAGGCGCAATGCATGCCTGCCGGCCCCGAAGGTCGGGCGGCAGCCGAATACCGTGTCGTAGCGAGCCGCCCAGGCAGGTGCGGAGTAGGCAAACTCTGCGCCGGCCAGTCCGCCGCGCCGGCCCGTGAGGTCCTCCAGCAACGTGGCGGCGGCCGCGGCGTCGCGCTCCACGAGGAAGGTCTCGAGCTCGCCCAGCGGTGCGCCGGCCTGCATGACCAGCGCAGCCTCCGGCCCGCCACGTTCGAAACGCCAGCGCAAGAAGGTATGCGTGAGGTCCACGTATTGCAGCCCGAGACGGATGGCGCTGGCCAGCGTCGGGCTGGCCGCCAGCGCCAGGCCCCAGAAACCGAACACGGGAAATCGGTGGCCGCGGCCGGCCAGCAGACCCAGGTCGGGTCGGCCCGAGCTCTCGAGCGCCAGCCGGATGAAAGCAATCTCGCGCTCGACCGGGACCGCCTGCCCTGCGCCGGTAATCTCGGGCGGCAGGCCACAGCGGGCCAGCAGCGGCAGAGGATCGAGATCGAGGTCCTGCAGGACGCCGGCCAGCACGGCGACGCCGGCAGCCGGGTGATGCAGGCCGCGCGGGATGATCGGCATGAGCGAAGGCGAATCCATACTGGCCGAAAATAACAAAAGAATTGACGGGGAGGAACAATGCGCGGGGCCGATTCGCACCCCATGATGACTCGCATGGCAAGTTTTCCCGCTGATGCTTTTGCCTGGACCGATCGCCGCCGTCACTGGTGGCTGGCCTCGCTGTTCATGCCCATGCTGCCGCTGGTGGGCATCGGCCTGTGGCTGGCCGGCGCCGGCGAAGGCTGGCTGTGGCTGACGCCGGCCGTGCTTTACGGGGTGGTGCCCCTGCTCGACCAGTTGTTGGGCGCGGACGACAACAACCCGCCGGAAGCGCGGGTGCCTGAGTTGGACGCCGACCGCTGGTACCGCTGGCTGACCTGGCTCGCGGTCCCGGCGGTGTGGCTGACCGTCGTCATCGCGGCGTGGGTCGCTGTCGAAGGCGGGCTGGGCTGGGTCGGCTGGCTGGGCCTCGCCTTCTCGGCCGGCTGGAGCAGTGCCGCGGGGATCAACGCCGGCCACGAGCTCGGCCACAAGAAAGACCCGCTCGAGATCTGGCTCGGCCGCGCCGCGCTGGCACCGTCCTGTTACGGCCACTTCATCGTCGAGCATGTGCGCGGCCACCACCGCGATGTCGCCACGCCGGAGGATCCTGCCTCCGCGCGCTTCGGCGAGAGCTACTACCGCTTCATGATGCGCGAGATTCCCGGCGCTTTCCGCCGCGCCTGGCAGCTCGAGCGCGAGCGACTCGCTTCCCAAGGTCGCGATCCGTGGCATCCGGCCAATCACAACCTGCAGGCCTGGGCGCTGAGCGTGGTGTTCTGGGGCGCACTGCTGGCCTGGCTCGGGCCGGCCCTGCTGCCGTTTCTTTTGCTCCAGGCCGCCCTCGCGTACAGCCTCCTGTCCGCGGCCAATTACGTCGAGCACTACGGGCTCAAGCGACTGCGCGATCCCGACGGCCGCTATGAGCGTTGTGCCCCGCGCCACAGCTGGAACTCGAACCACGTGATCTCCAACCTGCTGCTTTATCAGCTGCAGCGTCACTCCGATCACCACGCCTGGCCGGCGCGGCGTTACCAGAGCCTCAGGCACTTCGACGAGGCGCCGCAGCTGCCCGCCGGCTATTACGGGATGTTCCTGCTGGCCATGGTGCCGCCGCTGTGGCGCCGGATCATGGATCCGAAGGTGCTTGCGCATGCGGGCGG
>CAYTXS010000350.1:0-2438 GCA_964441585.1 uncultured Thioalkalivibrio sp.
CGCTCGTAGCTCTCGGCGATCACGGCCCGGACTCCGAGCAGCTTGGTGCCCTTGGCGGCCCAGTCACGGGAGGAGCCGGAACCGTATTCCTTGCCGGCGAGAATCACCAGCGGCGTGCCGTCTTCCTGGTAGCGCATGGCGGCGTCGTAGATGGCCATGATTTCGCCGGTCGGAAGGTAACGGGTCCAGCCGCCCTCGACGCCGCCGGCCAGCTGGTTGCGCAGCCGGATATTGGCGAAGGTACCGCGCATCATGACCTCGTGGTTGCCGCGGCGTGAGCCGTAGGAGTTGAAGTCGTTCGGGGCAACACCTTTGCTGACGAGGTACTTCGCCGCCGGGCTGTTGGACGCGATGCTGCCGGCCGGTGAAATGTGATCGGTGGTGACGGAATCGCCCAGCACCGCGAGCGCGCGTGCGCCTCCGATGGGCTCGAGTGCGGCCGGCGCCATGTTCATGCCTTCGAAGTAGGGCGGATTGCGCACGTAGGTGGACTCGGCCGGCCAGTCGTAGATCTCGCCTTCGGGCACCGTAAGGCCCTGCCAGTTCGAATCGCCGTCGAAGACCTCGCCGTAGCTGCCCTGGAACATCGTCGAGTCGAGGCTCGACATGATGGTGTCCTGCACCTCGTGGGCCGACGGCCACACGTCCTTCAGGTACACCGGTCCGTCGTTGCCTTCGCCGAGCGGTTCGTTCAGCAGATCCACGTCGAGGTTGCCTGCGAGGGCGTAGGCCACCACCAGCGGCGGGGAAGCCAGGTAGTTCATCCGCACCAGCGGATGGATGCGCCCCTCGAAGTTGCGGTTACCCGACAGCACCGAGGTGCCGACGATGTCGTGCCTGGACACCGCTTCGGCGATCTCCTCGGGCAGCGGGCCCGAGTTGCCGATGCAGGTGGTGCAGCCGTAGCCGACGACGTTGAAACCGAGCTTCTCCAGGTCATCGAGCAGCTCGGCTTTTCTCAGGTATTCCGTGACCACCCGCGAACCCGGGGCCAGGCTGGTCTTCACCCACGGCTTGACCTTCAGTCCCTTCGCTGCCGCATTGCGCGCGAGCAGGCCGGCGGCCAGCATCACGGCCGGGTTCGAGGTGTTTGTGCAGCTCGTGATGGCGGCGATCAGCACCGCGCCGTCGCGCACCACGAAGTCGTCTCCGTCACGGCTCACCTTCGCCAGCCCCGGCGCTGCGGCCGTGGCGGGGTTGCCCACGGAGACGTCGCCGCCTTCACCCTCGAAGCGCGACTCGGCCACATCCTTGCTGTTGGCTCGGGCGGCCTCGATGGGCTGCAGCTGCTTCAGGAAGGCCATCTTCGCATCAGCGAGCAGGATGCGATCCTGCGGCCGCTTGGGGCCTGCGATGCTGGGCTTGACGTCGGCCAGGTCGAGCTCCAGGACGTCGGTGTACTCGGCTTCCGGCTGGCCGTCCTCGCGCCACAGGCCCTGGGCCCGGGCGTAGGCCTCCACCAGCGCGATGCGCTCGGGGCTGCGCCCCGAAAGTTCGAGGTAGCGGACGGTCTCGGCATCGATTGGAAAGATTGCGCAGGTGCTGCCGAATTCCGGCGACATGTTGCCGAGCGTCGCGCGGTCGGCAAGCGGGAGGTTGGACAGGCCGTCGCCGAAGAACTCGACGAACTTGCCCACGACGCCCTTCTTGCGCAGCATCTCGGTCACGGTGAGCACCAGGTCGGTCGCGGTGGCACCTTCGGCGAGGCTGCCCTTGAGGCGGAAACCGATCACCTGCGGGATGAGCATCGTCACGGGCTGGCCCAGCATCGCCGCTTCGGCCTCGATGCCGCCGACGCCCCAGCCGAGCACGCCGAGTCCGTTGATCATCGTGGTGTGCGAGTCGGTGCCGACGAGGGTGTCGGGATAGGCCTGGAGCTCGCCGTTCTTCTCGGCGTCGAAAACGACCCGGGCGAGGAACTCGAGATTCACCTGGTGGACGATGCCGGTGTTGGGCGGCACAACCTTGAAGTTGTCGAAGGCATTCTGCCCCCAGCGCAGGAAGCTGTAACGTTCCTCGTTGCGGCCGAATTCGATTTCGTTGTTCTTTTGCAGCGAGTCGGCCGAGCCGAAGGAATCGACCTGCACGGAGTGATCGATGACCAGCTCGGCGGGCGACAGCGGGTTGATGGCGTCCGCATTGCCGCCGAGCTTGACGACCGCGTCACGCATCGCGGCGAGATCGACCACCGCCGGGACGCCCGTGAAGTCCTGCAGGATGACACGCGCAGGGGTGAAGGCGATCTCGGTCTCGGGCTCCGCCTTGGGGTCCCAGGCGAGCAGCGCCTCGATATCGTGGCGGGTGACGTTCACGCCGTCCTCGTGGCGCAGGAGGTTCTCCAGCAGGATCCGCAACGAGTAGGGCAACCTGGCGATCCGCTCCTTGCCGAGCGAGTCCAGCGACCAGATGTGGTAGTCCTTACCGTTGACCTTCAGCGC
>CAYTXS010000351.1:0-2436 GCA_964441585.1 uncultured Thioalkalivibrio sp.
GCTGGCCGTCCCGAGTCACCGGGAGGCAACTTCTCTTGTGCCGGAACATGATCATGGCGGCATGGCGGACGTTGCTGCGTTCGTCGACGACGTCGAGCTCGCGCACCATGATCTCGCGAACCGGACGATCGCCGTCGTTACCGGCCACCAGCACGTCCGTTTGCGAGACCAGGCCGATCATCATGCCGCTTTCGTCCAGCACCGGGAGGTGCCGGATGGCGTGTGCCGCCATGGTGCGCCGCGCCTCGTCTACGGTGGCTTCCGGGCTGATGATGACGAGGCTGCGTCGCGGCGTCATGAGTTCACTGATATCGAGCATCGAATTGTCCGTCGCATTTGAAAGTATGTTGCCGCTTCGGTGCCGCGGTGCATTGACGTACGTCAAGACCGCGACGTCGCAGACCCATTCTAATCGTTTTCTTCCTCGCGCAGGTCTCGCGTCAGGTCCTGCTGGACTTTTGCCGGGACCGGTTCGTAGCGGTCCAGATGCATCGTCCAGGCGCCGGAGCCGCCGGTCAGCGACTTGAGTTGGTTGGCGTAATCCTGCAGTTCAGCCAGCGGGGCCTCCGCGTCGACCTGGATACGCTGGCCGGACAGTGAGGTCGAGCCGAGCACGCGCCCACGCCGCGCCGACAGATGACCGGTGACGGCGCCCAGCGAATCCACGGGGACGGTCACCTGGAGCTGCACGATTGGCTCGAGAATGATCGGCCCGGCGCTGCGAGTCGCCTCGATGAAAGCACGTCGGCCTGCGCTGATGAAAGCGACTTCCTTGGAGTCCACCGGGTGGGTTTTGCCGTCGTAGACGGCGACGCGGATGTCCTGCAGCGGGAACCCGCCAATCGCACCCGAGGCCAGCGCCTGCCGAACGCCTTTCTCCACGGCGGGGATGAACTGCTGCGGGATGGAGCCGCCGACCACCTCGCTGACGAATTCGAAACCCGAACCGCGCGGCAGCGGTGCGATGCGCAGGTAAACCTCGCCGAACTGTCCTGCACCACCGGTCTGTTTCTTGTGGCGGTGGTGACCCTCCGCCGGTCGCGTGATCGTCTCACGATACGGAATGGTCGGAGGGTGCGTGCGGACCTCGAGGTTGAACCGTTCCTGCATCGCCTCGACGACCAGCCGCAGGTGCAGTTCACCGCTGCACAAGACCACCGTTTCATTCGTTCCCGGTCGATGCTCCACACGCAAAGCCGGGTCTTCGGCGCACAGCTTTTGCAGTGCATCGGACAGTTTCTGTTCGTTGCCTCGCTGCGCCGGCTCGATCGCGATACCCATCATCGGTGGTGCGGCCTCCGGGAGACGCACGTGGAAGTGATCTTCGTCGTGCGAGTCGTGCAACACGTCGTTGAAGCCGAGACTTTCGATGCGGGTGACCGCGATGATGTCTCCCGGTCCTGCGGCGGCGACCTCGGACGTCTTTTTCCCCTGCAGCTTGTAGAGATGACTCAGCTTGACCGGCTTGCGCGACTCGCCCACGAAAACCTGTGCGCCTGCGCGGATCGTGCCCTGGTGAACCCGAATGACGGCCATGCGCCCGACGTAGGGATCGACCACGACCTTGAAGACATGGGCCACGACGTGACGATCGGGCTCCGATTCCACCACCACCGGCTCTGCGGCGGCGCCTTCGCCACGCATGAACGGCGGGGGATTCGCTTCCCGCGGGCTCGGCAGCAGCTTGACGATGTAATCCAGCAGAGCCTCGACCCCGGCGCCGGTCTCCGCGGAAACGAAAACCACCGGGATGAGATGCCGTTCTCGCAGGGCCTGTTCGAATGCGGCGTGCAATTGCTGCGGGTCCAGGTTCTGGCCCGACTCGAGGTAAGCCTCCATGAGCGCCTCGTCCACCTCGACCACCTGGTCGGTGATCCGCGTATGCGCTTCCTCGATGCTGGAGAAATCCGTGGGCTCGCCGCTGTCGTGAAAAAAGCAGTCCACTACCTTGCGCCCATGGTCGCTCGGCAGGTTGACCGGCAGGCAGCGCGCGCCGAATGCCTCCTGGATCTCGGCCAGCAGCTGGTCGAGCTTGTCGGGATCCGTGTCCATCTTGTTGACGATGATGATGCGGGACAACGCTGCGTCGCCGGCTGCCTTCATCATGCGTCGCACGCCGGTTTCGAGCCCGCCGGAAGCCGAGAGCACCAGCGCAGCGCATTCCACGGCGGGCAACGTCGCGATGGCGCGCGGCAAAAAGTCGGTGAAACCCGGCGTGTCGATGATGTTGATCTCGCTCTTTTGCCACTCGCAGTGGCAGACCGCGGAATCCAGCGAGTGCGCCATGGAGATTTCGCGTGCCTCGAAATCGCAGACGGTATCGCCCCGATCGATCCGGCCGCGTTGCGGGATCGCCCCGGCGGTGTGCAGCAGGGTTTCAGCGAGCGTGGTCTTGCCGGTGCCGGCCGGTCCGATGAGGGCCAGGTTCCGGATGGC
>CAYTXS010000352.1:0-2422 GCA_964441585.1 uncultured Thioalkalivibrio sp.
GCGGCGACCTTCGCGCTGCTGGTGCTGGCCGCAGGGCTGGGCGGGGCCTGGGTGCATGGCGGCGCGTTCGCGGGAGCACTCACCGCGACCCTGCTGGTCTTCGCGCTCGCCCACGGCAGCGGCGCCTGGACGCCGCTGCGCCTGTTGTTGACCGGCGTGGTGGTGGCTGCCGGGTTCGGCGCGGCCATCAGCCTGATCCTCGCCCTCGGGCCGGACTCCAGCCTGCGCGGCATGCTGTTCTGGATGATGGGCGACCTGTCGTTCGCGCGTGATCCGGGGCCGCTGCTGGCGCTGCTCGCCGTCGCCACCGTCGCCGGCATCCTGACCGGGCGCCACCTCAACGTGCTGGCGCGCGGCGAGGCGCGGGCCGAAACGCTCGGCGTCGCCGTGCGCCCCTTGCGCATCGGCATCTACATCGCCGGCTCGCTGCTCACCGCCATCGCCGTGGCCACGGCCGGCAGCATCGGCTTCGTCGGCCTGGTCGTGCCGCACCTGGTGCGCCGCCTGATCGGCCCGGACCATCGCCTGCTGGTGCCGGCCGCGGTGCTCGGCGGCGGCACCCTCCTGCTGCTCGCCGACACGGCGGCCCGCACCATCGCGGCACCTCGGCAGCTCCCCGTCGGCGCGCTCACGGCCGCGATCGGCGTGCCGCTGTTCCTCGTCCTGATGCGTCGCCAACGCAGCGTCGGCTAGCGCGGGAACACGACGACGTGGTCGGCCTCCAGGCGGATGCCGATGCGCGCGCCGATGCGATGGTCGTGATGGCTCGGCACCAGCGCGAAAACCCGGCGCCCGCTCGGCAGTCCCAACGAATAGAGGATCGCGGCGCCGCGAAAGGCCTTGCGCAGCACCGTCGCCGTCAGCGTGCTCTCATCGTCGTGCACGATGTCGTCCGGGCGCAGGAGCACGTCCACTTCCCGGTTGGCGCCGACCTCCAGCGGCTCGGTCGGCGCGAGGCGCCCGAGCTCGATCCGGACCGTCCCGTCCTCGTTCGTTTCGCCCGGCAGGAAACATCCTTCGCCGACGAACTCCGCGACGAAGCGACTCGCCGGACGATGATAGAGGTTGTAGGCGGTATCCCACTGCTCCAGGCGGCCCGCGCTCATCACGCCGATCTCGTCGGCCACCGCGAAGGCTTCTCCCTGGTCGTGCGTCACCAGCAGTGCCGTGATGCCCAGCTGCTTGAGGATGTCGCGCACTTCCGAGCCGAGGCGGACGCGCAGCCCGGTGTCCAGGCTGGAAAACGGTTCATCCATCAGCAACAGCCCGGGGCGCGGCGCGAGGGCGCGGGCGAGGGCGACGCGTTGCTGCTGGCCGCCTGACAACTCGTCGGGAAACAGCTGATCGCTGCCGCCGAGCCCGACGACATCCAGCACCTCGGCGACTCGGCGGGCCCGCTCGGCCGCACTCAGCTGTCGCAGGCCAAAGCCGACGTTGGCGGCGACATCGAGGTGCGGAAACAAGGCGTATTGCTGGAACACCATGCCGAGGCCCCGCTTCTCGGGCGGCACGACGAAGCCCGGTTTCGAGAGCACCTGGCCGTTGACGGAGATGCGGCCCGCCCGCACACCCTCGAAGCCGGCGATACACCGCAACGCGGTGGTCTTGCCGCAGCCACTCGGGCCCAGCAGGCAGCCGATGGTGCCGGCTCCGAGCCGGAAGGAGAGATTCGACAGGACCTGGTTTTCACCATAGGCCTGCTCGACGCCTTCGACGGTCAACCACATCCCGGCGGCCTCAGTCGGTCGCGCCGGAGACGCGGTTGCGGCCCGCGGCCTTGGCGCGGTAGAGCTGCACGTCCGCCTCGGCGATCAGCCGGTCGCCGCGCGACTTGAGATCGTTGTCCGCCCGGCTCGGCACCGCGCAGGCGACACCCGCGGAAATCGTCAGCTGCAGTCCATGTCCCCCCGGCAGGACGAGTTCGCTGTCCTCGATCGCGCGGCGGATGCGCTCCGCGACCTGCAGCGCTTCCTCGATGGCGGCGCCGGGCAGTAACACGGCGAACTCCTCGCCGCCGTAGCGCACGGGGATGTCGCTGTCGCGGCACTCCTCGCGGATGACGTGTGCGATCTGCGCCAGCACCTTGTCGCCGGCCGGGTGGCCCCAGCGGTCGTTGATCGGCTTGAAATGGTCCACGTCGAGCATCACGCAGGAGACCGGCCGTTGCTCGCGCCGGGCGCGCGCCAACTCGTCGACGAGGCGGTGCTGCAGGTAACGCCGGTTGTACAGGCCGGTGAGCACGTCGGTGATGCCGCTGCGGACCAGGCGGCTGCGGTTCACCGCGTTTTCCAGGCACACGGCCCCGATGTCGGCCAGGTGCCGCATGAAATCGACTGCATGGCTGCGCATGAAGCGCTCCGGATCCCGGCTGCCGAAATTCAGGCAGCCGATCAGCTCGCCGTTGCGCCGCAGCGGCAGCAGG
>CAYTXS010000353.1:0-2384 GCA_964441585.1 uncultured Thioalkalivibrio sp.
CGGCGCCGATGTGATGCGCGCAGGCCCAGGCCAGCGACAGGCCGTCGAAGGTGCTCGTGCCGCGCCCGATCTCGTCCATCAGCACGAGGCTCTGGTTCGTCGCGTTATTCAGGATATTGGCCGCCTCGGTCATCTCCACCATGAACGTGGACCGCCCGCCGGCGAGGTCGTCCGAGGCCCCGATGCGGGTGAAGATCCGGTCGACGGGCCCCAGTTCGGCCGCTGCGGCTGGCACGAAGCTGCCTGCGCAGGCCAGGATCACGATCAGCGCCGCCTGGCGCATGTAGGTGGACTTGCCGCCCATGTTGGGTCCTGTGATGACCAGCATGCGGCGCTGCCCGTCGAGTGCCAGGTCGTTCGGGATGAAGGGTTCACTGGAGACCCGTTCCACCACCAGGTGACGCCCGCCGCGGATCTCCAGCCGCGGCTGGTCGAGCAGCCGGGGGCGGCTGAGATCCAGCGCCGCGGCACGCTCGGCGAGGTTCGCCAGCACGTCGAGCTCGGCGACCGCGAGGGCCATCATCTGCAGCGGCCCGAGTCTCTCCACCAAGGTCTCGACGAGTGCGTCGTAAAGCGCCTTCTCCCGGGCGAGGGCGCGCTCGCGGGCGGACAGCACCTTGTCTTCGAACTCTTTCAGCTCCGGCGTGATGAAGCGTTCGGCCGCCTTCAGCGTCTGGCGGCGGGTGTAATCCGCCGGCGCGTTTTTCGCCTGCGCGCGGCCGATTTCGATGTAATAGCCGTGCACGCGGTTGTAGCCGACCTTGAGCGAGGCCAGGCCGGTGCGTTCGCGTTCGCGCGTCTCCAGGTCGGCGAGGAAGCCGTCGGCCTCCGTGGACAGGGCGCGCAGTTCGTCGAGTTGGGCGTCCCAGCCCGCGGCGATGACGCCGCCGTCGCGGATCAGCACAGGCGGGTTGTCGATGACGGCGCGCTCCAGCAGCTCATGCGTATCGTCGTGCTCGCCGCATTCCGCCGCGAGCGTGCCCAGCCGCGGGGCATGAGTTCCGGCGAGGGCCGTGCGCAATGCCGGCAGGCGGGCCAGGCCCTCGCGCAAGCCCGCCAGGTCGCGCGGCCGCGCCGAGCGCAGTGCGACACGGGCGAGCATGCGCTCCAGGTCGCCGATCCCTCGCAGCACCTCGCGCAACCCCGGCGGGTCGCCGTCGAGCAGCAACCGCTCGATGGCCTCGTGGCGTGCCTCGAGCGTTTGGCGATCGCGCAGCGGCCGGGTCAGCCAGCGGCGCAGCAGGCGGCTGCCCATCGGTGTGACCGTCTCGTCGAGCACGCCGAGAAGGGTGTGCTCGTGGCGCCCCGACAGGTTGCGATCGATCTCCAGGTTGCGCCGTGTCGCCGCGTCCATGACGAGCGCCTGGTCCCGTGTTTCGGTGGCGAGCCCCCGCAGGTGGGGCAGGGCGCCGCACTGGGTGTCATGCACGTACTGCAACAGGCAGCCGGCGGCCTGCACGGCCTCCGGCAGGTGTGCGCAACCGAAGCCTTCCAGGTCGGCAACGCCGAACTGCCGGCACAGCAGGCGGGTGGCGGCATCCAGGTCGAAATGCCACGGCGGCCGGGTGCGCATGCCCGGCAGGGTGCTGAGCGCCGCCGGCAGCGATTGATCCTCGCCGACCAGGATCTCGGCCAGTTGCAGCCGCTCCAGTTCCGCGGCCAGCGCTTCCGCGCCATCGACGCGCGTGACGCGGAAGCGACCCGCCGCCAGGTCCAGCCAGGCGATGCCGATGCCCCCGGGGCCGGCGTGCACGCAGCCGAGCAGCACCTCGCGGCGCGCCTCGAGCAGGCTCTCGTCGGTGACCGTGCCGGGCGTCACCACCCGCACGACCTGTCGCTCGACGGGTCCCTTCGAGGTCGCGGGATCGCCGATCTGCTCGCAGATGGCGATCGACTCGCCCTTGCGCACCAGCTTCGCGAGATAGCCCTCCACGCTGTGCACGGGGACGCCGGCCATGGGGATCGGCTGGCCGGCGCTCTGGCCGCGGGTCGTCAGGGTGATGTCGATGAGCTTCGCCGCGCGCCGCGCATCGTCGTAGAACAGCTCGTAGAAATCGCCCATCCTGTAGAACAGCAGGATGTCGGGATACTCGGCCTTGATGCGCAGGAACTGTCGCATCATCGGGGTGTGCTGTTCGAGGTGCTCTGCGCTCATGAAGATTCCGCCGCGAGGCCCCGCATGCTAGCAGGTCGCACGCGCCGGCTCACCGGCGATCGCTCGGCGGCAACAACCGGGCCTCGGAGCGGTGCCTGCCGTGCGAACCGCGGCTCCTCGAGAGACCTCTTTTGCTGGGCCGCGGTTGGTGGCAGGCTAGATCAACCACAAAGAGGGTCCCGCATGATTCCTGACGACACGCGCCTCTTGAAGCTCTCCCGCGAAGTCG
>CAYTXS010000354.1:0-2374 GCA_964441585.1 uncultured Thioalkalivibrio sp.
CCAACACCTGCGAACTGGTGTTCGAAGATTGCGAGATCCCGGCGGAGAACGTGCTCGGCGAGGTCAACGGCGGCGCCTATCTCATGATGCGCGGCCTGGATTCCGAGCGTCTCGTGCTCTCGGGCGGACCGCTCGGCATCATGCAGGCCTGCATGGACACGGCGCTGCCGTACCTGCACGAACGCAAGCAGTTCGGCGAGCCGATCGGCAGCTTCGGCATCATGCAGGCGAAGATCGCCGACATGTACACGGCCCTCCAATCGTCGCGCGCATTCACTTATCGCGTGGCGGGACAGTTCGACCGCGGCGAGCCCACCCGCATGGACGCCGCCGCCTGCCTGCTGCTCGCCTCCAGCTCGGCCGTGACGCTCGCCCTGGAGGCGGTGCAGATCCTCGGCGGCAACGGTTACATCAATGAATATCCCGCCGGGCGATTGCTGCGCGATGCCAAGCTCTACGAGATCGGCGCGGGCACCAGCGAGATCCGCCGCATGCTGATCGGCCGCGAACTGTTTCGCGCCACGGGCAACCCCGATTCGAACTGAGGAGTCGATCATGAGCCAGGACACCATCGTCATCGCGGCGGCGCGCCGCACCCCCATCGGCGCTTTCCAGGGCGGCTTGAGCCCCGTACCGGCACCGCAACTCGCGGCGGTCGCGATCCGCGCCGCCATGGAGGATGCCGGCGTCGCGCCGGACGAAGTCTCCGAGGCCATCATTGGTTGCGTGCTGCCCGCCGGCCTGGGCCAGGCGCCCGCCCGCCAGGCGGCCCTCGCGGCCGGGTTGCCCGACGCAGTGGGCTGCACGACGGTCAACAAGGTCTGCGGCTCGGGCATGAAGGCGACAATGTTCGGTCATGACCTGTTGCGCGCGGGCTCCGGCAGGGTCGTGCTCGCCGGCGGCATGGAGTCGATGAGCAATGCGCCCTATCTCTTGCCGAAGGCGCGCGCGGGCTACCGGATGGGCCACCAGGAAGTACTCGATCACATGTTCTACGACGGCCTGCAGAATCCCTACGACGGCAACATGATGGGCCACTTCGCCGAGCTGACCGCGGAAAAGTACGGCTTCACGCGCGAGGCCCAGGACGCGTTCTCGCTGGCGAGCGTGCAGCGCGCGCTGCAAGCCATCGAGGGCGCATTCGCTGCGGAGGTCGCCCCGGTGACGGTGAAGACCCGCCGCAACGAGACCGTCGTGTCCCATGACGAGGAACCGGGCCGCTGCGAGATCGACAGGATTTCCACCATGCGGCCGGCCTTTCGCAAGGACGGCACCGTTACGGCAGCCTCGTCGTCGTCGATTTCCGACGGCGCCGCGGCGTTGCTGCTCATGACCGAGGCCGAAGCGGTACGCCGCGGCCTCGAGCCGCTCGCCCGGATCGTGGGCCACGGCGGCTACGCACATGCCCCGGAGTGGTTCACTACCGCGCCGGTTTCCGCCACCAGGCAACTGCTCGAGCGGCTCGGCTGGACGCCTGACAGTGTCGATCTCTACGAGATCAACGAGGCGTTCGCCATCGTGACCATGGCCGCCATGCACGACCTCGGACTCGACCACGACAAGGTCAACGTCAACGGCGGCGCCTGCGCGCTCGGCCACCCGATCGGCGCCACCGGCGCACGCCTGCTCGTCACCCTGGTCCACGCCCTGCGCGCGCGCGGACTGAAGCGCGGCGTCGCCTCGCTGTGCATCGGCGGCGGCGAGGCGACCGCGGTCGCCCTCGAAGCGTTCTGAAAGCGATGGCCATCCTGTCCACCGCGATCCGCGCCGGCGCCGAGGAGTTCGCCGCCAACCGCAAGCACATGGAAGCGCTGGTCGAGGATCTACGCGGGCAGGTGGCCCGCGCGGCCCTCGGCGGCGGCGAGCGCGCCCGGGGCCGGCACGCGGATCGGGGCAAGCTGCTGCCGCGGGAGCGGGTGGACGCCCTCTTGGATCCGGGCAGCCCGTTGCTCGAGCTGTCGCCCCTTGCGGCCCTCGGACTCTACGAGGACCAGGCCCCTGCCGCCGGCATCATCACGGGGATCGGCCGGGTGTGCGGACAGGAAGTGGTGGTCGTCGCGAATGACGCGACCGTCAAGGGCGGCACCTATTTTCCCATGACAGTCAAAAAGCACCTCCGCGCCCAGGAAGTCGCACTGGAAAATCACCTGCCCTGTATCTACCTTGTGGACTCAGGCGGTGCATTTCTTCCGCTGCAGGACGAAGTCTTCCCTGATCGTGATCATTTCGGACGAATTTTCTACAACCAGGCGCGGCTTTCCGCCGCCAACATTCCGCAGATCGCCGTGGTGATGGGATCCTGCACCGCGGGCGGGGCCTACGTGCCGGCGATGTGCGACGAGGCCATCATCGTGCGCAACCAGGGCACGATCTT
>CAYTXS010000355.1:0-2368 GCA_964441585.1 uncultured Thioalkalivibrio sp.
CCACCGGGCGGATCTACCAGAACGTCATCGGCAAGGAGCGGCGCGGCGAGTACCTCGGTGCGACCGTGCAGGTCATCCCGCATATCACCGACGAGATCAAGCGCAGCGTGCGCGCGGGGGCCGGCGACGCCGACGTGTGCATGGTGGAGATCGGCGGCACCGTCGGCGACATCGAGTCGCTGCCCTTTCTCGAGGCGATCCGCCAGATGGGCTCGGAGCTGGGGCGCGACCGGGTCGCCTACATGCACCTGACGCTCGTGCCGTACATCGCCACCTCCGGCGAGATCAAGACGAAGCCGACCCAGCATTCGGTGAAAGAGTTGCGCAGCATCGGCATCCAGCCCGACGTGCTGTTGTGTCGCGCCGACCGACCCCTGCCGGCTGACCAGCGCCGTAAGATTGCCCTGTTCACCAATGTGGAAGAGAAGGCCGTCATCTCGGCGGTAGACGCCGACGACATCTACAAGATCCCGTTGCTGCTGAAAGCCGAGCATCTCGACCAGATCATCTGCGACAAGCTGCGCATCGAGGCGCCCGAGGCGGACCTGTCGGAATGGCAGGCGGTGGTGAGCGCGAAGGCCGACCCGCTGCACCATGTCGACATCGCCATGGTCGGAAAGTACGTCGATTTCCAGGACTCTTACCTGTCGTTGAACGAGGCGCTGATCCACGCGGGCATTCATACGCGCACGAAGGTCAAGATCCATTTCGTCGAGGCCGAGCAGATCGAACGCGACGGCGACACCCGGTGTCTCGAAGGCATGGACGCAATCCTGGTGCCGGGGGGATTCGGCGATCGCGGCATCGAGGGCAAGATCGCGGCGGCCCGCTATGCCCGCGAGCACGGCGTACCGTATCTCGGCATCTGCCTCGGCCTGCAGATCGCCGTGATCGAATACGCGCGTCACGTGGCAGGCCTCGATGGCGCCCACAGCACGGAGTTCCACCGCGATACCCCGCACCCGGTGATCGCGCTGATCACGGAATGGATGGACCGCAGCGGCGAAGTCGAGAAGCGCGACGAGGCTTCCGATCTGGGCGGCTCGATGCGTCTCGGCGGCCAGGAGTGCATGCTCACGCCGGGCAGCCGTGTGGCCGAGGTCTACGGGGCGGGGAAGGTCGTCGAACGCCATCGTCACCGCTACGAATTCAACAACAACTACCGCGCCGCGCTGGAGGAGGCGGGCCTGGTGATGTCCGGCTGGTCGCTCGACGGGCTGTGCGAGATGATCGAATTGCCGGATCACCCGTGGTTCATCGCCTGCCAGTTCCACCCGGAGTTCACCTCCAACCCGCGTGACGGGCATCCCCTGTTCACGGGCTTCGTCGCGGCCGCGCACGCGCGCCGCCAGTACACCGGCTACGAGGTGGCACGGGCATGAAGCTGTGCGGCTTCGAGGCGGGGATCGACCAGCCGTTGTTCCTCATCGCCGGACCCTGCGTGATCGAGAGCCGCGAGCTCGCGATGGAGACCGCGGGGCGGCTGCAGGAGATCACCGGGCGGCTCGGCGTGCCGTTCATCTACAAGTCCTCTTTCGACAAGGCCAACCGCTCCTCGATCGGCAGCTTCCGCGGCCCCGGCGTGGCGGAGGGCCTGAAGATCCTGGAGGCGGTGAAGCAGCAGCTGGGCGTGCCCGTCCTGACCGACGTACACGAGGACACGCCGCTGGAGGAGGTCGCGGCCGTCGTCGACGTGCTGCAGACGCCCGCCTTCCTCTGCCGGCAGACCAACTTCATCGTCGCCGCCTGTTCGCAGGGCCGGCCCGTCAACATCAAGAAAGGCCAGTTCCTCTCGCCCTGGGAGATGGGCAACGTGGTGGACAAGGCGCGCTCCACCGGCAACGAGCAGATCATGGTCTGCGAGCGCGGCTTCACCTTCGGTTACAACAACCTGGTGTCGGACATGCGCGCGCTCGCCGTGATGCGCGACACGGGCGCGCCGGTGGTGTTCGACGCCACGCATTCGGTGCAGCTGCCCGGCGGCAAGGGCTCGGCCTCAGGCGGGCAGCGCGAGTTCATTCCCGTGCTGGCGCGTGCGGCGGTGGCCGCGGGAGTGGCCGGGCTGTTTATGGAGACGCACCCGGACCCGGCGCACGCGCTGTCCGACGGCCCGAATGCATGGCCGCTGGACAAGCTCGAGGGCCTGCTCGAAACGCTGCGACAACTGGACGAGGCCGTGAAGTCGCGGCCCTTCGACGAGACTGACATCAGCTGAACGCCGGCCGGCGTGGGCCCTTCGGACCGCCGCCCGACGCATCCCCCGGAGACAAGGAAGACATGGCGAAAATCACAGAAGTACGCGCCCGCGAGATCCTCGATTCCCGCGGCAATCCCACCGTGGAGGCCGACGTGACGCTCGAGGGCGGTT
>CAYTXS010000356.1:0-2364 GCA_964441585.1 uncultured Thioalkalivibrio sp.
GCTCCGCGTGGGAAGTCTATGACCAGATGCTGGGCAACGAGGCGAGCGTCTGAGCAATGCACGAGCTGTCCGTCTGCCAGGCGCTCGTCCAGCAGCTGGAGTCGGTGTCCGCGAGCAACGGCGGCGGTGCCGTCGAACTCGTGAAGTTGCGCATCGGGCCGCTGTCGGGCGTCGAGGCTCCGCTCCTCGAGCGCGCCTTTCCCCTCGCAGCGGCGGGCACGGTGGCTGAGGGCGCGGAGCTGGTCATCGAGGTCGCGAACGTCGTAGTGCATTGCAGCGAGTGCGGCGCGCGCAGCGATGCCCTCCCCAACCGCATGCTCTGCGGCGCCTGCAACAGCTTTCGGGTCCGCACTGTGTCGGGCGACGAGATGCTGCTCGAATCCGTCGAACTGGCCGCCCCGGCGGCCCCTGCCGAAGTGTTATAAAGTTCGGTTCCTGGATTCCCCGAAATTACGGAGTTCGCCATGTGCGATACCTGCGGCTGCAACATTACCGATGGCAATCGCCACCTGGTCTCTCCCGGCGGGCGCCTGTCGCAGACCGACGACGGCCGGGCGGCAGTCACCGTCCTGAAGAGTCTGCTCGACGAGAACGACCACCAGGCGCTGCATAATCGCGGCCATTTCGACGCCCGCGGCATCCTGGCGGTGAATCTCATGTCCTCGCCCGGGGCCGGCAAGACCGCCTTGCTCGAGGCGACCATCGATGCGCTGGGGGATCCGGCCCGCATGGTGGTCATCGAGGGTGACCTGGAAACCGAAAACGATGCCGCGCGCATCCGTGCCAAGGGCGTGCAGGCCGTGCAGATCGCCACCGGCAGCGCCTGCCACCTGGATGCCCACATGGTCCATGACGCCCTGCATCGGCTGGATCTCGATGGCGTCGACCTGGTGTTCATCGAGAATGTGGGCAACCTGGTGTGCCCCGCGAGTTTCGACCTCGGCCAGCACCTCAACGTGACGCTGCTTTCTGTGACCGAGGGCGACGACAAGCCAGCCAAGTACCCGGTCATGTTCCGCGCCGCCGACCTGATGCTGCTGACCAAGACCGACCTGCTGGCCGTGCTCGACGACTTCGACCCGCTCAAGGCGGAACAGGCCCTGCGGCTCGTCGGCTCGGCAGCGCCCGTGCTGCATGCAGCGGCACGCAAGAATACCGGCATCGAACAATGGGTGGCGTGGATCGAAGGCGAACTCGAAGTGCAGCGGGCCCGCATCGGCGCGGGCACGACCCGTCGCCCCGCCGTGCAGTCCGACGGTGCCCGGCTGCACGCGCCGCAAACCGTCCGGATGACCCATGACCACGCCCATGACCATTCGCACGACCACGACCACGACCACTCGCACGACCACGCGGCGGGCGCGAAACGATGAGCACCACGGCGCGCGAATGGCTGGATCGCATCCGCGCCCTGCCGCTGCCCGAGCGTGTCCGCGTCATGAACGTCTGCGGCGGGCACGAGCGGTCGATCTCGATGGCAGGCCTGCGCGGCGCCCTGCCGCCACAGGTCGAACTCATCCCGGGACCGGGCTGCCCCGTGTGCGTGTGCCCCGAGGAAGATGTCTACCACGCTATGCAGATTGCCCTGCACGACCCGGATGCCATCGTGGTCAGCTTCGGCGACATGCTGCGCGTGCCCGTCAACCTGCCACTGAAGGAAACCCGCAGCCTGGAACAGGCCAAGGCCGCCGGCGGCGACGTCCGCCCCGTCGCCTCGCCCCTGGAGGCGGTCGAGATCGCCGCCGAAAACCCTGACAGAAAAGTGGTGTTCTTCGCCGCCGGATTCGAGACCACGACCGCGCCCGTCGCGGCCATGCTCGCTGCCGACGCCCCACCCAACCTCATGGTGCTCCTGTCGGGTCGCCGGACCTGGCCGGCGGTGGCGTTGCTGCTCGAATCCGAGGACCCGGGCTTCGACGCCCTGATCGCCCCGGGGCACGTCTCCACCATCATGGGGCCGGAGGAATGGGAATTCGTCGTCAAAGACCACGGCCTGCCCGCTGCGGTGGCCGGGTTCCACCCGGAGAGCCTGCTGGCGGCGACCTACTCAGCCCTGCGCCAGGTGATCGAGGGCCGCTGTTTTCTCGATAACTGCTACCCGGAGGTGGCGCGCTCGCAGGGAAATGCGACTGCGCGACAGTTCCTGGAAGAGACGATGGACATCGTGGACGCGTCCTGGCGAGGTATCGGCGTCATCCCGGCTTCCGGCTACGGGCTCAAGCCGCATCTTGCGGCGCGCGACGCGCGACTGCATTTCCCCGATTACGGTGCCCACGACCGGCAACGGGCCGGCCTGATGCCAAAGGGCTGCGATTGCGCGCGCGTCGTGATGGGCAAGATCTATCCGAACCAGTGCCGCATCTA
>CAYTXS010000357.1:0-2355 GCA_964441585.1 uncultured Thioalkalivibrio sp.
AGCTTAGAGGATGCCGGCGCCGGAAAATTCCATGTCTCGCGCGACAGCAGCGGATGCCCTATATTCCGATCCTTCGACGCGGCCCGGGCACAGCGGGCCGCCCGGCCCGTCCCCGGGGAACCGCGCACCGTGTTGAGAGCCAGGCAAAAATTGGGCAAGTACCGGATCGAGAAGCGTCTCGCGGACGGCCCGCTGGCGGCGGTCTACCAGGCCTTCGACACCATCCACGGGCTGCGCGTCGCGCTGAAGATCCCGCATCGCCGCATGATGGACGATTATTTTCTCGCCGACTTCCGTAAAGAAGTCCGGATGCTCGCCAAGCTCGATCATCCCAACATCCTGCCGATCCAGAATGCCTGCTTCATCGACGGCTATTTCGTCATCTCGATGCCGCTGGGCCTCGACACCCTGGGCGGACGACTGCAGCGACGGATCTCCACCGAGAAAGCCCTGGACTTCACCGGCCAGATCCTTGCGGCCATTGCCCACGCCCACGAGGAAGGCATCATCCATTGCGACATCAAGCCGGATAACTTCATCCTGTTTCCGGGCAACGTGCTGCGCCTCGCCGACTTCGGCTTCTCCAAGCTCGCGCGCCGCCGCATCGAAGCCTCCGGATCCGGCACGGTGGGCTATGTCGCACCGGAACAGGCGATGGGCCGGCCGTTGCTGGCGTCGGACGTCTTCTCCACGGGGCTGGTGTTGTACCGCCTGTTCGCGGGCACGTTGCCTCGCTGGCCCTACGACTGGCCGCCCCCCGGGGCGGCACGGCTGCGCAAGAAGCTTCATCCCGAGATGGTGGCGCTGATCCGGCGGGCGATCGAGGTCAAGCCGCAGCGCCGCTACCGGGATGGCGCGCGCATGCTCACAGCCTTCGAGGCCATTCGCCAGCCGGCGGCCGGACGACGCGCGTGAGCGCCGGCCTGGAAGCGCTCATGCTGACTGCCGAGCCGCATCCGGCCAGCACGCTGCTGCGGGCGGCCGACGGCGCAGCGGCGGTCTGGGCGGCGCCCCGGCCCGGCGGCGGACTCAGCGAGGACGCGCTGCTGGTGCTGCCGCTGGGCCCGGACAGCGCCGTGCTGGCCGTGGCGGACGGCATGGGTGGCCTGCCGGAGGGCGGCATCGCAGCGGCACGTGCGATCACGGCGCTCGCGACGACGGTGGAATCCGGTCTCGCGGACGGCAACTCGCTGCAGGGGGCGATCCTCGACGGGATTTCCAGGGCCAACGCCGCGGTCCTGTCGATGGGCACCGGCTCGGCCACGACACTCGCCGTGGCGGAAGTGGCCGGGGGACGGGTTCGCGCCTACAACGTCGGCGACTCCGAGGTCATGGTCTTCGGCCAGCGAGGGGGGCTGAAGCTGCGCACCTTGTCGCATTCCCCCGTCGGCTTCGCACTGCAGGCCGGGCTCGTGGACCACGAGCAGGCCCTGTATCACCACGATCGCCACCTGGTATCGAATTTCGTCGGCAGCCAAGACATGAGGATCGAGGTGGGCTCCGCACTGCGACTGCGCCCGCTCGACACCGTCGTGGTGTGCAGCGACGGCCTGGTGGACAACCTGCGGCTGGCGGAGATCGCCGCGATCATGCGTTGTGGCCCGCTGGATCAGCGCCTGGAGGCCCTGGCCGACCAGGCGACTGAGCGCATGACGACCCGCCCGAGAACGCCGGACAGCCACCCGAGCAAGCCCGACGACCTGTCGATCATCGCCTTCCGGCGAAAACCCGGGCGGGTCCTCGCGCGGCGGTTGCCGCCGGCGCGCCAGCTCGACCTGGGTGACCAAAGTACTGCAAAGGACGACTGGGGACATCCATGACCACGAAACCGTTTCGCCTGCTGCTCGCCTGCCTGCTGCTGTCCCCCGGCGCGGTAACGGCGGAAGATGCAGCGCCGGTACTGCTCATTCACGGCGGGGCCGGGACCCTGCGGGCCGCCGACATGAGCGCGGCGGACCGGGCTGCCTACGAGGCTGCGCTGCATACGGCGCTGGAGGCCGGCTGGCAGGTGCTCGCTGAGGGGGGCACCGCCCTCGATGCCGTCACCGCCGCCATCCTGCCCATGGAAGACTCGCCACTGTTCAACGCAGGGCGCGGCGCGGTGTTCACCGCCGACGGCCACAACGAACTGGACGCCTCGATCATGGATGGGGCGACCCGCGCGGCCGGGGCGGTCGGCGGCGTGCGCTGGGTGCGCAATCCCGTGCTGCTCGCCCGAAGAGTCATGGAGGCATCGCCCCACGTCTTCCTCGCCGGGCAGGGCGCGCTGGCGTTTGCCATCGACCAGGGCCTCGAGTTGAAGCCGTCCGAGTGGTTCTGGACCGAGCGCCGCTGGCAGCAGATGCAGCGCGCCAC
>CAYTXS010000358.1:0-2350 GCA_964441585.1 uncultured Thioalkalivibrio sp.
GACATCAGCTTGCCGAACATGCTCGCGGGCGGCTCGTCGATACCGACATAGTTGTCGAGCGACTTCGACATTTTCTGGATGCCGTCGAGCCCCTCCAGCAAGGGCACGGTCATCACGACCTGCGGCGGCTGGCCCCACGCCTGTTGCAGCTGCCGACCGACCAGGAGATTGAATTTCTGGTCGGTGCCGCCGAGTTCGACGTCCGCCTGCAGCGCGACCGAGTCGTAGCCCTGCACGAGCGGATAAAGGAATTCGTGGATCGCGATGGGCCGGCCTTCCGCATAGCGCCGGCTGAAATCGTCGCGCTCGAGCATGCGCGCGACCGTGTGGCGGGCCGCCAGCTGCACCAGGTCCGCGGCGCTCATCTGGCCCATCCAACGTGAATTGAAGTCCACCCGCGTCTGGTCCGGGTCGAGGATCTTGTAGATCTGGGCCTCGTAAGTGGCGGCGTTCGCCGCGATCTCCGCGGGGGTCAGCGGCGGCCGCGTCGCGTTTTTCCCCGTGGGATCACCGATCATCCCGGTGAAGTCGCCGATCAAGAAAATCACCTCGTGGCCGAACACCTGGAACTGGCGCATCTTGTTGATCAGCACGGTGTGACCGAGATGCAGGTCCGGGGCGGTCGGATCGAAGCCCGCCTTGATGCGCAACGGGCGTCCGGCGGACAGGCGTTCCTCGAGTTCACGATCGAGGAGAACCTCTTCGGTGCCGCGCCGCAGTTCAGCGAGCTGGTCCTTCGCGGGCTTCATGAACACTCCGTGGTGAATCGCTGTTTTTATTGTGAGAAATGGCGCATTGACCGGAACGGCCCGGGCCGCTAGGGTAACCGAAATTTTGCAGCTTGCGCCGCGATGGGTCGAGTGGTGAGCGGAGTCCGACACGATTACAAGCCGAAAGCCAGCGTCGCGGCCACGCCGCGCCGTCGGCTGCCCCGCGGCCTGCGCTTGAACCGCGCGTGGCTGGCTCGGCTGCGCCCCGCCGGACCGCTGTCGCGCCGGCATGTCGCTGCGGTTGTAAGCCTCGCGGTCTGCGCCGGACTCGCAGGCCTGTGGATGGACGAGCCCGCCATCGGCAAGACCGAGAACCCCGCCGAAGAGCAAGAGTCGAGCCGCGTGACCGCGCTGCCGTTGCCCCTGCCCGCGCGGAGCGATGTCCTGGCCCAGGGCCCTGCACGCGATGCGGCGCTGCCGGTCGAGGCCGGCGACGCCGAGGCGCTGTCCGAGCCCCCCGCACCCGTCGTACCGGATCCTGTCAAGCGAGTGGTGCTGGAAGTGAGATCGGGTGACAGCCTGGACCGGTTGTTCCGCCGCAACGAGCTCTCCGTCGGTGACCTGCATCGTCTCCTTGAACTCAAGGAGGTCGCGCCGCACCTGAAGCGCATCCAGCCGGGCGACACCATCGAGGTGGCCCATGACGGCCCGTCGGTGCTCTCGCTCACCCGCCGCATCGACGAGAACCGCAGCCTGCTGGTCGAGGCCGGCGACGCAGGCTACGAGGCCAGTTTCCTGGAGCATCCGGTCGAAATCCGCCGGGCCCGCGCCACGGGGCGCATCACCAGTTCCTTCTACGCCGCAGGTCTCGCCGCGGGACTGTCCGACGGCACGATCATGCGGCTGGCCGGCATCTACGCCTGGGACATCGATTTCGCACTGGATATCCGCGGCGAGGACTGGTTCGCCGTGGTCTACGAGGAGATCTGGCAGGACGGCGAGAAGCTGCGCGACGGCGAGATCGTCGCCGCGGAGTTCAACAACCGGGGCCGTTCCTATCGCGCGGTGCGTTTCCCCGACGAGGACGGCCGCGCCAGCTACTACACACCGGAAGGCGACAACATGCGCAAGGCCTTCCTCCGCGCGCCGGTCGATTTCACCCGCGTCAGCTCCAACTTCAATCCCAACCGCCTTCACCCCATCCTGAAGACCCGCCGCCCCCACCAGGGCGTGGATTACGCTGCGCGCACCGGCACGCCGATCATGGCCGCGGGAGACGGGCGCGTGGTCTCCGCCGGCACCAAGGGCGGCTACGGACGGACCGTCGTGTTACAGCACGGCGACAATGTCACGACGCTCTATGCACACATGTCGAGGATCGCGGTCCGCGGCGGCCAGCGCGTCAAGCAGGGTGACATCATCGGCTATGTCGGCATGACGGGCCTCGCCACCGCGCCTCACCTGCACTACGAATACCGCATCAACGGCGTGCACAAGAATCCGCGCACCGTGGACCTGCCCAAGGCCGAGCCGGTGCCGGCTGCGCGGCGCGAAGCTTTCGTCGCCGCCACCCTGCCGCTGGTCGCCGAACTCGAGGTGCTCGGCCCCACGCGCCTGGCCGCCGCCGACACACCCTAGTG
>CAYTXS010000359.1:0-2347 GCA_964441585.1 uncultured Thioalkalivibrio sp.
CCGGTTCGGGCTCCGGCGGGGGAAGTGGCTGGGGCTGGGGCGCGGGATCCTGCGCCTCGGGTTCAGGTGTGGGCGCAGGTGCGGGCGCGGCCTCGGGTTCCGGACCCGCCTCCGGGGCCCCTTCGGCCAGCGTGGCGATCTCGTTCTGGTCGAGCGCGGCATCGTAGATGGCGATATTCGACATCTCGCCGTTCAGCGGATTGCTGTAGGCCGCCGCCCCCGCGGGGTTGCTGGCGGCCGTCACGCCCGAGGCGCTGTTCCAGCCCAGGGCGCCGAACTGGGTGAATTCGGGGCTGGTGGCCTGGGTATAGGTGGTGGCGGCGTCATCCACGGCGCGGCCATCCACGAACAGCCTGGCCTGGCTGCCGTCGAAGCTCAGCGCGACATGGGTCTGCTCTCCGGCGCGTATGCCGTCGAAGCGAAGCATGCTGATGCTCATGCCGCTTTCGATCTTCGCGAACAGCGCGTCCCCGTACAGGAAGATCGACATGTGATTGCCGTCCCCGCTCAGGAAGATCGCGTCGCGGGAATAGAGCCCCTGCACACCGTCGAGCGCGGCGGCCGTGAAGTCGAAGGCGATCGTGCCGTCGGCGATGTCGAGGGCATCGCTGTCGGCCAGGGACAGGACATTCGCGGCCGACCCGCCGATCGAGAATGCGTCCGTTTGCTGGAATACGGCGCGCGCGCCGGAAAACGTCTCGCTCATTGGTGCCTGCCTCGTATCACATGCATGACCGGGATATGCCGTACCCGGCCCTCACTTCTGTTGGGGACTGTCGTGGAAGCTTGCCTCAGCCGGATCTCGGGCCGGGGCCTGCATCGGGTCCTTGCCTGACGACGGTCGCGTGGCGATCTCCGGTCAGGCAGCGGCCCATGCGGTCGCACCTGACCTGTTCACGTCCGTAACACACTGAAACAACCCCTCCGTGTCCCATGAGTTCATGAGCCGAGGGTAGCCAGAGAATTGTGACCTGACCACAATGGCGTCACAGGATTTGGGAGGATAGGCAATATCTTGCGCGCTTGGTGGTCGGTCTGCAAAATCTTGCCGATCGGGGGGTCCCGGCCTCACGAAACGGCCTGAAAAAACAGCGCTCCGCGCATGCGCATGCGCGATTTATTCATAATAGCCGTAATCGTCGTCGATGTCGCGGCATCGGTTGAGCACGATGCCCAGCATGTTCGTGTGCTCGACGATCTCGCGTTCGCAGAGGTCGATCTGCGGAACGGTCGTTGCATCGGCCCGGGCCACCAGCATCGCGCAGTCCACGTCCTTGAGCACGGCGCGGGTGTCGTCGCCCACCAGAAGCGGCGGCAGGTCCAGGACCATGAGGTCGGCGGCATAGTCCGACTCGAGCCGTTCCAGGGTGTGGTAGATGGTCTTGCTGGTCAGCACCGAGGTGGGATCCTCCGAGACCCGGCTGGCGGCGGAGAAGGCGACGTTGTCGCGGTAGCGCACGCCCTGCTCGGCAAAGGGCCGCTCGCCCATGAGCATCTCGGTGATGTCGGGGCGCTCCGGCAGGCCGAGGGTGCGGGCCATGTTCGGCCGCCGCAGGTCGAATTCCAGGAAGATCGACCGCAGGTCCGGGTTCCGGGCGAAGCCGATTGCCAGGTTGCAGGCGGTCGTCGTCTTGCCGCAGCTCATCGTCGGCGAGGTGATGGCCAGCCGGCTCCAGCCGTTCTTGCGCATCGTCAGCATGATCTTGGTGCGCAGGATGTCGTAGGCGGAGCTTTCCCGTCCGGCATTGGCGGTCACGATGCGGTTGCGTTCCAGAACCTTGCGGTCCGGATCGAAGGCGGGCAGCGCCTTCCACAGCGCGTCGGCGCCGGTCGTCTCGACCGCGGCGGCCGGGCGCGCGGTGTCGTCCTCGCGCGAAGGTGCTGCGGGCCGGGGCGAGGGCATCCCGATATCCCCGCCGCGCTGTTCCCGCGCTTTCTGAAGGGCCTTCTGAAGCTTTTCCATGTCGCGATATCCCGGGTTTCGAGGATCAGGCGAGTCCGAGCCGGGACAGGACGTCACTGGCCAGCTGATCGAGCGGTATGTAGTAGGTGTCGATCGCCCACAGGCCGGCCGGCAATCCAGCCAGCACCAGAAGCAGCGTCGCGGTGCGCAGTCCGATCCTCCGGATGCGCTCGGCGCGGGTCGAGATATACGGCAGGGCGGCCAGCGGCTCGATCCCGAGCGACCGGCTGATTTCCACCGGGCGCCGCACCGTGCGGTTCAGAAGCTCCAGCAGGATGAACAGCCCGACGGCCAGGCCGATCCCGGCGGCCACCCCCGCCGCGGCGATCAGCCTGCGGTTGGGCCGGGCGGGTTCGGAGGGCACGTTGGCGGCCTCGATCAGGG
>CAYTXS010000360.1:0-2324 GCA_964441585.1 uncultured Thioalkalivibrio sp.
CCAGCACCAGCGCGATCGGGAAGCCGAGCACGATCAGCGCGACCACCAGGTTCATGCCCCAATCCGGCACGCCCATCCGCGGCAGCATGATGTCCGCCCCCTGCAGCACGGCGAAAGCCGTGGCGGCGTACACCACTGCGACGCGCACCACCTTGCGCCGCTTGAGCTCGGCGAAGAAGCTCATCGGCCCCACTCCGCCCGCAGCCGCGCCATGTAGGCGCTATAGGCGGCCGCCTCGCCAAACAACGCATCGTAATAGGGCTGCAGACCGAGCAACTGGCCGTCCGAGAAAAACGCCGTGTACTCACCGGCGAGAGACTCTACCAGGGCCCAGGCCGCGTCCGGATCCCCGAGCCAGCGTTGCGCGCCTGCGAGGGCGAAGTCCCGCCCGATGTGTTCGAACGGGACAGTTACCGGGACGGCCAGGGCCCGGGTCTGCCAGTCCATAGCGATCTCACGCTCGCCCGCCAGCGCGGCCACCCATGCGGCGTTGGCAAACCACGACGCATCGCTCCCCCCGGGCAACGGCCTGCCACTATCGATCCAGTTGCGCACGGCTTCGAAGGCGCGCCCGGCCGGGGCCGCGGCTTCGTCATGGCGCCCGGCCAGCCGCAGGTATTCAGCCTCGGTGGCGTCGAGCATGGCGATCTCGAGCCCGCTGGCTTGTGCTCGTCGGCTCGCCAGCACCTCCAGCGCGCCGTCGACATCGCCCTCGGCAAAACGGCTGTGGCTGAGAAAACCCTCCAGTACTCCGGTCGGTCTGTGCTCGGCACGATTGCGGCCGTAGGCCAGCATGGCTTCACGGTCACCGTGAAATACCAGCTTGCCCACGGCCAGCATCCACGGGTACGTTGGCGCCTCGGGGAAACGCGCCCGCGCCTGTTCCGCCATCGCGAGGTATTCCTCGCCTAGGCCGTTAAAGAGCAACGCAAGCAGCATTTCGCTCCAGGTCAAGCTGCTTTCGGGGTCCAGGGCCAGCACCCGGCGCGCGACTTCAAGAAATTCCTCATGACGACCAAGCCACTTCAGCGTGGTCCTGACCTGCCCCATGATCTCAACGTCGTTGGGCTGCTCGGCCAGCAACGCCTGGAACTCGGCCAGGGCCAGCTCGAAGTTGCGCTCCACCAGGCGGTTGTAATGCGCCAGCGCGAGTCGGCTCTCCGGACGATCCGGCCAGCGCCGACGCAGCTCGGTGAGCAGCGCCAGCGCCTTGCTGTCAAAAGCACCCTGGATGCCGGCATCGAGGCGATACATCTGTCCGTAGGCCTGGACCAGCAGACTCTTTGCGGCGACGAAATCCGGGTCGAGCTCGATGGCCGGCCCGAGCAGCGCGATCATCGAGCGAAAGCCCTCGGCGCCGCGCCACACCTGTGACTCTTCGCGGGCGCGCAGGTAAAGATCGTAGGCCGCCGGATTCTCCGTCGGGCGCGCCTCGATGCTGGCGCGCAGTTGCGGATTGAGGCTGGCCTCGAGTTGGACCGCGATGGCCAGAGCGATGTCCGACTGGATCGTAAAGGTATCGTCGAGGGTGCGGTCGAAGTTGTCGGCCCAGATGTGCTGGTCGGTCGCGGCCTCGATCAGCTGCACCGTCACTCGCACTCGATCGCCGGCACGGCGCACGCTGCCTTCCAGCACGTGGCTGACCCCCAGCCGGCGGCCGATCTCGGAAACCTCGAGGCCGTCGCCGGCGATCTTTTCCATCGACGTACGCGAGATCACCCTGAGCTCGGGAATGAGGGAGAGCCGGGTGAGCACCTCTTCGTGCACGCCGCTGGCGAAGAAGGCGTTGTCCGGGTCGGGGCTCAGGTTGGTGAACGGCAGTACGCCGACGCCGCGGGCGGGTGCGGCCGCGAGTTCCGGCCGAGGGTCGTCTTGCGGCAATGAGTGGATTCCTGCCACGGGCGCGGTTGCCGGTGCGGGCACCGGGCGCTCTGCCAACGCCGGCGAGTCTGCGGGCGGCGCGGGGGCGTTTAGGAACCAGCCGGCGCCCAGGCCGACGCCCAAGAGCAGCAAGCCCGCGGCCACCGCCAGGGTGCGCTTGCCCAGCAGGGCCGGCGCGGATGAGCCGTCGGCTGCATCGTTCGGCGCGGCGGACGGCGTCACACGCAGGCCTTCCGGCGTCAGCTCCAGCGCCCAACCCAGCACCAGTGCGATCGGAAAACCAAGCACGATAAATGCCACGATCAGGCTCAGGGCCCACTCCGGCACGCCCATCTGCGGCAGCATGATGTCGGCAGCCTGCAGCACGGCAAAAGCCGTCGCCGCATAGACCACGGCGACCCGGACGACCTTGCGGCGCTTGAGTTCGGCGATGAGGCTCATGG
>CAYTXS010000361.1:0-2312 GCA_964441585.1 uncultured Thioalkalivibrio sp.
GTGATCGATGACACGGGAGACGTTCCGCCGCCGCCTTCCGGCGGTTCCGGCTGGACGATCGTGGAATCGCTGCCGCACCCGACGAGGAACATGGCGGCCAGGAATGCGGGCAACCCGATGACCCGGCGTGTGAATCTGTTACTCATAATGGGGCTCACTCGCATCAGCTCCTGGACGATCAATAGATGTTGCTGCCTTCACGGAGGATCTTCGGCGTCACGAAAATCAGCAGCTCGCGCTTGTTCGACACCGAGCTGTCGCGCTTGAACAGGCGGCCGAGGCCCGGGATGTCGCCAAGGAAGGGCACCTTGTCTTCGGTGTCGCGTCGCTCGGTTTCGTAAATGCCGCCCAGCACGACCGTCTCGCCGTCGTTGACCAGCACCTGGGTGATAATCCGGCGGGTGTCGATGCTGGGCACGTTGCCGCCGGTCGCGCTCGGCACGATCTGGCCGACGGTATCCTGGGTGACGGCCAGGTCCATGATGATCCGGTCGTCGGGCGTGATCTGCGGCGTGACCGTGAGGCTCAGCACGGCTTTCTTGAACTGCGTGGCCGTCGCGCCGCTGGCGGAAGCTTCCTGGAAGGGGATTTCCACACCCTGCTCGATCAGCGCCTCTTTCTGGTTGGCGGTGATGACGCGGGGACTGGAGACAATCTCGCCCCGGCCCTCGGCCTGCGCCGCGGACAGCTCGAGGTCCACGAGGTAATCGGAGCCGAGAATCGCCAGCCCGATCCGCCCCGCCGCATCGCTGATCGGCAGGTTCACGTTGTAGCGCTCATCGATCCCCGGGAGGCTCACGGGAAATGCCGTGCCCGTGTTGTTCAGGTTGTCCAGCCCGGAACCGACGATGGTGTTGGATCCCTGGCCGCTGCCGGTGATCGAGATCAGGCCGTCGGAACCGTTCTCGCCTACATAGGTGGCGCCCATGCGCACGCCGAGTTCGCGGCTGAAGTCGTCGTTGGCCACCACGATGCGCGATTCGATCAGTACCTGGCGGACCGGGATGTCGAGTGCCGCGACGAGACGACGCACATCGGCGATCCGGTCGGCCGTGTCGTTGATGAGCAGCGTGTTGGTGCGCTCGTCGATGCTGACGTTGCCCCGTTCCGACAACATCGTGCGGGAGCCTGTGCTGCCGCCGCCCTGGCCGGAGGTCTCCGTCAGCAAAGCGGCGAGGTCGGCCGCCTTAGCGTAGTTAACCTGCAAAAATTCGAGCCGCAGCGGCGCGAGTTCCTGGATATCCTGCTTGGCTTCGAGCTCCTGCTTTTCGCGCGCCGCGATCTCGGCCGCGGGCGCAACGAGCACGACGCTGCCCACCTGGCGCATGTCCAGGCCCTTGGTCGTCAGGATGATGTCGAGCGCCTGGTCCCAGGGCACGCTGTCGAGGCGCAGCGTGACGTTGCCGCTGACCGTGTCGCTGACGACGACGTTGAGTCCGCTGATCTCCGCGAGGAGCTGCAGCACGGCGCGCACTTCGATGTCCTGGAAATTCAGCGTGAGGGCTTCGCCGGTGTATTCCTTGCGCTCGTCGAATACGCCGAGGTCCTGCATATCCTCCGCTTCGACGGGTCGGAACTCGATGCTGAACTGGTTGTCGGCCTGGTAGGCGAGCTGTTCGTAGTCGCCGCCCGCCTCGATGACGAGGCGCGCCCCGCCGGGGAAGCGCACGCTGTCGATGTACTCCACAGGGGTCGCGAAATCGAGCACGTCGAGCCGGCGGAGCAGCTCGTCGGGCAGCGTCGCGCCGCGGAACTCGACCACCGTGCGATCGGCTTCCTCGCGGATGTCGATCGGCACCGAAGGATCGCTCAGATCGACTATCACCCGACCCGCGCCGTCGGGCGAGCGACGGAAATCGACACTGCTGATTTCCACGCCGCCCCGCGCCACCGGGGTGGGATCGGGGGCGCCGGAAGGCTGGCCGAAGACGCTCGGCCTTGCGGTGGCGACGGTCGCTGCCGGCGCGCCCAGCGTCAGGGTGATCTGGTCACCTGCCACCAAAGTCTCGTAAGGCACCATCGAATCGAGATTCAGTACGATGCGCGTGCGGCCCTGGGCCTCCGCCATCATGACCGTGTCCAGCACGCCGCGTTTGATGTCGCGGCGGCGCTCGCCGAGCCCGAGGCTGGTGCCGGGGAGGTCGAGCGAAATCCGTGCGGGATCCTCGATCGTGAAGGCCAGCGGCTCCGGGGCAGGACCGCTGGTGGTCAGTACCAGCACGACCCGCTCGCCGGGCAACGTGCTGACATCGAGATCCGTCAGCTGCAGGCCTTGTTGCGCCGAGGCCGCGCCGGACCACCACAGCAGGGGC
>CAYTXS010000362.1:0-2309 GCA_964441585.1 uncultured Thioalkalivibrio sp.
GTCCTGAACGGGACGGAGGTCGCCACGCTGGCGGGCGGCGCTCCGGTCGTCACGCCCACAACGCCCGAGCCACAACCCGAGCCCGAACCGGAACCCGAGGCACAGGCCCCCGCGCCCCAGCCGGAGCCGGAACCTCAGCCCGAGCCCGAGCCCGCACCGGAACCCGAGGCGCAGGATCCCGGCCCGGTCCCGGCCCCTCCCGCCGCGCCGATCGACGAGAGCATCAACACGGATATCGAGCACGGGCAGGTCACGACGCTCTCCAACGGGCTCGATGTGGTGGCCGGCCGGGTGGCGACGCTCGCCCATGACGGGCATGGCGGGGCGGATATCGCCGGACTGCGCATCACCGAGATGCCGGATTTCGGCAATCTCACCGTGAACCCCGACAACACGATGGCCCTGACCCTGACCGGGTCCAACCAGACCGGCAGCCTGAGCTTCGGATACGAGGTGACCTACGAAAACGGCGCCACCGAGACGGTGCAGGCGCAGGTGGACGTGGTGCAGGGCAGCCAGAAACTCGGGTGGGGCACGGGCGATTACTACATGCTGGCCGAGGACGAGGCGGGCGACATCATCGTCGAGCACGGCGACGAACATCGCAAGGTCCACATCTCGGAGAGCGACGCGGCCCTGTCCGCCCAGGACATCGCCGCGATGGCGGGGGTGAGCGCCAGCCAGGTCACCGGCAAATGGCTCATGGACAACCCGCAATACGGTGCCGACCCCTCGCTTGCGCTCAAGCCCGATATCGGCATGAAGCTCTGGGGGGAACTGACCAGCTACAAGTCGACGTCGAACTGGCTGCTCTTCGAATCCGGCCATAGCTATGACGCGGCCGATATCGGCGGGATCATCGACCGGGAAAGCTCCGGCGAATCCGAGCTTCATCCCCTCTATGTCGGCTCCTACGGCGACGGCGCCAAGCCGGTCCTGGAGACCGGTCTCAGGATGTGGCACGGCCCCTACGAGAACATCGTGATCCAGGACGTGGAGATCGCCGAACGGCCGATGGTCCTGGATGGCAAGAACCTCCTGTTCGACAATGTCACTTTCACCGACGAACTGGTGATCCAGAACGTCGACAGCGTGACCATCCACGACTCGACCTTCGTCGATATCTACCGCGAGGAACCCAACAACAACGCAACCAACTGGGAAAGCGAACACGCCAACCGGATCCAGGGGCTCTATGTCGCCGGGTCCGACCACGTGCTTCTGGACGGGCTGTTCCTCGATCAGGTCGGCTGGCAGGACGACTACAAATACGACCAGGGTGGCGATGGCGGACAGCCGCCGAGCATCCTGTCACACAACCTCTATGTCGATTACACCAACACCGACGTGACCCTGCGCGACACGATCACCATGCAAGGGGCGTCCTTCGGGGCGCAGATCCGCCCCGGCGGCTTCATCGAGGACAACGCGTTCATCGACAACAATGCCGGCCTCAGCACGCTCGGCGGCGACTACAAGGACGCGGGCCCGATCGGGAACTATTCGCTCCTTGTGGGCAATCTGGTCACCTCGGGCGCTCACAAGGAGGTCGATGGACGGCCGGGCGCCTTCACGCTCGGCATCTTCAACGAAGGTGCCGACACCGCCATGGTCGACAATATCGTCACCCACCTGGCCGACCCGGACAATCCCGAGGAACAGGCGGAACGCTGGTGGACCCACCCCGCCGTCGACAACAAGAAAGACACCTATTACGACGACACGATCGTCTACAACTGGCTGGGCTCGCTCCATGCCAGCCGGGGGCAGGATCCGTCTCCGGACCGGAATGTCGACGGGCTCGATCCCGCGCTGCTCGACGAGACCACGATCCAGAACTTCGCCGCGAGCCTTCTGGGCGACCCGAACGCCACGATCTCGGACCTCGCCGACTACCTGCGCGGCGTCGCGGACGGCACCATTGAGGACGATGTCTCGGCCGATGACATCCTCGCCTATTTCGACGCCGCCTTCGGCACCGGCGACGAACGCACGGCCAATGCCACGCTGCGTTTCACGCCCGACGACCGCGGCGAAGGCGTACGGTGGGACAACCCGCTCAACTGGAGCACCGAGGACCGGCCGATCGATGGCGACAATGTTGATCTCGGCGGCAACTGGGTGAATTTCGGCGGCTCGGTCAGGGTCAACGACCTGTCCATGGGCGGCGGCGGCCAGCTGACCGTCGGTCAGGGGCGGCTCATCGTCAGCGGCGAGATGGACGCAGGCTCTGGCGCGCAGGTCGATGTGGAAGATGCCGGCCAGCTCTGGGTCGAGGACTATCACGGCCAGGACGGCACGCTCGACAT
>CAYTXS010000363.1:0-2302 GCA_964441585.1 uncultured Thioalkalivibrio sp.
TCTTCAGCATCGTGTTCGGTTATTTCATGACGCGCGTCGGCCACGAGCACGGCGACACGATGTATCGCTTCTGGGACGCCCTGTTCGCGATCATGATGAAGATCACGACCTGGGTAATGGCTTTCGCGCCCATCGGCGTGTTCGGCCTGGTCGCGCGCACCGTGGCGCAGACCGGCTTCGATGCCGCGCGGCCCTTGATCATATTCAGCCTGACGGTGCTGGGCGCGCTGGCGGTGCATGCGCTGGTGACGATCCCGCTGCTGGTCCGGCTGGTGGCGCGGGCCAGCCCCGTGGCGCTGTATCGGGCGGCCGCCCCGGCTCTGCTGACCGCGTTTTCCACGGCCTCTTCGTCCGCGACGCTGCCGATCACGATGGGCGCAATGGAGCGCCGTGCCGGCGTGTCGAACCGCGTGTCGAGTTTCGTGCTGCCGCTGGGCGCGACTATCAACATGAACGGCACCGCGCTCTACGAGTGCGTGGCGGCGATCTTCATCGCCCAGGCCTACGGCCTGGAGTTGTCCTTCGGCATCCAGTTCGTGATCGTCGTCACCGCGCTGGTCACGTCGATCGGCGTCGCGGGCATTCCCTCGGCCTCGCTGGTGGCCATCGCCATCATCCTCGCGGCCGTCGGCCTGCCGGTCGAAGCGATCGGCGTGTTGTTCGTGTTCGACCGCATCCTCGACATGGCGCGTACGGCCATCAACATCCTCGGTGACTGCACCTGTGCCGTGATCGTCGCGACCCTGGAGGGCGAGGAAGGCGTGTTGAACGGGGAAGCGCCGGAGCCGGCGCGGGCCTGAGAGGCCGGTAACGAAGCTCCCGTGCAGGCTGTCGCTCTGCATCTCGGCCGCACGGTGGCCGTGCAGAGCTTGGCGCCAACCCGCTGTCAGATCGCCAGCGCCGCCGGATCGATGGGAACTTCGCCGGAGGCCGCGACGGGCCGCGTCCAGTACACGTCGTGAGTGGATCCGCTCGCAAGCAGCGTGGCGCGGTCCACCGGCGTCACGCCGCCGTCGCGCAACACGGCGGGCGAGAAACCGACCTCCACCAGCAGATCGAGCATGCCCGCGGGATGCACGTCGAGTTGCTCGAGGCGCGCCGGCGAAAACTCTGTGAGCAGCGTCCGGCAGCGCCCGAGCGTTTCGAGCGCCCCGCGCAGGGCGAAATACTCGAATCCTTCGACGCCGATCTTGATGAAGCCGACAGGCTGTCGCTCGAGGTCGTGGCTGCGGCAGTAATCGTCCAGGCTGACCATCTCGATCTGCAGCGGGGCGGTCCCGCCGACGCCGAACAGGCCGGAGCCGCTGCGGCGCCGCGCGCCGTAGCGATGCAGCACGGCTTTCCCTGAATCCTCGCCCACGGCCGCGCCGACGACCGTTACTGCATCGGCCCGATTGCGGCTCGCATTCTCCTGCAGCAGCCCCCGCGCCCAAGGGTCCGGCTCGAAGGCATGGATGCTCGTGCCGCGCGGTGCGATGCGCGCCAGCAGCAGCGAGTACCAGCCGATGCTCGCGCCGATGTCGAACACCAGTTCGTCGGGTTCCAGTTGCAGGCGGGTCGCGAGGAGGTTGATGACTTGCGGTGCGTGCATCCGGTCGGCGTAGAGATGCCGCCCGACGGCATCGTCCGCAGGCACCCGCAACTCGAGGTCGAATTCCGGCACCTGCGCCAGCAACGTGCGCCGCCCGAGCATGAAGCGTTGCACGAGGAAGGCGGCCGAGCGAAGGGGGTTGGACATGGCTGGCGAGGCTCGCTAATGAAGACGTCGATCGGCATTGAGCAGGGAAGGAGGACAGGGAGCGGCAACGCGGCGAACAGGTCAAAGCCGGATGGCCGCTCCGGCGTAACCCGGCCGCTCAGTCCTCCGGCAGTGACATGCCGACGTGGCTGTAGCCGCCGTCCACGTAGAGGATCTCGCCCGTGATGCCTGCGGCGAGATCCGAACACAGGAACGCCGCGGCGTTGCCCACGTCCTCGATCGTGACGTTGCGCTGCAGGGGAGCTATGCGCGCCACCTGGCCGAGCATCTTGCGGAAACCGCCGATTCCCGCGGCGGCGAGCGTCTTGATCGGCCCCGCGGAGATGCCATTGACGCGCAGGCCTTCGGCGCCCAGGTCGGCGGCCAGGAAACGCACGGTCGCCTCGAGGCTGGCCTTGGCCGGGCCCATGACGTTGTAGTTCGGCACGGCGCGCACGGCGCCGAGGTAGCTGAGCGTAAGAAGCGATCCGCCGCGTCCCCGCATGTGCGGCAGGCCGGCCTGGGCAAGCGCCGCGAAGCTGTAGGCGCTGATGTCGTGGGCGA
>CAYTXS010000364.1:0-2295 GCA_964441585.1 uncultured Thioalkalivibrio sp.
GCCAGCAGCTCGAAGGAGAACACGTCCACCTTTTCCTTGCTCTTGCGGCCCTCGCGGATCACGTTGCGGAAATAGTGATGGGCGAACGACGGCTCGATGCCGTTCGAGGCATTGTTCGCCAGCGACAGCGAGATCGTGCCGGTGGGCGCGATCGAGCTGTGGTGGGTGAAGCGCGCGCCGACCTCGGCCAGTTCGTCCACCAGCTCCGGGTTCACATCGGCGATGCGCTGCATGTAGCGGCTGTAGCGGGCGTGCAGTACCCGGCCCTTGATGCGCGCGCCGACGCGCCAGCCGTCCGTGACCATTTCCGGACGCTTGCGCAGCATCTCCTCGGTGACCTCGAACTCCTCTTCCATGATGGGCGCCGGGCCTTTTTCGCGAGCCAGCTCCAGGCCGCTCTCCCAGCCGGCCATCGCCAGTTCGCGGGCCACGTCCTGGGTGAAGGCGACGGACGCCTTGCTGCCGTACTTCATGCCCAGCATGGTGATGGTCGAGCCGAGTCCCAGGAAACCCATGCCGTGACGGCGCTTGCGGTAGATCTCGTCGCGCTGCGGGCCGAGCGGCAGTCCGTTGATCTCGACGACATTGTCGAGAATGCGCGTGAACACCTTCACCACTTCGCGGAACTTGTCCCAGTCGAACGACGCGTCCGGCTTGAAGGCGTCGACGATGAAACGCGTCAGGTTCACCGAGCCCAGCAGGCAGGAGCCGTAGGGCGGCAGGGGCTGCTCGCCGCAGGGGTTGGTGGCGCGGATGTTCTCGCACCACCAGTTGTTGTTCATCTCGTTGACGCGGTCGATCAGCACGAAACCGGGCTCCGCGAAATCGTAGGTCGAGGTCATGATGACGTCCCACACCCGACGCGCCGGCAGGGTCTTGTAGACGCGACACGCCACCAGGCCGCTCTCGTTGCGCACCAGGTCGCCGTCGCCGGGCCACTCGCGCCAGACGATGGTTTCCGGGTCGTCCAGGTCGATGCTGTCGTCCTTCAGTTCCTTCACGCTGATCGGGAACGCGAGGCGCCACGGCTCGTCGTTGCTGACTGCGCGGACGAACTCGTCGGTGACCAGCAGTGAGAGGTTGAACTGGCGGAGCCGGCCATCCTCTCGCTTCGCGCGGATGAACTCCAGGGCATCGGGATGGCCGACGTCGAAGGTGCCCATCTGGGCGCCGCGCCGGCCGCCGGCGGACGACACCGTGAAACACATCTTGTCGTAGATATCCATGAAGGACAGCGGGCCGGAGGTGTATGCGCCGGCGCCCGACACGTAGGCGCCACGGGGACGCAACGTCGAGAACTCGTAACCGATGCCGCAGCCGGCCTTCAATGTGAGGCCCGCCTCGTGAACCTTGTCGAGAATGTCGTCCATCGAGTCGCGGATGGTCCCGGAGACGGTGCAGTTGATCGTCGAGGTGGCGGGCTTGTGGGCCAGCGCGCCGGCGTTGGAGACGATGCGGCCGGCGGGGATGGCGCCGTGGCGCAGTGCCCAGACGAAGCGCTCATACCAGTGTTCGCGACGATCCTCGGGCTCGACGTCAGCGAGCGCGCGGGCGATGCGCTGGTAGGTGTCGTCCATCGCCTGGTCAAGGACCGTTCCGTCCTTGGCCACCAGCCGGTACTTCTTCTCCCAGATGTCCAGGGATGCGGGCTGGAAAGGAATATCGTTCACCGACTCCACTGTAACCGCCTGTTCTTGCAACGCTGTCTTCATTATGGCTCGTCCCCCCGGGCGCTCCTCGTGACCTGTTTTAAAATCCCTTTACAGCCGCCCAAGAGGGGGCGGCGTCCGCCACACCAGGCATCTCCAGAGACCTGACGGGCAAACACAATATGTTGTGTTACGGAGCCGTTAAGGTAAGGGCCATGAGAGGTCATGTCAAGCATCGGTTTTATGCTGCCATAAGGCCATCGAATTAATTAAATACAGAGACTTAGCGATCTTTTATAGAAATTTTCTATGAACGACCGGCTGTCGTGAGGAAAAAAACTTGTTCTGCGATGCAACACAATATGTTGTGTTCGATTGTACGTTGACATAAACGCAAAAAAGCTCTGCCAGAGGCGTCTCAAGGCTCTTGAAAAAGGCATTTCACCCCCAAATTGAGTGCTCATGAGACAACCCACAACGTCATATCAAGGAGGTGGACAATGAGCCTTGTTCGTTACCAACCCTGGGGGCTGATGCGCTCCCTGCATGACGACCTGGACCGCCTGTTCGAGCAGCGGATGGGCATGGACGAGACCGCCGGCAGCGTCGCGAACTGGGTCCCGCCCGTGGACATCAGGGAAGAGGA
>CAYTXS010000365.1:0-2291 GCA_964441585.1 uncultured Thioalkalivibrio sp.
CAGCATGGCCGAGAGGTTCGAGAGGCTCCAGTTGAAGCTCGATCGCAGCTGCATCAGCTTCAGCAGCAGGATCGCGATCAATGCTGTCCAAATCTGCACCTTCACCGCGTTGGCACTGGTGCCCACGAACGTCTTGACCTTCAGGTTCTGCTTCAAGGCCTTGAAGAACAACTCGATCTGCCAACGCTCCTTGTAAATCCGCCCGATCGTGCCGGCTGCGAAGCCCAGGTGGTTGGTCAGCAGCACGATCGAACGCTCGTTGACCTCGTCCCAGACCACCACCCGCCGCAGCATGTGCGGACAGTCCCGCCGGCCCTTGATGCTGTCCAACTCGATCAACTGGTCGGACAGGACGTTGCCGCTGGGGGGCACCGGACGGATCATCCGGATGCGATACGCCGCGTTGGTCTTCAGCCGCGTCACGAAGTAGACGCCTTGCTCGCACCAAGCCCCGAACAGGCCGTAGTCGGTGTAGCCGCGGTCCATCGCCACGATGGTCCCCGGCGCGAATCGCAGCGTCTTGGCGGGGGTTACGTCATGTACCTTGGCCTCGGTGATGCACGCCCAGCCCGGCAGGCAGCCCTGGTGGTCGAGCATCAGGTGCAGCTTGACCGCCCCCTTGGTCCGGCCGTAGCGGGCCCAGTCGAACACCTCGCGGCAGAGGTGGATCGTGCTGGCGTCGATGCTGCGAAGCGGGTTCTTGAAGCGGAACTTCCGCTTGTGCAGACCGGCGATGGCCCTCGCCTGGCCCAGCAGGCTGTGGAAGACGTCCTCGAACAGCTCCCACGGCCGGTGGCTGTTGGCGTAGCTCAGCGTGCTGCGCGACGGGGCCCGGCGGAGCCCTAGCCCGCATTATTCACGAAGCGGCGTGAAAGGCAAGATTCCAGAGCGTTTTGCGGGTTGCTGACCTCGTCGTGGTCAGCGACGGGCGAGGGCGGCGCGGATTCGCTGGCAGAGGGTGCATCGCGGGGCTTGGAAGGCCCGCGAAGAGGCGTCCGGTGAGCGTTCGGCGCAGACCGGTGGCCGGGAAGCGAAGCAATGCGTTGGTTTTTCGACAGAGCGTCAGCCGCACAGCGGCGGCGGATGCAGCCGCAGGATCGCCCGATGCGCCCGGGCCAGCGTCTCCCGCAGCGGGAAGCCCTCGGCCAGGTGCACCCAGACCCGGCGGACCGTCCGACGCACCCGCGCCCCGATCTTGATCAGACGCGAGCGGATCGTCTGGGCCGAGGCGGTCGCCATCTCCGTCCCGGCCAGCATGTCGCGGTAAGTCCGCATGAGGTTGTGCGCGATGGCCGAGAGGGCCAGCCGGAAGGCATTGGCCACGAACCGCCGGCAGCTCAGGCGGTCCATGAACAGTCCGTTCTTGAACTCGTCGATAAACGTCTCGGCCGTGCCGCGATCGTTGTAGACCGGCCAGAGATCGTGCGGCGTCCCTTTGCAGTTGGTCACGACGAACCGTCGATTCGTTCCCTGCTCGTTGACCTCGACCTTGTAGAGGATGCGCCGCGGGCGGGCCCAACTGCCGGCCTGGTACTTGAAGCCGCCTCGCCATCGGACCGGCTCGCCTTCCCGCTCGAAGCGTTCGGTCAGCCAGTCCAGGGCCCATTGCGTCCTTTGTTTGAGGGGGTCGGAGGCCTTGAAGCCGATGAGATACTCCAGGCCGTTGGCCTCGCAGAAGCGGTACAGCCGCGGGACGGCGAAGCCGGCATCGGCGCGGATCAGGATCTCCACGTCCGGCCACTTCTCGCGCAGGGCCGTCACGATCGGCTTGAGCAGTTGAACCGCGCGATGGGCTGCATCGGCGTTGCCCCGGCGGAGCCGGACGCCCACCAGCAGGCCGGTGGTCCGCTCGAAGACAAGATTGGGCAGGTACATGTACTGGCCGTAGAAGCCATTGAACAAGGCCAGTTGCTGCCGGCCGTGACAGGGATCGTCGGTGGGGTCCATGTCCAGGACCAGCCGCTCGGGCGTCCGGCCATCCATGCGCTGGAGGAACATCTCGACCAGCAGGCGGTTGAGTTCGGCAATCTGTCGGGCGGTGGCGGCGTTCTCGAAGCGGCTGAGTGTCGGTTGACTGGCCAGGGCCTTGGCCTTCTCGGCTGCGACGGTCTGGAGCACCGGGTCGTGCCGCAGGCGGGTGTGGTCGTTGGCGTCTTCATAGCCGGCAAGAAGGCCGAAGAGACGCTGGCGAACGATGGCGGGCAGGTCGTGGTCGATCTTGCCGCCCTGACGCCCATCGCCGAGGATGCCGGCGACCGCAGCGCTCCAGCCGAGGCGCTCGTCGAGCTGTC
>CAYTXS010000366.1:0-2275 GCA_964441585.1 uncultured Thioalkalivibrio sp.
TCGGGCGGCGTGGCTGCACACGCGGTGAACTGGCACCAGCGCATCCACCGCGGCCCGACCGAGATCGAGGTGCTGGGCATACTCGGGGACGCCGGCGGCCGCGCCCTCAACCTCCGTCAGTACGCGCTCCACTCGCAGCGGACCGAAGCCCTGCGGACCGAAGCGCCGCGTCCGCGCCTGATCGTGGTGGCCGGGACCTCGATGGACTCCGGCAAGACCACGGCCGGCGCCCACCTCGTGCGCGGGCTCAATCGCGCCGGCCTGCGCGTGGGTGCGGCCAAGGTCACGGGCACCGGCGCCTGCAACGACTATTTCCTGATGCAGGACGCCGGCGCGTCGGTCGTGCTGGACTTCACCGACGCCGGGCACGTCTCGACCTATCGCGTGGGGGAGCCGGCGATCCGGCGGATCGTGGAGACCCTGAGCGCGGAACTCGGGCGCCACGAGCTGGACGTCGCGGTGCTCGAGGTCGCCGACGGACTGATCCAGGCCGAGACCGCGGCCCTGTTGAGCGCGGCCTGGTTCCGGCACGCCATCGACGGAGTCGTCTTCTGCGCCCAGGACGCCATGGGCGCGAAGGCCGGCGTGGACTGGCTGGAACAGCGCGGCCACGACGTGCTGGCAGTGTCCGGCGTGCTGACCGCGGCGCCGCTGGCGATGCGGGAGGCGGGCGACCTGGTGCAGCAGCCCGTCATCGGGCTCGACGGCCTGTCCGATCGCTACGTCTCCCGTTCACTGCTTGACCGTGACGCTCGCGGTGCGGAGCTGCGCAATGCCTGCACCGGCTGAGTCACTCCCCCTCGACGTCCGCGCGGCGGCGGCTGCGGCGCCGTGGCATTTCGCGGCGTTGCTGGCCAACGCCGTCGCCCAGGCGGCCTGCACCGTGGCGCTCGCGCTCGGCGCGCGGGCGGCGATCAATTCCGGGCTGGGCACGGCGACCGTGGCCGTGCTCGCCGTGGCTGCACTCGGCGGCGCCTGGCTCCGCGGCCGCGAGCGCGTCGACGGCGAGGCGCTCGGCCAGCGCTTCGTGCACGACGTTCGACTGCGTCTGTTCGACCACCTGCTGGCCGTGCCGTCGCGCGACCTCAGCGAGCGCCCCAAAGGAGGCGCACTGGTGCGATTCGTGGGCGACCTGCAGGCGATCAAGTCCTGGATCAGCCGCGGCCTGGCGCAGCTCATCGTGGCCCTGCCGATGCTCGTGGCGTCCGTCGCCGTGCTGGGCTGGATGGATCCGGTGCTGGGCATCACGGCGGCTGCCCTGGTGATCGCCGGCGGGATCGGCGCCGCCTTGCTGGCGCGGCCGTTGGCGAACGCCAACCGGGAGCTCCGTAACCGCCGCGGCCAGCTGGCGCGTTTCGTCACCGAGATGATGGGCGCCGCTCCCTCGGTGCAGGCGCACGGCAAGGAACTGCGTGAGCAGCGGCGACTCGATACGCGCGGCGAGAAGGTCATCGATGCGGCCTGTGACCGGGCCGTGCTCGTCGGTCGGGCGAGAAGCGTGGTGCAGCTGCTCGGCTCGGGCGCCCTGCTGGCCGTGCTCATCATCGGCGCCGCGCGACTGCAGGCCGGCGAGATGGTCGCCGCGCTCACCGTCGTCGCGTGGCTCACGACACCGATCCGGGATCTCGGTCGGGTGTTCGAATACTGGCAGGCCGCGGCGGTCGCGCGGGAGCGGATCAGCGCGTTCTTTCGCTGGCCGCAGCTGCCCGGCGTGCGCAACGGCCGGCGGCTGCGCCGGCCCGGCGGCGAACTCCGCTACGAAGGCGTGGTGGCCTGCCCGGGCGGCACACCCCTCGACCTGGCTTTCGAGCGGGGCAGTGTCACCGTCGTCACCGGCCCGAACGGCTGCGGCAAGAGCTCGCTGCTGGCGGTCACGGCCCGCCTGCAGGCGCCGCTGGCCGGCCGGGTGCGGCTCGGCGGCCAGGACCTGGCCCAGGTGCGCAACCGCGACCTGAGACAACACATCGCGATCGTCGGCCCGGATCTCCCGCTCATCCGCGGTTCGGTGCGTCGCAATGCGAGTTATCGCAGTCGGGGCATGACGGCGGAGGCGTTCCGCACGCTGATGCGGCGCTGCCGGCTGGAGCATCTCGTTGAGAACGACAGCGATTCGCCGGCCCGCATCGCGGAGGCCGGCCTCAACCTGTCCAGCGGAGAGCGTCAGCGCCTGGCGCTGGCGCGGGCGCTGTGGCCCGAACCCAGCGTGCTGCTGCTGGACGAGATCGACAATCACCTGGACGCCGAGAGTCTGGACGTGCTGCGCAGCGTCATTGCC
>CAYTXS010000367.1:0-2275 GCA_964441585.1 uncultured Thioalkalivibrio sp.
GCCATTAATTCACCAGCGGATGGGGCGTACGTGGAAAGCCTTGCAGCTAATCCGGCCATGATACCGCCCGACACGGCGGCGCGTCACTTCGAACCGTGGCGCCGGGAACTGGCGGAATCCGTCACCGACCCGGCGGAGCTCCTGCAGTTGCTCGAGCTGGATCCTGCCCTGCTACCCGCGGCGCGGCGGGCGGCCGACCGATTCGGGCTGCGCGTGCCGCGCGCCTACCTGGCGAACATGCGACCCGGCGACCCTCGCGACCCGCTCCTGATGCAGGTACTGCCCGTGGCTGCAGAGCTCGAGGCCCATGCCGGCTTCGGTCCCGACCCGGTCGGCGACCTATGCGCGCTGCAGGTCCCCGGCGTGCTGAGCAAGTACGAAGGCCGCGCGCTGCTGATGACCACCGGTGGCTGCGCCGTGAACTGTCGCTATTGCTTCCGGCGCGAGTTTCCGTATGGCGAAGGCACCCTTACGCCGGCCCGGCTCCGGGACGCCATCGCCGCCCTGGCGGCGACGCCCGGCCTCGAGGAGGTGATCCTCTCGGGCGGCGACCCCCTGGCCCTGCCCACGGCGCGCCTGGCCCGCATCAGCACGGCGCTCGGCGCATTGCCCGGCATAAGCCGTCTGCGAATTCACACCCGCACGCCGGTCGTGCTGCCGGCGCGGGTCGACGGCCCGCTGCTGGACTGGCTCGGGGCACTGCCCTGGCGGGTCGTGGTCGTGCTGCATGTGAACCACCCGCGGGAACTGTCCGCGGACGTCCGCGCGGCCTGCGGTGCCCTGGCAGGCAGCGGAGTCACGCTGCTGAACCAGTCTGTGCTGCTGAAAGGCGTCAACGACGACGAGTCCGTGCTCGCAGAGTTGTCCACCCGCCTCTTCGATGCCGGGATCCTGCCCTACTATCTCCACCTGCTCGACCGGGTTGCAGGCACCGCGTACTTTGACACGGCCACCGAGAGGGCTGTGCGACTGCATGCGGGCCTGCAAGAGCGGCTGCCGGGCTATCTAGTCCCTCGGCTGGTGCGTGAAATCCCAGGCGCCCGGTCCAAGTCTCCTGTCGGGACGGCTGGCGATCCCTTGGACGGGTGCTAGAATGCGGCGCTGGTCGCACCTGCGGTCGAACCTGCCCGGGGCAGCGAGGAACCCTACTTGAGCGAGACGACCGCCGTCCCGGTAATCGTGCTCAGCCGGCATGAGGACAATGCCGAGGCCATCAATCGCGTGCTGCGCAACAGCGGGCGCGCGGCGCACGTGCTGCGCCTGGATGACGCCGGCGACCTGGCCGAGCAGCTTGGCGAAGCCGGCTGTGAATTGCTGGTGGTGTTTGCCGACGAGAGCGAGAACCTGCTGATCACGGCGGCCGCCGTGCTGGAGGCCGCCGGCCTGGAGCTCCCCTTGATCAGCTGCCGCGAGGCCGTTGACGAGGGGGTCATCGCGGACGACATCGGCTCCGGTGCCCAGGACGCGGCCACGCTCGAGCGGCCCGACCGGCTCGCCGCGATCTTCGATCGCGCGCTGCGCCTCGGCCGGCTGGATCGTGCGCTGCGCGGCGCCATCAGCAGCGCGTCCACCTATCGCGAGCAGCTGCGGCGCGTGGTGGCGGGCACCGCCGATGCCATTGCCCATGTCGGCGAAGGCATCGTGCTGGACGCCAATCGCGCCTGGACCCAGCAGTTCGGTTTCGAGGACGAGTCGGAGCTTCCGGGGCTCACCTTCATGGACCTGTTCGCGCCCGACGACCAGCCGGCGATCAAGGGCGCGCTCGTCGCCTGCGCGCAGGGGCGCTGGCCGCCGCAAGGCATCAAGGCCACCGGGATCACGCGACACGACAAGCCGATGGCGCTGCTGCTCGAGATGGAGCCCGCAAGCTTCGACGAGGAGCAGTGCGTCCGCGTGCGCATCCCGGCGCGCCCTGAAGAAGACGACGAGGCGCTGGAAGAACGGCTCGGCGCGGCGCTGCGCCTCGATCCGGGAACCGGGCTCTACGGCCGCCTGCACCTGCTGAAGTGCCTCGAGGAGCGGCTCGCCGCGGATCCGCCGGCGGGCGTTCAGGCGCTCGTGCTGCTCCGGCTCGACGGGTTCCATGAAGTGCAGCGCCAGGTCGGCACGCGCGGGATGGACATCGTCCTCGCCGGACTCGCCGACCTGTTGCGCGATTCCGCGAAGTCTCGTGACCTGTACGGCCGCCTCGGCAACGCTGAATTCGGCGCTTTCGTGGCGCGCGGCACGCGGCGCGACCTCAAGGCCTGGGCCACCAGCATCATCGCCAAGGTCA
>CAYTXS010000368.1:0-2272 GCA_964441585.1 uncultured Thioalkalivibrio sp.
CAGAACAATTACAATGCGACCCTCACGCTGGAGGTGCGCTGAATGCCACAACGGCTGCGTTTTTTCTTGCTCGGTCTTGCCGTCATGTGTTGCCTGTGGGTGCCCGTGGCGCATGGCCATGCCCTGCTGCACGAGTTCCTGGACGGCGAGGCGGTCATCGTGCGGCTGACGTTTGCCGGGGGCGACGAATCACCCTGGTTCGAGCCTTACGAAGTGTTCGCGCCCGGCGAAGAGACGGCGTTTCAGTCGGGTCGTGTCAATGCGCTCGGCGAAGTGATGTTCCGGCCGGACCGGCCCGGGGCCTGGAAGCTGCGCGTGATTTCCGCGGACGGCCACGGGGCGACGATCACGCTCGAGGTGGACGGCGCCGGCGAAGTTCTTGCCGTAGAGGGCACGCACGGCGATGCACATGGCCACTGGTCGCGCGTAATCGCCGCGCTCGGCTACGTGCTCGGCGCTTTCGGTCTGCTGATGATCTGGCGGCAGTGGCGCGCGCGGCCGCCTCCCGCGGCCTGATCTGCATGCATATTCCTGACGGCCTGATCTCGCCGCAGACCTACCTGCCCGCCTTGGCGCTCGCGGCGCCATTGTGGCTCGTCGCCGGGCGCCGCCTCCGCGACCGGCTCGGGGACGAGATGCTGCCACGCCTGGCGGTGTTCACGGCGCTCGCGTTCCTGCTCTCCACGGTGATGCTGCCGTTACCCGGCGGCACGTCCGGGCATGCCGTCGGGGTGAGCCTGCTGGCGCTGGTGTTCGGTCCGTGGACGGCGTTCATGGCCTACAGCCTGGTACTGCTGCTGCAGGCCGTGGTAGTCGGCGCGGGCGGTATCACGGCGTTGCCGGTCAATGCGCTGGCGATCGGTTTCGTGGGTGCATGGACCGCCGTTGCCCTCTACCGGGGACTCGGGTTTCTCGGCGAGACGCCGGCCGTTTTACTCGCCGTGTGGGGTTCGGTCATGACGTCGGCGCTGATACTTGCGCTGGTGCTGGGCATGCAGCCCTGGCTCGCGCATGCACCGGACGGCACGCCACGCTTCTTTCCCTTCGGCCCGGCCGTGACGTTGCCGGCGCTGCTGATTCCTCATGCGCTGATCGGCGCCGGCGAGGCGGCCCTGACGCTGTTGATCTTCCGTCACGCGCGGCGAAGACGATGGCTGGCGGTGCGCGGGTGAGGCCGAAAGGGAGCCCGCGCGCCGGATTGTTCGCCTGGCTGGCTGCCGTGGTGGTGGCGACGCTGGTGCATGAGCCTGCCTGGCTTGCGGCCGGGTGTGCGGTGGTGGTCCTCTTTTCGGGCGGGGGACGGGTCGCCCTGTTGCTGCGTTCCCTGCGCGCGGTCCTGCCGATCCTGTTGCTGATCTCGATCGGTTATCTGCTGATGAGTTGGCTGACCGGCGCCCCGGCCTGGGGTTTTTTGCTGTTGTTGAACCTGCGCGTGTTCCTCCTGGCGTTGTTGACCAGCTGGATGCTGCGCGACGTGCGGATCGAACTGGCTTTGCAGGGCTGGCCGCGTGCACAGCGCTGGCTGAGCATCCTCCGGGTCCAGGTGGCAACCCTCCGCCGGCTTGCGGGCGAGTACCGCGACGCTGTGAAAAGCCGCAGTACGATAGCGCCGACGCTGCGGCAACGGTACCGGGCCGGGGGCGCGCTCGGGCTGGCCGTGCTCGACAAGGCCGTGTACAACGCCGAGGCGGTGACCCAGGGAATGCGTTCGCGGGGTGCGCTGGATGACTGAGGCGTTGTTCGGCCTGGAGAAGGTTTCGGTCGAGTATCCCGACAGCGGCAAGGCGCTCGACGGCCTCGACCTGGAGATCATGTCAGGCGAGCGCGTCGTGCTGCTCGGCACGAACGGCTGCGGCAAGACGACCCTGTTGAAGCTCCTCGACGGGTTGGTCATGCCCTCCAGCGGCTTGTTACGCTTCGGCGGGGAGCCGCTCGATGCGGCGCGGCTGGCACGAGCGGAATTCGCGCGCGACTTCCGCCGGCGTGTCGCGCTGATGTTCCAGCATCCGGAGGCCATGCTGTTCAACCCGACGGTCGCCGCGGAGATCGGTTTCGGGCTGCGCCACCTTTCCGAGGCCGATGCTCGCGAACGCGTCCGCTGCTGGGCGGAATTCATGCGGCTCGACACCCGGCTCGATGCCTCGCCCGCGCAATTATCCGGCGGCGAAAAGCAGCGCCTCTGCCTTGCATGCCTGCTGGCGATCGAGCCCGAGGTGTTGCTGCTCGACGAGCCGACCGCCAACCTCGATCCGCGCACCGTGGGGTGGCTGAT
>CAYTXS010000369.1:0-2258 GCA_964441585.1 uncultured Thioalkalivibrio sp.
CCAAGTACGGTGATCTGCATCTCTACCTCGTCGTCATGATTCCTGGTCGCACCATGCCATCCTTTTGGTCGGTTCGACAATCAACCCGCACTGACGCATCATCACGCCAACTCTGCCGCCGCGCTGCTTGACCGATGTCGTTCTTTGCTGAACTGAAACGCCGCAATGTCATTCGCGTGGGCCTGGCCTACGTCGTCGCGGCGTGGGTGGTTATCCAGGTCATGGAGATCGCCGCCGATGCCTTCGAGGCGCCGGCCTGGGTATTGAAGCTAGTGGTCACGATGTTCGTCGTCGGGCTCCTGCCGGCGCTGGTCTTCTCCTGGGTCTACGAGCTGACGCCGGAGGGCCTGAAGCGCGAATCCGACGTGAGCGCCGAGGAATCGGCCGTGGCGCATACCGCCAAGAAGCTCAACCTCGCGGTGATCGTGCTGCTGCTGGCGGCCATGGGCATGTTCCTCGCGGACCGTTTCATGTCTTCGCGCACGGAGCCGCCCGCCAGCGCATTGCAGCCGGCGGCCGTCGCGACGACCCAGCCACCGGCGGCGGTCACGCCCGCCTCGCGCGAGCCGGGCACTTTGGCGGCGCCCTCCGACGCTGGTGCGGAGTCCATGCCGGAGGACACCGTGCCGGTGGTGGCGGTGCTGCCGTTCGCCGCGCGCAGCATGGGCGGCGAGGAAGGGCGGTTTCTCGCCGACGGCATCCACGACGACCTGCTGACCCAGCTCGCCAAGCTCGAAATCTTCCGCGTGGTCTCGCGCACCTCGGTGATGGAATATCTCGACACCACCAAGAACATGCGCCAGATCGGCGAGGAGCTCGGCGCCGGCCACATCCTCGAGGGCGGATTGCAGCAGGCGGGCGGGCGCGTGCGCATCAACGCGCAGCTGATCGACGCCGTCACCGATGAGCACCTGTGGGCCGAGACCTTCGAACGCGAGCTGACGCCGGACGCGATTTTCGAGATCCAGGCGGAGATCGCGATGGCCATCGCCACCGCGCTGAAAGCGACCCTGAGCGCGGAGGAAGCGGCCCAACTGGCCCAGGCGCCCACGTCGAGCCAGGGCGCCTACGAGGCCTTCCTGCAGGCGCGGCTCAACACCTATGTCTATGATCCGGATGCGCGCAAGCTCTCGGTGCGCAAGTTCGAGGACGCCGTCGCGCTCGATCCGCAATTTGCGGAGGCCTGGGGGTGGCTCGGGTTTGCCCGGCTGCTGGCGGCGTGGTCGGACGGCATCACGCCGCAGGATGAGCCGCTCATCGCCAGCGCCCGCGAAGCGATCGCGAGAGCGCGCGAGCTCGAGCCGGGTCTGCCGGAGGCGGACTACGCCGAGGCACACTACTACTACTGGGTGCAGGCGGATTACGACGTGGCGCTGGAGTTGATCGAGCCCCTGATCGATCGTTTTCCCAACAACGGGGACTGGATGGCATCGCGCGGCTGGTTCAACCGTCGCGCCGGCAACTGGGAGCAGGCGGTGGCCGACCTGTCGCGGGCCCTCGAACTGGATCCGCGCAACGGTTTCGTCGCGATGGAACTGGCAAACTTCCATACCCAGCTGCGCCAGTGGGACCAGGCCGCGCCGGCGCTCGAGCGCGCGCTGGCTATCAGCGGTGACCGCGACACCTATCTCGGGTATCTCGCACTGCTGCGTATTGGCTGCTGTGGCGACCTCTCAGCGGCGCGCGAATTCGTGGACCGCCTGCACGAGACCGGCCGTGGTGCCACATTCCTGGCCCACCTCCGCCGGTTAGAGGGCCGCCCCGGGGATGCCCTGGCGCTCCTGGAGGCCTACGGGCCGGAGACCTCGAAGCCCGGGCCGGACGAAAACTGGCTGACGGCAATCATCCTGCTGCACGAAACGGGCGACGAGGAACGGATGCGGGCCGAGGCGGATGCCTACAGGCGACACCTCGAGACCTTCCTTATCGGGCACGACGAATACTCGCTGGTGCACCGCGACCTGGCGTTCTCGTTCCTTGCTCTGGGGGACCGTGAAAAGGCGCTCTCGCATTTTGCCGCAGCGGAGAGGCTGCGGCGGCCCGATGCGATTTTCGACGCCGAAGCTGACACTTTCCGGGCGGAGGCGTTCGCCATGTTCGGCGAGCATGACCTGGCCTTCGGTCATCTCGCGAGCACGCTGGAAAGGCCGGCGGGCATCAGCTGGCACGTGGTGCGGCTGAACCCCGCCTTCGACGGGATCCGCAGCGACCCGCGCTACGCGGCGCTCGAGGAGAAATACCAGGTCGCGGACTGAGCG
>CAYTXS010000370.1:0-2256 GCA_964441585.1 uncultured Thioalkalivibrio sp.
GGTGATGCACCTCGGGATCGAGTCCCATGTCCTCGAGCACGAGGCACATGGCGGAGCGGATATCGTGCAGCGAGTCCACCGGCGGCACCGGGAAGTAACCGCCCTTGATGGTGGGGCGATGGCCGAAGTTGCCGTCCGGGTAGATCTTCTCGGAATTCCAGCCGGCTTCGGAGGAATCGATCTGGTAGGAGACCCCTTTCATCTCCGAGCTCCAGCGGACGTCGTCGAAAATGAAGAACTCATTCTCGGGGCCGAAGTAGGCCACGTCGGCAATACCGGTGGATTTCAGGTAGGCCTCGGCGCGCAGCGCGAGGGAGCGGGGGTCGCGTTCGTAGCCCTGCATCGTGGACGGCTCGACCACGTTGCAGGTGATGTTGACGGTCGTGTCCTCCGAAAACGGATCGACTACGGCCGTGGCAGGATCCGGCATGAGAATCATGTCGGACTCGTTGATGCTCTTCCATCCGGCGATGGACGAACCGTCGAACATCTTGCCTTCTTCGAACATGTCGGCATCGACCTTGCTCGCCGGCAGGGTTACATGCTGCTCCTTGCCCTTGGTGTCGGTGAAGCGCAGGTCCACGAAGGCGACCTCCTTTTCACTCATGAGCTCGAGCACATCTTTCGCTTTCATCAGGTCATTCCTCCGAGTCTGGATGCGATGGGGCCCGTCTCCCCGGACTGCATGCCGGGGTTCGGCGGGCGAACTTGGAACTGGTCTACGTGTTGCGTTGCAGGAACCGTGCCAGCCGACCGATCCTCGGCGGCGCATGAGAATTCAAGCGCTTGGACTACGGGGCGGTCATCGGGCGCCCGCGAAGCGCACCAGCCTGGTGCGTCACGGCAGATCCTCTGCACCAGAATAGCTCGCTCCGGCGGCGTGTGACGCTGAGTTATACTTGCGCGCTTCGCCAGCACGGGGACAGCCATGGCCGCCGCGGAACTCGGCACGCCGCCCGCCACCTTCCAGGATCTGCTGCTCGAGCTGCAACGCTACTGGGCCGGGGCCGGCTGCGTCCTGATGCAACCGTTGGATCTCGAAGTGGGCGCCGGGACCTTTCATCCCGCGACGTTCCTGCGAGCCATCGGCCCGGAGCCGTGGAGCGCCGCTTATGTGCAGCCCTGCCGCCGTCCCACGGACGGGCGGTACGGCGATAATCCGTTTCGCCTGCAACACTATTACCAGTTCCAGGTGGTCATCAAGCCCTCGCCCCTGGAAATCCAGGCGCTCTATCTCGATTCCCTTCGCGCCCTCGGCATCGATCCGCTCGTGCACGACGTCCGTTTCGTCGAGGACAACTGGGAGTCGCCGACGCTCGGTGCCTGGGGGCTCGGCTGGGAGGTCTGGCTGAACGGCATGGAAATCACCCAGTTCACCTATTTCCAGCAGGTCGGCGGGCTGGACTGCCGCCCCGTGACCGGCGAAATCACCTACGGACTGGAACGCATCGCCATGGTGTTGCAGGGCGTGGACAGCGTCTTCGATCTCTGCTGGTCGGACGGTCCGCTGGGCCGGGTGACGTATCGCGACGTCTATCACCAGAACGAGGTGGAGATGTCGCGCTACAACTTCGAGCTCGCCGACGTCGCTGTGTTGTTCCGGCAATTCGACGAACACGAGACGGCCTGTGAATCACTGCTGGCTGACGGGCTGGCGTTGCCTGCTTACGAGCAGGTTCTGAAGGCCTCGCACGCATTCAACCTGCTGGACGCGCGCGGCGCGATTTCGGTCACCGAGCGGCAACGTTTCATTCTGCGTGTGCGCGCCATGGCGCGCGGCGTGGCGGCGTCCTACTTCGCCTCGCGCGAAGCGCTCGGGTTCCCCATGATCCAGGCCGCGTCGGGAGGTCCGCATGACTGAACGCGCGGACTTCCTGGTCGAACTCGGTACCGAGGAGCTGCCGCCCAAGGCCTTGCCGGCCTTGTCCGCGGCGTTTCGCGACGGCCTCGTGGCACGGCTTGCCGAGGGACGCCTGAGCCACGGGGAGGTCGAAGCATTTGCCACGCCACGGCGGCTTGCCGTGAAAGTGCAGCGGCTGGAAACGCGCCAGGCCGACCAGGCGGTCGCCCTGCGGGGGCCGCCCATGCGGGTGGCGCGCGTGGACGGCGCTTGGACGCGTGCGGCGGAAAAATTCGCGGCCTCCGCCGGCGTCGACTGCGACGCCCTCGTGGAACAGGCGGAAGCGAAGGGGTCGTATGTCTACGTCCACAAAACGGAGCCGGGTGCGGCCGCCAAGTCGCTCTTGCCCGAGCTGG
>CAYTXS010000371.1:0-2245 GCA_964441585.1 uncultured Thioalkalivibrio sp.
GGTGTGTCCTTCGACCTGCAGGCGCACCCCGGCATCGTCCAACAGACCGCCGAGCTGGCGGATCGCAGGCAAGGCGCTGGACGCCACCGTCGCACTGCCGCTGGCAAACAGGAAATTCGTGTTGATCTCGACTTCGAGCCAGTACGAGACGCGCCGGACGCTGATCATCTCGGCATCGATGAGCGGTGCCATCGCCTCGAGCACCTCGTCCTCGAGCCGCTCGATCAGGACCCAGGAGTTTTCGTCGCCGCCGTCCCCGTCCCGGCTGCCCTCAGCTCCCGAGCCGTCCCCCGGGCCGAGTCCCTCGGCCATTTCCGTGCCCTGCCCGCGTCGGCTTCGCCCGGTTACGTCCTCGCCGCTTTCCGCGATACCCTCGTTGCGATCGACCTCGAGCGGCACCAGGGTGCGCGGTAACCCGGTCTGGATCTCCTCGTCCGCGCGCACCTGGAAGGCGCCGACCTGGACGGGCTCCATGGTGCGCGGCGCGCCGCGGAAAGCGGCGACCAGCGAATCCGACAAGGCACGGTATTTGCCCTCGTTGACGGAAGACACCGCGTACATGACGACGAAAAATGCGAGCAGCAAGGTCACGAGATCGCCGTAAGGAATGGCCCAGGCCTCGTGGTTGACGTGATCTTCCTTGCGCTTCTTGCGGCCCATGGCTCAGCCCGTGCTCAGGTAGCCGTTGAGCTTGGTCTCGATGTTGCGGGGGTTCTCACCCTGCGCGATCGACACCAGGCCCTCGACCAGCATTTCCCTGTACGTCGTGCCGGTCGCGACGGCGGTCTTGAGCTTGTTGGCCACCGGCAGGAAAAAGAGATTGGCGCTGGCGATGCCATAAATCGTGGCGGTGAAGGCCGTGGCGATGCCCGGGCCCAGCTTGCTGGGATCGGCCAGGTTGCCCATCACGGCGATCAGGCCGAGCACGGCGCCGATGATACCGAGCGTCGGCGCATAGATGCCCAGGCTTTCGTAGACCTTGGCGCCCTTGGTGTCGTATTCCTCGCGGGTGGCGATGTCGACCTCCAGGATCGAGCGCAGCACCTCGGGCTCGCTGCCGTCGACCAGCAGCTGCAGCCCTTTCTGCAGAAAGGCGTCCGTCTCTTCCTCCGCCGTGGTCTCGAGCCCGAGGAGGCCTTCCTTGCGCGCCACCTGGCTCCAGTTGATGATCTTCTTGATCGCCTCTTCGGGATCCGTGACCGGCGTGTAGATGATCCAGCGGAACATCTTCAGGCTGTGGCGGAAAGTCTCCACGCGCACCTGCAGCATGGCGGCCGCATACGTGCCGACCATGACGATGACGAAGGCGGCCGGATTGAGGAGCGCACTGAGTCCGCTGCCCTTGAGGATGCTGCCGCCGACAATGGCGACAAGGGCAGCGATCATTCCGGCGATGCTGAGCACATCCAGACCGCCCTTGGCGTCGCCTGCTTCCTTGGCAGGCGCCTGCTCGTCACCCGCCTGCAGGCCGGCGCCGACGGATTCGCCGGTGGCGCTCACGAGGCCTCCCGTGCCGGCGCAGTCGTCGGCTCGCCGTGGCGGGCGACGAGAGAGCGCGCGTCAAGAATGAGGGCAATACTCCCGTCGCCGGTGATGGTCGCGCCGGCAAAGCCCGGCAAGCCCTCCAGCACGCTGCCGAGCGGCTTGATGACGACGTCTTCCTGGCCGAGCAGTTCATCCACGACCAGTGCCACGAGATCCCCCGCGCCGAGATCAACCACCACGGCGTGATGGGAGTCGATCCGCGGCCTGTCGGGGGCAAACCAGTCCGACAGCCAGTGCAGCGGCATCGTCTCGTCGCGCAGCATCACGACCTCGCGACCCTCAACCCGCCGGGTTCGGCAGTTGTCGAGTTCCAGCAGTTCGCGGACCCCTGCCAGGGGCAGGGCGTAGCGCCGCTCGCTCACTTTCACGAGTAGCGTTGGGAAAATCGCCAGCGTCAGGGGCAACCTGATTTCCAGCCGGGTACCGACGCCCGCTTTCGATTCGATCGAGATATTGCCGTTCAGCCGGGCGATGGCAGTGCGCACCACGTCCATACCGACCCCGCGGCCCGAGACATCGCTGACCTTGGCGCAGGTCGAGAATCCGGCCATGAAAATCAGGTCCCATGCCTCGGTATCGCTGAGACGGTGCGCCGCATCGGCAGAATACAGTCCTTTCTCGACGGCTTTGCGGCGCAAAACATCAGGGTCCATGCCCTTGCCGTCGTCCTCGATGGCGATGACGATCGCGTTGCCTTCCT
>CAYTXS010000372.1:0-2241 GCA_964441585.1 uncultured Thioalkalivibrio sp.
AGCACGTCGTAGGGCGGCAGGGCATCGGTGTCCTTCTGGTCCGGCCGCAATTCGGCCGAGGGCGGCCGCTCGATGACGCGGCGCGGAATCACTTCGACGTGGCGATTGCGGTACTCGGCCAGCCGGTAGACCAGCGTCTTGCTGCAATCCTTCAGGGGGGCGAAACCGCCCGCCATGTCGCCGTACAGCGTCGCGTAGCCGACCGCCATCTCGCTCTTGTTGCCAGTGGTCAGCAGCATGACGCCGAACTTGTTCGACAACGCCATGAGGATCATCCCCCGGCAGCGCGCCTGGATGTTTTCCTCGGTCACGTCCTCCGGCATGCCGGCGAACACCTCCGCGAGTGCCTCGCGGGCGCCGTCAAAAATCGGTTCGATGGACACCACGTCGTAACGCACGCCGAGCGTGCGCGCCTGGCGCTCGGCGTCGTCGCGGCTCATCTGCGAGGTGTAGCGCGACGGCATCATCACGGCACGCACCCGTTCGGGCCCCAGCGCGTCCACGGCGACCGCGAGCGTGAGCGCCGAGTCGATCCCCCCGGACAACCCGAGTACGACGCCGGGAAAGTTGTGCTTGTTGACGTAATCGGCCACGCCCAGCACCAGTGCGCGGTACACGCCTTCGACGAACTCCGGCGTGCGCGACACCTGCGCGGGGACCACCCGGCCGCCCTGCTCGATCTCGACGAGTTCCAGCGCCTCGGTGAAAAACGGCGCGCGATACACGAGCTCGCCCTCGCGGCTGAGCGCCATCGAGCCGCCGTCGAAAATCAGTTCGTCCTGCCCCCCGGCGATGTTCACGTAGAGGATCGGCAGGCCGGTCTCGGCCACGCGCGCCTCGAGCACGCCCTGGCGGCGCGCCAGCTTCCCCGTGTCGTAGGGCGAGCCGTTGATCGACAGGAGCACCTCGGCGCCCGCCGCCGCGGTCCGCCGTGCGACCTCGGGATCCCAAAGATCCTCGCAGATTGTGATGCCGAGACACACGCCCTTCACCTCGACCACGCAGGTCTCGGTGCCCGGCTCGAAATAGCGCTTCTCGTCGAACACCCCGTAGTTGGGCAGCACCTGCTTGCGATAGATCACCGGCGGGCCATCAGGGCGCAGCAGGATGGCGCTGTTGTGCAGCTTCTCGCCGTCGTACTCGGGGTAGCCGACCAGCACCGACATGCCGTCGAGATTGCGCGCCAGGCGGTCCAGCGCCTCCGCCACGTCGCGCGCAAAGCCGCGGTGGAACAGCAGGTCTTCCGGCGGATAGCCGCACAAGGCGAGTTCCGGGAACACCACCAGGTCTGCGCGCAGGGCGGCGTGGGCCCGCCTGCAGACCTCGAGCATCCGCGTGACGTTCGTTTCCACGTCGCCGACGACGGGATTGGTCTGGGCCAGGGCGATGCGCAACCGGTCGGTCATCCGTGGGGCGGGCACTGCCAGGCGGCGTGCCCCCTTCGTCAGTCCAGCCGCTCGAGGATGGCGCTGCCGAGCTCCGCCGGTGAACGCACGGTCTTCACGCCTGCGGCCTCGAGGGCGCGAAACTTCTCGTCCGCCGTGCCCTTGCCGCCGGAGACGATGGCGCCGGCATGGCCCATGCGCTTGCCGGGCGGCGCGGTGACGCCGGCGATGTAGGCGACCACGGGCTTGGACATGTGCTCCGCGATGAACTCGGCCGCGGCTTCCTCGTCGCTGCCGCCGATCTCGCCGACCATCAGCACGCCCTCGGTCTGCTCGTCCATTTCGAACTGGGCCAGGCAGTCGATGAAGTTCATCCCCCGCACCGGGTCGCCGCCGATCCCCACGCAGGTGGACTGGCCGAGGCCGTTTTTGGTCGTCTGGTAGACCGCCTCGTAGGTCAGGGTGCCGGAGCGCGACACGATGCCGACCTTGCCGGGCTGGTGGATGAAGCCGGGCATGATGCCGATTTTTGCCTCTCCGGGGGTGATGATGCCGGGGCAGTTCGGCCCGATCAGCCGGCAGCTGTAATCCTTCAGCGCCGCCTTGACCTTGACCATGTCCAGCACCGGAATGCCCTCGGTGATGCACACCACGAGGCCGACGCCGGCGTCGGCCGCCTCGAGAATGGCGTCGGCGGCGAAAGGCGCCGGCACATAGATCATGCTGACGTCCGCCCCGGTCTCCTTGACGGCGTCGTGCACGGTGTCGAACACCGGCAAGCCGAGGTGCGTCTCGCCGCCACGGCCGGGCGTCACGCCGCCGACCATCTGCGTGCCGTACTCGATGCACTGTTCGG
>CAYTXS010000373.1:0-2236 GCA_964441585.1 uncultured Thioalkalivibrio sp.
CTCAGTAGTTGACGGCGCGCGGCAGGGTCTTGGCCTGGGCGACCCACTTCGTCACCGCGGCCTCGGTCGGCAACGCGCGCACCAGCTTCTTCGCCTCGTTCACCTCGACCATCTTCTTGTGCAGGTTGTCCGGCCGACGCTGGGCCAGCTCAGGTACGGTATCGACACCGGCATGCTCCAGCAGGTCGGCGTATTCCTCGCCGATGCCCTTCACCCGGGCGAGGTCCGCGCGGTTGATCCACTTCAGGATCAGCTTGCCGCTGAGGTCGCACTTCGTGGCGAGTTCCTTGCGTCCCTTCGGCGTCGCGCCCGCCGCGAGCAGCTGGGCCTGGTTCTTCACGCCCGCCGCTTCCAGCTTGGCCGCGCAGACCGGGCCAATCCCTTCGATTTCCGCCAATTTGCTCATGTTCGATCCCCTTTGTCCTTGTTGACTCTTGTTCTACGCATCAATGCGCTAACCGCTCGATATTAAGGCGTTTCGCCAGCGTATCCAACCTGCGTTGCACGCGGGTCGTCACCTGCGGCAAACGAAGCCGCGCCTGCCCTGCTAAGCTTTTCGCTCGTCGATGCCTGCAGTAAAGAATCCATGAAGCCGGTGAAGCCATGCCTGATCTGAACGAGTTCCTGAACTCCCTGTGGGGCGGCGCGCGGCCCTGGGCCGAAAGCCTCTTGATCCTCGCCGCCGGCGCGACCGCCGGTTTCATCGCGCGCATTGTCATCGGCATCGTCTCGAAGCACGCCTTCACCGACGTGTTCCTGGTCAGTACGTTGCGGCGCCGCCTGCTGGGCGTGCTGGGCTGGTTTTTGCCGTTGCTCGGCGTCTATCTCGCCTTGCCCGCCGCGACGCACGCCAATGAGGCCGGCTGGCCGCGACCGCTGCTGGTCACGCTGCTGATCGCCGGCATGGGCCTCTTGCTGGTGCGCCTTGTTTACGTCCTCGAGGACGCCCTGTTGCATCGCGTGCAGCTGGATGTCGCGGACAACCTGCGGGCACGCAAGATCCATACGCAGTTCCGGATTCTCCGGCGCGTCCTCGCGCTGGCGATCTGGCTGCTCGCCGGCGCCGCCATCCTGCTGCAATTCGATGGCTTTCGGCAGTTCGGCCGCGGCTTGCTCGCCTCCGCCGGTATCGCCAGCCTGGTGATCGGTTTCGCGGCCCAGCGCACCCTCGGCAACCTGATCGCCGGCTTCCAGATCGCCGTGACGCAACCCATCCGGCTCGACGACGTGGTGGTGGTGGAAAACGAATGGGGACGCATCGAGGAAATCACCCTCACCTATGTCGTGGTGAAGATCTGGGACGAACGGCGCCTCGTGCTGCCGATCATCTATTTCCTCGAGAAGCCCTTCACCAACTGGACGCGCACGACCTCCGAGATTCTCGGCACGGTGTTCCTGCATGTGGACTATCGTGTGCCGCTGGATGCGCTGCGTGAGCGGCTCAAGGAACTGGTGGACGGGCACCCGGACTGGGACGGCCGGGTCGCCGAGATCGTCGCCTTCGAGGCGCGTCCGACGACGCTGGAGATTCGCGCACTGGTCAGCTCCCGCGAGTCCGGGGCGGGCTGGCGGCTGCGCTGCCACGTGCGCGAGGGGCTGGTGGCCTTCCTGCAGCAAAACTATCCCGATTCCCTGCCGCGTTATCGTGCCGAGGTCGCGGGCTTGCAGGCCGAAGGATCACAGGCGAACGCAGACGGACCAGAGGCAGGACCAAACGCGCCCAGGGGCGCTGAACAGACGCCTTGATTAGCGCCGGGCATCGTTGACGGCACTCGTCGAAGATCGAAGGCAACAGTTCTCCCACCGCCGCTCGCGCCGCACTCTGCTCCAGCGCGGCGCCTCGCCCACGAAAAAGCCCCGGCGGATTCCTCCGCCGGGGCTTGTCTTGCGAATCGCGCGCTTGCGCTTTAAGCGGCGCGGCGGCGACGCGCCAGGCCGGCGCCCAGCAGGCCCATGCCCAGCAGCGCCAGGGTGCCCGGCTCCGGCACGCCGATCGTCACGTCATCGATGCCGAACCCGTCGTCCCGGTTGTTCGAGTAGATTGTGAGGCCCGTGATGTCGTCGGCCGAGGTGAAGGTGAGGTAGAAGGCCCGGCCATTGGACAATCCGCCACCGAAGATGCTGCCGAAATCCACGCTTTCGGTGCCGGTGGTCGTGTTGAAGGTGAAGCGGCCGCCGGAATCGTTCGGGTCGGTGATGTAAAAGCCGATGGAGTTGATGCCGGCATTCGGCGTGA
>CAYTXS010000374.1:0-2235 GCA_964441585.1 uncultured Thioalkalivibrio sp.
AGCGATCTCGCCGGCAAGACCGGCACGACCAACGACGGCCGCGACACCTGGTTCGCCGGCTTCAATGGCGACCTGGTGGCTACCGCCTGGGTGGGTTTCGACCAGGAACGCCCGCTCGGGCGAGGAGAAACCGGCGCCTCCACCGCCCTGCCGATGTGGATCGAATTCATGGGTCCGGCGCTGAAGGGCTCGCCGCCGAGCCGCAGCGTCGAGCCCCCGGGTCTCGTGACGGTGCGGATCTCCGCAGAAACGGGGCGCCTGGCCCGAGCAGGCGATCCGGGCACCCTGTTCGAGACCTTCCGCGTGGGGCGCGTGCCCCCGCCCGCGGAACCCGGCGAGGCCGATTTCCCGGACGGGCGGGACTACGCCGAGGAAGACAGGCTGTTCTGACAGACGCAAGATCATGCCAAGACGTGCACTGAACAGGACGACCGAGTTGCGCAGCCGGGTGGCCGAAGAGGCTGCGAGGATCATGCGCGAGCAGGGCGTGCGCGACTTCCTGCTGGCCAAACGCAAGGCGGCCGACCGGCTCGGTATCGTGGACCGGAACGCCTTGCCGGCAAACCAGGAGATCTCGGAAGCCCTCGCCGCGCAACAGCGCCTGTTCGGCGGCAGTGCCCATCGGGACAACGTCCGCGCCCTGCGCGAAACGGCATTGCGGGCCATGGACCTGCTGGCGCCCTTCAAGCCGCGGCTGGTCGGGCCGGTGCTGGCCGGTACCGCCACGCCACACAGCGACGTCTCGCTACACCTGTTCGCGCCGACGCCGGAAGAGGTGGCGTTTCTGCTCATCGAGCGTGCCGTGCGTTATCGCACCGGGGACCGGCGGGTGCGCCTGGCGGGCGGCGAGCATGCCAGCTACCCGAATTTCGAGTTCGAACTTGGGGAGGCCACCATCGAGGCCACGGTGTTCCCCGATCTCGGGCTGCGCGAAGCGCCGCTGTGCCCCATCGGCGGCGGGCCGATGCGGCGCGCGCGGCGTGCGGAGGTGGCCGCACTGCTCGACGAGAGGCCGGACGGCGGTTCCGCCGAGGGCGAGCCCTAGAGTCCGCGCCGCTCGATCGGCGTGTAGTCGCGGCTGCCGGCCCCGGTGTACAGCTGGCGGGGACGCCCGATGCGCCGCTGCGGATCGGTGATCATCTCCTGCCAGTGGGCGACCCAGCCGACCGTGCGCGCGATGGCGAACATCACCGTGAACATGGAGGTCGGAATGCCGATCGCCCGGTAAATGATGCCGGAATAGAAATCGACGTTCGGGTACAGCTTGCGCTCGATGAAGTACTCGTCCTCGAGCGCGATCTCCTCGAGGCGCAGCGCGAGCTCGAACAGCGGGGAATCAGTGTGCCCGAGCCGGTTGAGCACCTTGTGGCACATCGTGCGGATCAGCTTGGCGCGCGGGTCGAAATTCTTGTAGACACGGTGGCCGAAGCCCATCAGTCGGAAGGAGTCGTCCTTGTCTTTCGCCTTGGCGATGTACTTGGGAATGTTGTCCACCGAGCCGATTTTTTCCAGCATCGTCAGCACGGCTTCGTTGGCCCCGCCGTGTGCCGGGCCCCACAGGGTGGCGATGCCCGCGGCGATGGCCGCGTAGGGATTCGTGCCGGAGCTGCCGGCGAGCCTGACGGTGGAGGTGCTCGCGTTCTGCTCGTGGTCGGCGTGCAGGATGAACAACAGGTCCAGCGCCTCGGCGGCCACCGGATCGACGCGGTAATCGGCGCAGGGCACGGCGAAGAACATGTTCAGCAGGTTCGCGCAGTAATCAAGGTCGTTCTGCGGGTAGATGAAAGGCTGGCCGACCGAATGCTTATAGGCGGCGGCGGCGATCGTCGGGATCTTCGCAATGATGCGGTGGGCGAAAATCTCGCGATGCCGCGCGTTCTCGATGTCGGTCGAGTCATGGTAGAAGGCCGACATGGAACCGACCACCGAGGCCAGCATGGCCATCGGGTGCGCATTGTGGTGGAAGCCGTTGAAGTGACGCAGCAACGTCTGGTTGATCATCGTGTGCGTCGTGATGATGTGGTTGAAATTCTCCAGCTGGGCACGGGTCGGCAGCTCGCCGTTCAACAGCAGGTAGGACACCTCGAGGAAGCTGCTGCGCTCCGCCAGCTGGTCTACCGGGTAGCCGCGGTACAGGAGCACGCCCTCGTCGCCATCGATATAAGTGATCGCGCTCTCGCAGCTGGCCGTGGAGACGAAGCCCGGATCCAGCGTGAATACACCGAACTCCTTGTA
>CAYTXS010000375.1:0-2233 GCA_964441585.1 uncultured Thioalkalivibrio sp.
CACTGCTCGGTGTTTCACTGGACGCCTGGCAATGGGCGGGCTTCACGCTGGTCCTCGTTGCGCTGCTGTGGCTGGGCCGACGGACTTGAGAACCGGCGCCACGCAGCGGCGACCGACTCGGCGCCTGCACCCGCTTGCTGCTTGCATGAGTACCTTTATAGAATGCGTCGATGCATCCCGTCCTCCTGCGCCTCGTCCTCGCGATCATGCTGCTCAGTTTCAGCGTGACGGTCTCGAGTGCGCTGGTGGACGCGTGCTGCGCCCCTGACGCCGTCGCGGAGTCTGCCCACGGCGACTGCGCCGACGAAGGCGATGATACGGGCGAGGTCCATATCCCGCATTGTTGCCACGCAGCCGCGCACTATTCAGCACTGTGGCACGACCAGGCGCCCGCCGTTCCTGCGCCAACGCGTTTTGACCGGCCTGTTCTGCTGCCCTTCCGGCCCTTGCTGGATCACGCGCCACCCGTCCCGCCGCCCAACGCCTGAACTCGGCACCGCCGGACCCAAGGTCCGGCTCCCTGGTTCATGACAAGAGGCGGAGTCCATGTTGCCCTCGAGAATTATGCGTGCGCCCGCGCAGGCGCTCATCCTGTTGCTGGCCCTGGCGCCGGTCACACCCCTTTGCGCATCTGAAGACCGGGCGGCCCCGCTCAGCCTCCGCGATGCCATGGCCAGGACCCTGGCCGACAGCCCCACGCTCGCAACATATCCCTGGCGGGAGCGCGCCGATGATGCACGGGTTCTGCAAGCAGGTCTGGGGCCCAACCCTGAACTCGCGGCCGAAATCGAGAACATCGGTGGAAGCGGCGTCTACTCCGGCACCTCGGCAATGAACCTGACCTTCGCGCTCAGCCAGGTCATCGAGCTCGGCGACAAGCGCGACAACCGCCGCGAGGTGGCTCTGGCGGGAAGCAGACTGACCGGCTTCGACTACGAGCTGGCGCGGTTGGACGTACTTGCCGAAACCGCGCGACGCTTCGTCACCGTCGCCCGCGACCAGGCGCTGCTGGATCTGGCGCACCGCGCGTCGGCCCTGGCGGCCGCCACGGAAGAAGTTGCCGCGCAGCGCGTGGCGAGCGGTCGCAGCCCGGCCGCGGAACTCAGCCAGGCGCGGATCGAGCGTGCACGGATCGAGATCGACAGGGAACATGCGGAGCATGAACTGGCGACCGCCCGCATCCGGCTGGCCGCCGCGTGGGGAGAGACACGGGCCCGCTTCGGAGACGTTCTCGCGGTCATGGAAGCACTGCCCGGCGTCCCCTCGCTCGATGACTTCCTGGTCCGGGTAGACGAGGCGCCGGGAATCCAGCGGTACCTGGCACTCGAGCGCGTCGCCGCCGCACAAGAAGCACTCGCGCGCGCCAATGCCCGCCAGGACCTGCGCGTCGGTATCGGCGTGCGCCATTTCGAGGAAACCTCCGACCAGGCTTTCCTCCTGCAGTTCAGCATGCCCCTGCCTGTCGCCGACCGGAACCAGGGCCGGATTGCGGCCGCGCGGGCCGAGCAGCGCATCACGCAGGCGCAGCGTGACCGCGCACGGATCGAGACGCATGCGGTGCTGTTCGAGCTCTACCAGGAACTGGTACATGCCCGCACTGAGGCGGCCGCGCTGCAGGCCGAAGTCCTGCCCGAAGCGCAGGCGATGATGGCGCAGGTGAACCAGGGCTACCGCGAGGGACGGTTTTCCTATCTCGAGCTTTCTGCCGCACGCCGCCAGCTGCTGGACGTCGAGCGGGCCGCCATCGAGGCGTTTGCGCAGGCCCACACCTTGCTGATCGAACTGGAGCGGCTCACCGGGCTGCCCATCCTGGCGCAGGCATTGCCTGCCCACGCGGAGACAAATCCATGAACAACACGAGCTGCAACGCGCTCCTGCGCGCCATCCTGGCGACGGCCCTGGTCTGCGGGCCCGCTTCTCCCGGCCAGGCCGGTCCTGACGACCACGGCCACGACCACGGCCACCACGAAGACGAGGCGCATGAAGATCGTGCCTTGATCAGCGCGGAGGTCGCCGCGGCCGCAGGCATCGGGACGGCCGCTGCCGCGGCGGCGGAGATTCGTGAAACGCTGACGCTGTACGGACACGTGCGGCTTAACGAGGAACGCGTGTACCGACCCGTGGCGCGTTTCCCCGGCATCGTCCGGGCGGTTCGCGTCGCGGTGGGCGATGAGGTGACCCGAGGCGACACGCTGGCGATTGTCGAGAGCAACGAGAGTTTGCAGCGCTACGA
>CAYTXS010000376.1:0-2232 GCA_964441585.1 uncultured Thioalkalivibrio sp.
AGGGCCGGGTGACGCGCAGCTTCTACCGCCTGCAGGGCGAGGATCGCTCTTTCTCCGAGGTGTACCGGAATTACCTCGATTCGCTGACCGCGCAGGACTTCGAGATTCTCGCCCAGGGCATCTCCGAGGATCGCAAGGGCGTGGCGCCGGGCAGCCGCCAGTGGATGGACGTGCTCTACCGCGAGAACCCGACGGGTAAACCGGGCGAGGTGGGCACGTTGTTCGCCGGTACCGCCTCTGCCGGCGGCGCCGGCTCCATCGTGGCGCGCAAGGAACGGGCGGCCGGCACCGTGTACGCGGTCATCAGCGTCGAGCAGCATGCTGCGGACTACGTCGGCACACTGATCGACATCGTCGAGGTGGAGGCTGCGGAGACGGGACTCGTCAGCATCGACCCGGAAGCCATCGGCTCGGATATCGACGAATATGGCCGGGTCGTCCTGGACGGCATCCTCTTCGACCACGACAAGGCGACGCTGAAAGCGGAATCGGAAGAGGCGCTCGCCGCCATCGCGACCTATCTGCAGGCCAATCCGGAAAAGGCCTTCTATGTCGTCGGTCACACCGATTCGGTGGGCACGTTCGCCTACAACCGCAAGCTGTCGCAGGATCGGGCCCGCGCCGTGGTGGATGCCTTACGGCTCTCCCATGACATCGACCCGGAGCGGATCGAGCCTCACGGCGTGGGGCCCCTGGTGCCGGCCTTCGCGAATACGACCGACGCAGGCCGCGAGCGCAACCGCCGCGTGGAACTGGTACAGCGCTGAAAAGAAACCGGTAGGAGGGCCTTCAGGCCTGAAACCCGGCGCCATCGATGGACATCGCCTTCCACGCCCCCGCCGCGCCTCTCGATGCCCACGTCGAGACCTTCTTCCATTACCGCGGGTGGCAGCCCGACCACTCCGTCGAACGCGTGGTGCCCAGCGGCCATGTATTTCTCATCTTCGAACTCGACGGCATCGAGCGCCATACCTGCGACAACGACACGCTGGCGCCGAACGGTTTTTTCCGCCGTAGCTGGGTATCCGGCATGCTGCGCCAGTACATCACCATCTCGGCGCACGCGGACTCGGAAATGTTCGTCATCCAGTTCCGCGCTGCAGGCGCAAGGCCTTTCCTGCACCTGCCACTGGACGGCTTCAGCGAACGGGTGGTGCCCGGTGAGGAAGTACTCGACGGAGAACTGCTGGCAGCACGTGACCGGCTCATCTGGGCGGAGGGGCGGGAGGCCAAATTCGCCGCGGCAGAGGAGTGGCTGGCTGCCCGTTACCGGCAAGACCTGGCGCCGCCGGGCCCGGTACTGGAGGTGGTGGAGCGCCTCGCCGCGGAACCCGGCGCGCGATACGCGGACGCCATCGCCGGCTATCCCGGCAGCCGCAAACACCTGATCAGCGAATTCCGCCGCTATCTGGGGGTGACGCCGAAGTACTACCAGCGCATCCTGCGCTTCAACGACGTGTTGCGCGTCATCCAGGCCGAGGGCCCCGTGGCCTGGAGCGCCGTTGCCCATCACTGCGGCTACTCGGACCAGTCCCACTTCATCCGCGACTTCCGTTACTTCAGCGGCTTCAACCCCACCGACTTCCTGCGCCGGGGCTTCGACGCCCAGACCAATTTCTTCCCCCTCGACCGCAGAGGTTAATTTTTTACAATCCGCACAGCCGGCTCTTTGGATAACCTACGAACGACCGTAGGAGGGCCTTCAGGCCCGATTCTTGAAACGGAGGGGAGAAAAACCATGGACCCAGCACCCGCTATCAACTGGCTGGCCGTCTTCGCAGCCGCGGCCTCGGCTTTCATCATCGGCGGCCTTTGGTACGGCCCGTTGTTCGGCAAGGCGTGGATGCACGCCAACGGCTACACCGAGGAAGACCTCGCAAAACGCAGCATGCCGCTCGTCTTCGGCATCTCTTTCCTGCTGATGCTGGCAGCCGCGGTCAACCTCGCCATGTTCATCGGCCCGGAGGCCACGCTGGCGTTCGCCACAATGGCGGGCCTCGCCGCCGGCCTCGGCTGGGTGGCCACCTTCCTCGGCGTCATCTACCTGTTCGAGAAACGCCCGGCCGCGCTGTGGCTCGTCAACGGCGGCTACAGCGTGGTGGCGCTGACGCTCATGGGTGCCATCCTCGGCGCAATGTAGGAGGGCCTTCAGGCCCGATTCAATCAACGGATCGGGGCAATCAACGGATCGGGGATAAATCCCCTCCTACATTGTTAGTATCCGAGCATGCG
>CAYTXS010000377.1:0-2208 GCA_964441585.1 uncultured Thioalkalivibrio sp.
CGGCAGCCGGTCCGCTTCCACGTGCTCACCAAGGAAACACTCGGCGCGCCGCTCGGCGCCGACGTGAAGCGGCTGATCCTGCTGGTAGCGGCCGTGACCATCACCGTCGAAGCGGTCGGCGCGATCGCGTTGCTGCTCGCGCGGCTCGGGGACGGGCCGTTTCTCGACGTGCTCTGGTGGGCCGTGTTCCATGCCGTATCGGGGTTCTGCAACTCCGGAATCTCGCTGCAGGATGCGAGCCTCGCACCCTGGGCGGGCGACCCCGCCGTGATCCTGGTGATGACAGGGCTGATCATCGCCGGAGGACTCGGGTTCCCGGTGCTGCTCGACCTGCGCCACGTCAGTAAGACGGGTCGCGACCGACGCAGTCTCAGGTTCCACACGCGCCTCGTCGTCACCGCCACCCTGATTCTGGTGATCGGCGGAACCATTGCCATCTGGTGGCTGGAACGAGGCCATGCTCTGGCGCACATGGCCCCGGTCGATGCCCTGGTCAACGCGCTGTTCCAGAGTGTCACCACGCGATCGGCGGGTTTTTCGACGCTACCGATCGAGAGCATGGTCTATCCGTCACTGTTCGTTCTCATGCTGTTGATGCTGATCGGCGGAAGCTCATGCTCCACGGCAGGCGGGATCAAGGTTCCGACGGTGTCCGTGCTGGTGCTGCAGGCCAAGGCGCTGCTGCGCCATGACTGGCAGATGAACGCATTTCACCGGCGCGTCTCCGACCGAGCCCTGCTGCTGGCGGTCACGGTCACCGCGACCTACCTGGTCGTGCTGACCCTCGGCGCCGCCCTGCTGCTGGTGCTCGAGACCCGTAATATGCCGCGGGCAGCCGCGCAGGGGGAGTTCCTCGATGTAGTTTTCGAGGCCATTTCAGCCCTCGGCACGGTAGGCCTTTCGACAGGCGCCACCGGACGGCTCAGCGAGGGTGGACAAGTCGTCGTGGTTCTCATGATGCTCTTCGGGCGGGTCGGGCCCCTGGCGATGGCCTCCTCCCTGCTGCGTCGTCCGCAGGGGCCGAAAATCCGCTACCCACAAAGTGAGGTGATCATTGGCTGAGAAAAAGCATTCCCGCTTCATTGTCATCGGCCTGGGACGCTTCGGCGGCGCCCTGGTCGAACGCCTGGCGAAGAACGGTCACAAGGTCACGGGCGTGGACATCGACGAGGCTGCAGTGCAACGGGTCGAGCATTGCCTGGCGGAGGCCCTGGTCGCCGATGGTGCAGACGAAGAGGTGCTCGAGGCCCTGGATCTGCCGAATGCGGATGCCGTATTCATCTCGCTCGGGGACCACGCGAACCGCAGCATCGTCACGACGATGCTGGTGCTTGAGCACGGCGCGGAGCGCGTGCTGATCAAGGGCATCGACGAGTTGCATGCGAAGATCCTGCGCAAGCTGGGTGACGTCGAAGTGCTGTTCGCCGAGGAAGCGATGGCACGCTACGTCGCAGACCATCTGGTCTGAAACTCCGGGCCGACGCGTTTGCCCCCCGCGGGTAGCCGCGACGGGCCGACGGCAGTACCCTTGTCGTCCTTATCCTTTTTGGCGAGAAACAAACGCGTGAGCGAAGAATCCGGCATGAAAATCGAACTCGGCAATCTCGAGCTGGCCGACTACAGCGAGTTGCGCAAGGCCATGGAGGAGGCTTATGCAGGCATCGGCCGGGACTACTGGCCGCATGCCGACATCGCGAAACTGCTGGAAAAGTTCCCGGAGGGCCAGCTGTGCGTCAAGGTGAACGGCAAGGTCGTGGCCTCCGCGCTCTCGCTCGTCGTCGATTACGGAAAATTCGGCGACAACCACAGTTTCCGTGATATCACCGGCAACGACACGTTCAAGACGCACGACCCGGACGGTGACGTGCTGTACGGCATCGAGGTGTTCGTGCGTCCCGAGTTCCGGGGTATGCGTCTGGCCCGGCGTCTCTACGACGCGCGCAAGGAGCTGTGCGAGAACCTCAACCTGCGGGCGATCATGGCCGGGGGGCGCATTCCGAACTACGAAAAATACGGCGAGCTGATGACGCCGCGCGAATACATCGAACAGGTACGGCTGAAAAACATCTACGATCCCACTCTGACCTTCCAGCTGTCCAACGGCTTCCACGTCAAGAAACTGCTGCGCAACTACCTTGAGGAAGACACGCAGTCGCTCGGCTATGCCACGCTGCTCGAGTGGAACAACATCTACTACGAAGAGAAGCC
>CAYTXS010000378.1:0-2207 GCA_964441585.1 uncultured Thioalkalivibrio sp.
GAATACCGGCCTGTCACGCCGGGGGTCGCGGGTTCGAGTCCCGTCCGCTCCGCCAATGAACGAAAGGGCGCCCGCGTGGCGCCCTTTCATTTTCCGGATCCGGCGGCAGCCGGATCCGACCGGATAGCCGAGACAGTTCATGCTGCAGAAAATCAGAGAGAAGATCACCGGCTGGGTCGCCTGGACGATCGTCATCACCATCGGTCTCGTGTTCGCCGTATGGGGTATCGACCTGAGTTTCACTCCCCGCCCCGTCGCCGCCAAGGTCGAAGGCGTCGAAGTGCCGGTCGAGCCGGTACGTCGCGCCTACCAGGAGCAGGTGAGCCGTTTTCAGCAGGCTTTCCGCGGCGATGTGCCCGAGGAGATCGCCGGCGAGATCCGCCGCGGCGTGATCGAGCAGTTCGTCAGCCGCACACTGCTTCAGCAGCGTGTGGCGGCGCAGGGTTATCGCATCGGCGACACCGCGCTGATGGACTACATCCAGGACATCGAGTTTTTCCAGGTGGACGGCCAGTTCAGCATGGACGCCTATCGCGCTGCGTTGGCCGGCGCAGGCTACACCGCACCGATGTTCGAGGCCGAGCAGCGCAGCCTGCTCGAGGTGCAGCAGTTGCAGGACGCCATCGTGCTGTCCTCTTTCGTCACGCCGAGCGAAATCGACCAGCGCGTGGCGCTGCAGCGCCAGCTGCGCGAGGTCGAATGGGTGGCCCTGCCGCTGGAGCGCTTCCTCGAGGAGGTCGAGGTATCCGAGGCCGAGGTCGAAGCCCGTTACGCAGAAAGCACCGAGCGCTGGATGACGCCGGAGACGGTGGACCTGGCCTATATCGAAGTGCAACTCGACGAGCTCGCCGCGGACATCGAAGTCTCCGACGAGCAGTTGCGCGAGTTCTATGCCGCGGAAAAGTCGCGTGAGCCCGAGCGCTACGCGGGCCGCGAGCGCCGCAAGGCGGCGCATATCCTGCTGCGCCCCGGGGACGATGCGGAGGCGCGGCTCGAGGCCCTCCGCGAGCGGCTGGCGGCCGGCGAGGACTTCGCCACGCTGGCTGCGGAAGTGTCCGATGATCCCGGCTCGGCGCGCGCCGGCGGCGATCTCGGCTGGGTCGAGCGCGGCATGATGGTGCCGGCCTTCGAGGAAGCGTTGTTCGCCCTCGAGGAAGGTACGGTCAGCGAGCCGGTGCGTACCGAGTTCGGCTGGCACCTGATCCGCGTCGACGAGGTGGAAAAACTCGGCGGAACGACTTTCGAGGAGGCACGCGACGAGTTGTTGGTCCAGTATCGGCGCCGCCAGGCGGAAGACCGCTTTTACGACGATGCGGAGGCGCTTGCCCGTATCGCCTTCGAGAATCCCGGCAGCCTCGTGCCCGCGGCGACCGAGCTCGGTTACGAGATCCGCACTCTGGCGGGCGTGAGCCGCGCGGGCGGGCCGGGGATCGCCGCGAATCCGAGAGTCATCGACGCGGCCTGGAGCGAGTCCGTGCGCGTCGATGGCGAGAACAGCGAGCTGCTGGAGCTGGACGACGGTCATGCCCTGGTGCTGCGCGTCGCCGACACGCATCCGTCCGAGCTGCGTCCACTGCAGGACGTCGCCGAGCAGATCACCGCGGAATTGCGACGCGAGAAGGGGGCGGCGCAGGCGCGCGAGACGGGAGAGCAGGCCCGCGCCCGCCTGGCGGACGGCGAGCCCGTCGCCGAGGTGGCGCAATCCCTGTCGGCCGACTTCGTCGCGGGAATCACCGTGGTGCGCGATGACGCGACCGTCCCGCCGGCCGTCGCGCGGGCCGCTTTCGAGGCGACCACGCCCGCGGACGACGAGGCCAGCGTCGTGGCGACCGAGGGCGCCAACGGCTACTTCGTCGTGAAGGTGCTGTCGGTGACGCCCGGCGGGATCGACCTGCTGCAACCGGAGGAGCTCCAGCAACTGCGCAACGAGGCGCGGGGCGCGCGCGCTTCGCAGGAGTTGCAGTCCTATCTCGAGGACATGCGCGAGGGCGCGGACGTCACCATCTTCGAGAGCGCTTTGGAGTAGCCGGGTCGCGCCGCGTACGCGTCGATCCTGATAACATTCGGCGATGCGCAAGCTGCAGCTTCACTGGCAGATTCTCATCGCGATCCTCATCGGGATCGCCGCGGGCTGGCTGACCGGCACGGAGGCCGGCCTGTTCGGCATCAGCTTCTTCAGCGTCTACGACTTCGTCGGCACGCTGTTC
>CAYTXS010000379.1:0-2184 GCA_964441585.1 uncultured Thioalkalivibrio sp.
AGGACCAGCGTGAAGCCCGCCCATTGCCAGGCGTCCAGTGAAACACCGAGCAGTGTAGCCTCCGCAGCCAGCGTCAGTACGGGCGCAAGCGCCACCAGGCTGGCGGCCAGCGAGGCCGCGGTGCGGTCGAACACCTGGTAGAGGGCCACGGCGAAGATCCCCATGCACACGCCGCCCAGCAGCATCCAGTGCCATGCGGCCTGCAACGTAGTGCCGAGGTCGGGGAAGGCCCACGGCAGCGCCAGCGTGAGAATGAGCACGCCCCCCACGGCGCGACCGGCCGCCACCACTTCCGGCGGCTGGTCGACCAGGTTTCTCTTCGCGATCACGTCCGCCAGGCCGATCATGGGCAACGTGGTAAGCAGTAGCCAGAACGGCCAGTTCAGCACCGATAACCCGGGACCCGGCTCGATGTTCATCAATACGAGGCCTGTGCAGACGAGCGCGATCAGCAGGTAGCTCAACGGCCCGAGACGTTCACCGAGCAGGAACCGGGCCGCCAGCGCGGTCGCGGCCGGGTAGGCCGACTGGAACAGTGCGCGGTTCGACGCGCTGGTCTCCGTCATGGCCACGATGCCGAACAGCGGAACCAGGCCGGCGCTGAGCGCGCCGACCAGCAGCAGGGAGCTGCGCTGAAGCCACGGCATGCGCGGCAGTCTGCGCGCCTTGTTGCGCGCCAGCATCCAGCCGCAGACCAGCAGGGCCGCGACGAGGGCCGTGACCAGTGCCACTGGCAACGTGGAGCCGCCGACCGACAACGCCATCTTCATGGCCAGCGGCGCGAATGCCAGGGCGAGCACGGCCGCCAGCGTCCAGCTCCAGAACGAAAACACGATCAGGCGATGCCCGGAATATGGATGACGAGCCCGATCAGCACGATCGTGAGGCAAGACAATGCGATAACTCGTTTCGGCGTGACGCCGCCTCCCATGTCCATGCCGCCTCCCTCTGAACGCAGGTGCCGCCTGTGCAGCCAGACGAGGCCGGCTGCGAGGAGTACGAAGCCGATATTCATGAAAAACGTGTAGTCGAAGGCGAAGTGCGTGATCTCCTCTACCCGGCGGCTGCTTTCCGGCGTGATGCCGAGCGCGGCGAAGAGGTAATGCATGATCAGCGCGGTCGCGACGATGCTGATGAACATGATGCCGGCGATATAGAGCGCCACACGCCAGCCGTAGTACTTCGCGTTGATCATGACCAGCGGCGGCACCATGAGGTCGGAGTAGATGAAGCCCATGATACCGGCAAACATTACGCCGTTCGCATTCAGTACGGTGGCGAGCGGAATGTTGCCCATCGAGCCGATGAACGTCGCGGCCGCGACGAACGGTGCGACCATGGCGTTCTCGATCACGATCAGCCATTGCGGCACGGTCTCTTCCATGCCCACCAGGAAAATGTGCTCCCACAGCGAAGTGGGCACGAACACGGCGACGAAGCCTGCGATCGTGAAACCGATCGTGATTTCCTCCCAAACCATCTTCCAGTCGGAGACGAACTTGTGGCCGACGAGATTCCAGCCCTCACGGCTGCGGATGCGGGCGCGCCAGTCGAAATCCGCTTCTTCCGCGGACTCCTGTTCCGCCAGTCGCTTGCGCGCATGTTCCAGCCAGTGGCCCGGGTAGGTGATCTTGATCAGCATGCTGCTGATGCCGATCAGCAGCAGGCCGCCCGCGATTTCGGCCGCGAGGAACTGCCACCCAAGGAAGATCAGGATCAGGATGCCAAGTTCGATCACCAGGTTGGTCGAGGCGAACATGAAGGCGACCGCAGCCACGAAGTGCGCGCCCTTCATGACCAGCGCGCGGGCGGCGGCGAGTGCGGCGAAGGAGCAGGACGAAGAGGCCATGCCGAAAACGGTCGCCAGCGAGACGCTCTTGAACCCCGGGTCGCCCATGTAGGACGTCAGACGACCCTTGGGAACGAACGCCTGGATCATGGCGCTGACCCAGTAGCCGAGCACGAACGCCCAACCCGCTTTCCAGAAGAAACCGAGCGCTGTCTTCGCGGCTTCTCCGTAAAGCGTCCAAAAATCCACGACCGGTCCCCCTCGGGGCAATTTGCAGAATCGTCACGCCTTACCTCGACGCTCGAAACCACGCCCGAACGTCGAGAGCCAGCAACCTAAGGCTAGTAGGCTCGGCTTGGCTCTGCTTCTTTGTCGCCTATCCGTTTGACGGCGGC
>CAYTXS010000380.1:0-2181 GCA_964441585.1 uncultured Thioalkalivibrio sp.
CAAGCTGTTGCGCAGCGAACTGGGACGGCTGCTGCCGCCCGAGTGAGCCTGGCGGGACGGCCTGGTGAGTCTACGGGGTTTCGGGCAACTCCGGATCGAAACCCAGTCCCGGCGCCTCCGGCAACTGCAGCACCCCCCCCGGCGGCGGCACCGGCCCGAGCAGCGTGCTCAGCCAGCTCGCCGTGTCGAGTCCGTGGGCCAGCCCGTTGCCCAGGGCCGCGCCGATATGCGCCGACAGCCACAGGCCGACCGCGGTATCGACGCTGCTGGTGACGATGCTTTCGGTGCGCGGCCTGAGCGCGAGACCGAACACCCGCGACGGTCCGCCGACGACCATCGGCTTGAGGATCTGGCGACGCACCGGCAGCGGTCCCTCGTCCGGCCAGCTCGCCAGCGATTCGTCAAGCGCGATGGAGAAATCCACCATGGACTGCAATCTCATGAGCGCTTCGGCGTCGGCATCCGCGGCGGGCTCCTCCAGCGCCTCGATCGGCAGACCGGCGAACATGGGGAGCGTCGCTTCCGCCTGCGCCGTGCTCCAGCCGCGGTTCACGTCCAGGCGCAGGCGAAGCCCGGGGGGCAGGTGTTCCATTGCGGCGAAAAACAGCGGCAACTCGTCCTCGAGCGGCGCCGTCGCGAGTTTCAGCTTGGCCACCTCGAAGCCCTGGGCGCCGGCGGCCACGAGGCGCTCGCCGAGACCCGCATCGATTGCGCCGACGAACGCATTCACCCGCACCTGCGGCGCGGCGTCCGGCCGCAAGTGCCGATACAGCGGTACCCCGGCACGACGCGCGGCAAGATCCAGCAACGCGCATTCCAGGCCGCAGCGGGCCGCGGGGCGATCATGCCAGGGCAGCCGGGCATGGGCCGCATCCATCGACAACCCAGGGAAGCCTGCCAGCGCGTCGGCAAGCGCGGCTTCGGCCAGCGGCGCGGTCTCGGTGCCCGCGCCCGGCAACGCCGCCGTCTCGCCCCAGCCATGCGCGCCCTCGCTGTCCTCGATCCGGATCAGCCAGCCACGCCGCATCACCGTATCGCCGCGGGCGCACTTCCACGGCCGCGACAACGGGATCGCATAGGGGAACAGCTGCAGCCGGGCGATCGTCACCTGTTCAGCCACGCAGGCCACCGATGAACAGTCCGGCGCAGATCAATGCGCCCAATACGAATTGCAGCCGCGCCGTGTCGGCCAGCAGTTGATTGAATACGGGCCCCGGGGGCAAGGTCACGAATCGGTAAACGAGCCGGACGGCCCAGGGCAGCACCAGCAACCCGAGCCACCAGCCGGGACCCGCTGCCAGCGCGAGAACCGGCAACGCGAGAAAGGGTCCCAACAGCAATACGCCGTACTCGATACGACTGGCGCGTACGCCGAACACTACGGCGAACGTTCGTCGTCCGGCACGCCGGTCGTTGTCGCGGTCACGATAGTTGTTGACCACGAGCACCGCAGCGGCCGGCAGCCCGAGCAGTGCGCCCGCCGTCAGCGCGATCGAATCGAAACGCCCGGTCTGCAGGTAATAACTTCCGGCTACCGCCGCGACGCCGAAGAACAGCCAGACGAACAGCTCCCCGAGACTCGAGTAGGCGATCGGTTTGGCGCCGCCGCTGTAACCCCATGCACAGGCGATCGATGCCACACCGATGGCGAGGATCGGCCAGCCGCCCTGCCAGGCGAGCCAGAGACCGACGAGACCGGCACCGGTGAAGGCCAGCACGGCACCGCGGCGCACGGCGTCGGCGGTCAGCCAGCCCTCCGCGGTGGCCCGGCGCGGTCCCAGTCGCGTGCCGGGATCGTCGGCGCCGCGCTCGAAGTCGCTGACGTCGTTGTGCAGGTTGGTCGCCACCTGGATCAACAGTGCGGCAATCACGGTTGCGGCGAATATCGTTGTGGACAATGCCTCGGTATCCCACCACGCGAGGGCCGTGCCGACGATCACCGGCACCACCGCCACGGGCAGGGTCCGGGGCCGGATCGCGGTCAGCCAGTGGCGCAGCGCGTCGGACGCGGACGAGGCCGTCACGGTCTCAGGGGCGGCGCGGGAAACGGCCGAAGTCCGGCGGACGTTTCTCGAGGAATGCGTTCCGGCCTTCCTGTCCTTCCTCGGTCATGTAGAACATCGCAGTGGCGTTGCCGGCCAGTTCCTGGATGCCCGCCAGCCCGTCGGTGTCGGCGTTGAA
>CAYTXS010000381.1:0-2171 GCA_964441585.1 uncultured Thioalkalivibrio sp.
GTGATCTCGATGCGCAGCTCGGCGTGGCTCGCGACGGCGGCCAGCAGCAGCACGAGGCCGGCGAGTCTTGCGGTGATCTTATGGCTCATGGGCAGGTTCAATCCTCGGGTTTGAAGTCAAAGACAATGGTACGTTCGAAAAGTGCCGGGTCGGGCGGTCGCGGCAGTGGCGAGGCGCGTTCCACCGCGGCAACGATGGAGCGGCGCACCGCCTCGTCGCCATTACAGCGCACGATCTCCGTGTTCACCACCTGCATGCCCGGAATCAGCTGCACCCGGACCTCGCAATCCAGTCCTGGCCGCGCCGACGGCGGACGGTTCCAGTTGCGCGCTACCTGGTCCTGGATCGCGCCGAGCCAAAGGCCGTACTCAGAAGACTGCTGCAGCGCCATGCGCCGTTGTTCCGCCTCGATCTGCGCCGCGAGTTCCTGCTGGCGCTGCGCCTGGATTCGCGCCTCCTCGGCCTTGCGAGCCGCTTCGGCGCGCGCGGCCTCCTCCGCCTTGCGCCGGGCTTCGGCCTCGGCTTTGGCCCGCGCCTCGGCCTCGGCTTTGGCCCGCGCTTCGGCTTCCTTGCGGGCCTGCTCCGCCTTGCGAGCCGCTTCCGCCTGCCGCGCTTCCTCCGCGCGCTTCGCTTCCGCCGCGCGCTCGGCCGCGGCCACCGCTTCCCGTTCGCGTGCTTCTCTTTCGGCCGCCGCTTTCGCCTCGGCCGCCTGCTGTTCGCGCTCGCGCTGAAGCTGCGCCTGCCGCTCTCGCTCGGCCTCCGCTGCCCGGCGCGCCTCTTCCTGGCGTTGCCGTTCGGCCTCCTCCCGACGGCGTTGTTCGGCCGCGAGCGCCGCGTCCCGCCGCTGCTCCGCCGCGCGCAGGTCTGCCTCGCTGACGGCCACGGCCTGCACCGGCGGACGTGCGACGGGTTCCACCGGTCGCTCCATCTCCGGGAGACCGACGATCAGCGCTGCGATCAATGCCGCATGCATGAGCGCCGCAGCCAGCAGACCCAGCGCATGGTCCCGGGCGAACTCCAGCACCGCTAGCGCCCGCCCGGAGCCGTCAGCTCCTCCGGATCGGTGACCATGCCGATCTGCCCCGCTCCCGCATCCTGCAGGACGCGCATCGCCGCCGCCACGTCACCGTAGCTGGCCCGCGCATCGGCGCGGACCAGCACGGGGCGCTCCGGGTTGCGACTCAACAAGGCCGCGGCGCGTTCGACCGCCACGGCCGAATCGACAGGGGTCTCGGGCTCGACGAGATTCAGGTACAGGCGGCCATCCCGATCGACGGACAGCACCAGTGCCTCGGATTCGATGTACTTTTCCGGATCCATCGGCTCGGCGCCCACCTTCGGCAGCTCGACTTCGATGCCCTGGGTCAGAAGCGGAGCCGTGACCATGAAAATGATCAACAGCACAAGCATCACGTCGATGTAGGGTACGACGTTGATCTCACCCATCAAGCGGCGCTTCGGCCGCCCGGCCGGCATTGCTCAGCTCTCCACGGCACGGCGCGCGTGCCGCTGCAGGATGGTCGAAAATTCCTCGACGAAGGTGTCGTAACGGCTCTCGATGCGCCCGACGGTGTCCGCATAGCGGTTGTAGGCGATGACGGCCGGGATGGCGGCGAACAGCCCCATGGCGGTGGCGATCAGCGCCTCGGCGATGCCGGGAGCGACCATTGCGAGCGTGGCCTGCTGCACGTTGCCCAGCGCAATGAAGGAATTCATGATGCCCCAGACCGTGCCGAACAGCCCGACGTAGGGGCTGGTCGAGCCGACCGTCGCCAACAGCGCGAGGTTCTGCTCGAGCCGGTCGGCCTCGCGCATCTGGGAGACCAGCATCGCGCGGCGGGAGCCCTCGACGATCTGGCTCGCCTGCAGGTCGTCCTGCTTGCGCAGCCGGCTGAACTCCCTGAAGCCCGCCTCGAAGATGCCGGACATGCCGAGTTTGCCTTCCGGACGGCCGGAAAGCCGCTTGTACAGCCCGTTCAGGTCGCCGCCGGACCAGAACTCCTTCTCGAAATTCTCGGCGTTGACGCGCGCCTGGCGCAGCACGCGGCGCTTCTGGATGATCACGGCCCAAGAGGCCACCGATGCCAGCAGCAAAAGCAGCATGACCAGCTGGACCACGAGACTCGCGTCCAGCACCAGGCGGGCGATCGACATTTCATTCTGCATGCAGG
>CAYTXS010000382.1:0-2165 GCA_964441585.1 uncultured Thioalkalivibrio sp.
GCGGGCGAAAGCCCCGAGGACGGGCGCGGCGAACAGCGTGGCCAGCGCCGCCGAGAGCCCGCCTTGCAGCACGTCGCGACGCGAGTAGCGCCGTGCTACGACGGCGCCGAAAGTGGTGTGGGCGGTGAGATTCGTTTCCGGTTCGTCGTTGCCGGCATCGGCCGGGCGAAAGCCCTGGGGCTGGGTGCGGGTCGTCATCGGATCAGGCTCGATTCATCGCGATTTTGCTACTGCATGAGTCTGCCGCAGCAAGATGACAATTCCGCGATACGCCGGAATCCGCCCCGGAATCGGCGGGGATCGACGTCCTAGCCGGGCGCCTGCAGCGTGCCTGCCGCGATCGACACGGCCGTGCCGCCGACCCGTACCGTGGTGATCACTCCGCCGGCAAGCTCGACCTCGATCATCAGCCGGCTGGGACGGTTCATCTCGAAGCCCTGTGAGATGGTCACCGTCAGCACTCCGTCCGTGAGACCGAGGTGCGGCACGAGCCAACCCGGGAACGCCGTGGCGGCAGATCCCGTGGCGGAATCCTCGGCGATGCCGATCGCGGGCCCGAACATCCGGGCGCGGTAATGCGTCTGGCCGGGTCCATCGACCGGCGCGACCAGATACACGTTGGGCGCCCAGAGATCCTTGACGATTTCGCGCCAGCGCTGCAGGTCCAGCTCCGCACGCCCCAGGGCATTCACATCGCGCACAGGCACGACGAGGTAAGGCACCCCGGCGGAGACCATGCCGGGCCCCCAGTCGCCGGCGAGAATATCCCGGGGATGCAGCGATACCACGGTCGCGAGCGCGTCCGTCGGCGGCGCCGGCGGGCCGATCTCGGGCGGGTTGGGTGCGCACAGCCATGCGGTCTGCAGGTGCTTGCTCTGGCGCAGACTGACACGTACCGGTCCCACGCCTTGCTCGAACACGAACTCCGTGTCGGTCCAGCCTTCCTCGGCGAGCGCCAGGGCGGCCCCGATGGTGGGATGACCCGCGAAAGGCAATTCCTGGGTCGGCGTGAAAATACGCAAGCGATGGCTGTGGCCACGGTGGCGCGGGGGGAGGATGAACACCGTTTCCGACAAGGCGAATTCGCGCGCGATGAGCTGCATCTGGGCGCCGCTCAATCCGTCGGCTTCCATCACCAGGGCCAGGGGATTACCCCCGTAGGGGGTGTCCGTGAACACGTCGAGGATGCGGTAGCGTCTTCGGTTGCGGCTCATTGTCCCGGCCCCTTGCCGCCGAGGCCCTGTCTTCCCTCGCTCGGACGCCGGTGGTGGCGCAACAGCCACAGCGGCACCGCCAGCATCATAACTCCACCGAGCACCGCCAGCCCGATCGCCACGCCGGGGAGGCGCAGCGGTTCCGGGATCAGCCTGGGACCGGTTTGCAGCAGCTCGAGGACTCCGCCGGCCAGCAACAGCGCGCCGATCGCGTCGACGATCAGCAGGCGTCGGGGAAGCCGCTGGCGGTGCAGTTCGCCGGGCCTGTTCACTGGCGGTCCTCCAGGAAACGGCTCGCCACGAAGCTGGACCAGGCGGCGATGGTCATCGACGGGGGCCCGCCGGGCGCTGCCGGCAGGGCGGCCGCATCCACGACGAACAGCCCCGGGTACCCGTGCACCTCGCCGCGGCCGTCCACCACGCTGTCCGCATCGCTCGGGCCGAGCACGGCGCCGCCGAGCGGGTGCACCGTGAACGGCCGGCGGCGCGTGCGCACGGGCTTGCCCGATTGCGCCGCGATCTCGCGAAACAGCGCCTCCGTGCGGGCATAGACCGGCTGCGCGTCGCGCGTGTAGCGGACGTGCAGTCGGCCGCGCCGCAGGGACACCCGGCCGTCGGCGAGGTCCGCGCCCATCGCGACCAGCATCACGCCGCGCCGCAGCCGCCGCCGTAACCGGTCCGGCATCGGGAAGGCGTCGATGCCGATCAGTCCCACTTCGACCATGAACGGGTCATCCTCGCGCCCGCCGTGACGCAGGGCCACCGGGCCATGGCTCGGCAGGCCGCGCCCGAAATCGCTTTCTTCGTCGTCCATTCCCCACCACGCGATGTGGTCGCCGTTGGTGCCGAAACGCCGGCCGAGGGCGGGCAGGCCGTCGAGGCCGCGCGCTTCGTCGCGGCTCACCAGCAACAGGCGCAGGGTGTTCATGGTGCCGGCGGCGAGCATCACGT
>CAYTXS010000383.1:0-2144 GCA_964441585.1 uncultured Thioalkalivibrio sp.
ACCTCGATGTTGACGAAATCCTTGTCCATCAGGCCGCCTGTGTCCCGGCCGCGCCATCCACGAGGCTCCGCCCGCGATGCTCGATCATGTACTCGAACTCCGCGCGGAAATGCTTGATGAAACTCTGCACCGGCCAAGCCGCGGCATCACCGAAAGCGCAGATCGTGTGCCCCTCGATACGACGGGACACACTGTCGAGGAGGTCGAGATCCTCGCTGCGCCCCTCGCCGGCGAGAATGCGCAGCAGGACCCGGTTCATCCAGCCGGTGCCCTCGCGACAAGGGGTGCACTGGCCGCAGGATTCGGCGAAATAGAAACGGCTGATGCGCTCCAGCGTGCGAACCATGCAGGTGGACTCGTCCATCACCATGACCGCGCCGGAGCCGAGCATGGAGCCCGCCTTCTTGATCGACTCGAAGTCCATTACGGCCTCAAGGATGGCAGCCGCCGGCACGACGGGCGCGGACGACCCGCCGGGAATGACGGCCTTGAGCTTGCGTCCTTTCCATACGCCCCCGGCCAGCGCGAGCAGCTCGCGAAAAGGAATGCCGAGCCCCACCTCGAAATTGCCCGGGTTCGTCACGTGCCCGGACACGGAGAAGATCGCGGTGCCGCCGGAACCCTCGACACCCAGTTCGGCGAACCAGGCTGCACCGTGCCGCATGATCGCCGGGACGGAAGCGAAAGTCTGGGTGTTGTTGATCGTCGTCGGTTGGCCGAACACGCCCTTGTTGGCGGGAAACGGCGGCTTGAAGCGGGGCTTGCCCTGCTTGCCTTCGAGCGACTCCAGCAGAGCCGTCTCTTCGCCGCAGATATAGGCGCCGGCGCCGATGAAGGTGTGCAGATCGAAATCCACGCCGCTGCCGAGGATGTTCTTGCCCAGCAACCCGGCCTCGTAAGCCTCCGCCAGCGCACTCTCGAAGCGGGGAACGGGCTCCGCGAGGAATTCGCCGCGAATGTAGTTGTATCCGACTGTGGCGCCCATCGCGTATCCGGCGATCGCCATCCCCTCTATGACTGCATGGGGGTTATAGCGCAGGATGTCGCGGTCGCTGCAGGTGCCGGGCTCGCTCTCGTCCGAATTGCACACGACGTATTTCTGGACCGTCGGGTCCTTCGGCATGAAGCTCCATTTCAGTCCCGTGGGGAAACCTGCTCCGCCGCGTCCGCGCAGCCCGGAGGCCTTGATCTCGTCGATGATGCTCGAAGGGGCGGTGCCGTCCTGCAGGAGCGACCGCCAGGCAGCATACCCGCCCGTGGCTTCGTACACCGGCAAGGTCCACGAAGCGTCCCGCTCCAGCGGCGCAAAACAGACCTGGTTCATCGGTCGTCCCATCAGTCCAGTCCCTCGAGGAGTTCGTCGAGCTTCTCCGGCGTCAGGTCCTCATGATAGACATGATCCACCATGGCCATCGGCGCACCGATGCAGGCCGCAAGGCACTCCTCCTCGCGCTTGAGAAAAATCCGGCCATCGGGTGTGCTCTCGCCCACCTTGATGCCCAGCGTCTTCTCGGCATGACTCAGCAGTTCGTTTGCACCCCGCAACATGCACGACACGTTGGTACAAATGGAAACGTGGTGGCGCCCGCAGGGCGAGGTCTCGAACATCGAGTAGAAGGTCGCTACCTCGTAGACCTGCACCGAGGGGAGGTCGAGATAGGCCGCGATGCCGTCCATCAGTTCCGGCGTGAGGTAGCCGCCATTCTCGTGTTGTGCGACGCGCAGCGCCGTGAGCACCGCCGAGCGCTGTCGGCCGGGCGGAAACCGGGCAACCCAGCGATCGATTTCCTCGCGCAGGTGAGCCGAAAGCACGGCGGTCGCCTGACTCTCCGTCGCGCTCATCGATCCACCTCCCCGAATACGACGTCGATCGTGCCGATCACCGCCACGACATCCGCCAGCATGTGCCCCCGCACCATCTCGTCGAGTGCCGACAAGTGAATGAATGCCGGCGGGCGCAACTTGACACGGTAAGGCTTGTTGGCGCCATCGGAGACCATATAGCAACCGAACTCGCCCTTCGGTCCTTCGATCGCCGCGTAGACCTCGCCCTCGGGGACGCAGTATCCCTCGGTGTAAAGCTTGAAGTGATGAATCAGGGATTCCATGTCGTCCTTCATGTCGACGCGGCGCGGCGGCACGAT
>CAYTXS010000384.1:0-2136 GCA_964441585.1 uncultured Thioalkalivibrio sp.
ACGATTTTCGGTGCGCTCTCGGGCTCCGCCGTCGCCGTGGCGGCGATGTTGGGGCGGTCGGTCCTCCCGCTGATGGAACGGCGCAACTACGACAGCCGCGCTTCGGCGGCGACGATCCTCGCGGGGGCGAGCCTGGCGCCGATCATCCCGCCGAGCCTGCTGGCCATCATCGTGGGCTCTCTGGCCGACGTTTCCATCGCCGGGCTTCTGGTCGCGGGCATCGTGCCGGGGCTGATCTTTGCCGCCCTTACGCTGGCCTTCGTCTATCTGCGCGGGGGCGAGATGCCACCGCCCGAGCCCTCCGCCAGCGACATCTCCGCCCTCCGCGCCGTCCTCAACATGGCGCCCTTCCTGCTGGTGGTCGCCTCCGTCATGGGCCTGATCCTCGCGGGCGTGGCGACGCCGTCGGAGAGCGCAGCCACCGGTGTCGTGGGCGCACTGATCGTGGCCGCGCTTTTCGGGCGTCTGACATGGGCCATGCTGCGCGAGGCCATAGCCAGCGCGGTGACCATCGCCACCGTTATCCTGATCATAGTGGTCTCCGCCAAGCTCTTCAGCCAGCTTCTGTCCTTCGCGGGCGCCACGCGGGGTCTCGTGGCGTTGATCGGCGATCTTGGCCTCACGCCGGATCTGACCTTCCTCCTGATGATGCTGATCCCGCTCATCCTGTGCATGTTCATCGACCAGATCGCCTTCATGCTGCTGGCGGTGCCGATCTACCAGCCGATCGTGGCGGCGATGGGCTTCGACCCGATCTGGTTCTGGACGCTGTTCCTGATCAACCTGACCGTGGGGAGCCTGACGCCGCCCTTCGGCTACACGCTCTTTGCGCTCAAGAGCGCGGCGGAGGGCATGAGTACCGCGCAGGTCTATCGCGCAGCCTGGCCCGTGGTCGGAATTTTCCTCGTGGGCATGGTGCTCCTCTGGGCCTTCCCCGGTCTCGTCACCGCGATCCCGGAGGCGCTCCGATGAGCTGGCGAGACCATGACTCGGCGAACTCCCATTGGGTCGCCTCCTCTGACGAGCCGGGGCTGCAGCTGCACTTGCGCGCCCACGGCGACGAGCCGTCGCGCCCGCCCGTCCTGATGGTCCATGGAGCGACCTATGCGAGCCGGCTTTACGACATCCCCTATCCCGGCGCGAGCTGGCTACGGGCGACGGCGGAGGCGGGTTTTGCCGCCTATGCGCTCGACATCCGTGGCTACGGCAAGTCGCGCTCAGCCGTGATGGGGCGTGCCGACACGCCTTACGCACCCGCAAGCGCCGCAATCTGCGACATCGACGACGCCGTGGCCTGGATCTGCGCGCGCCACGGGGTCGAGACGGTCCGGCTGATCGGCGGCTCCTGGGGCTCGATCACCACGGCGCAATACACTGCGACGATCGGAGCCGCCCACGTGGCGCAGCTCGTGCTCTACGCGCCAATCTTTGCGGAACAGAATGCCGGCTGGCTGGAGCTGCTGGCGGACCCGGAAGACCCGACGCGCCTCAACCCCGCCTTCGGTGCCGCACGCCTCGTGACGGAATTCGCGACACGCAGCCGCTGGGATGCCGAGATGCCCACCGGCGCCGACTGGCGCGACGAGGCCGTCTTTCAGGCCCTCGTGCAGTCCTCGCTTTCGGACGACCCTTCGTCCAACGCCCACGATCCGCCCGCCTTCCGCGCGCCGAACGGTACCTTCCTCGACCTCTGGGAGGCGTTCAACGGCCGCCGGGTCTATGATCCGTCCGCCATCCACTGTCCAACGCTTCTGATCCGCGGCGGCGCCGACCCGACTTCGACGCGCAGCGATGCGCTCCGGCTTCTCGACCGCCTCGGTGCGGCGGACCGGCACTATGTCGAGATCGCCAATGGAGCTCACTTCGTCAGTGCCGAGCGTCGCGCGACCCAGGTTTTCAATTCGGTCAACAGCTTTCTCTGCGCAACATTTGTCTAATCGCTCCATCGCACGTGCCGTGCGGCAATGCCTTGGTCTTCGGATCATGGGCCGTCGGAAAAACGTCGCGTAAAGGAGTGGCTCGGCCACTCGGAAGCCATTGGGGACTATCAGCTTCGGGAACCATCGGTGAACGGCCCCTTTGTCCGCGATACGGTCGTTAACTGGCCTAACAACCAATGTCTGCTAACCGCCAGAC
>CAYTXS010000385.1:0-2132 GCA_964441585.1 uncultured Thioalkalivibrio sp.
CCTCGAACAGGTCGAACAGCGCCTGGTCGAAGGTCTTCATGCCGAGGCGCGTGGAGCGGGCCATGACTTCCTTGAGCTGGTGGACCTCGCCCTTGAAGATCAGGTCCGAGATCAGCGGCGAAGCCAGCATGACTTCCATGGCGGCGATCCGCCCCGCGCCGCCGGCGCGCGGCAGCAGCCGCTGGGCGATGATGCCCTTGATGTTGAGTGACATGTCCATCAGCAGCTGGTCGCGTTTGTCTTCCGGGAAAAAGTTGATCACTCGGTCGAGCGCCTGGTTGGCGCTGTTGGCGTGCAGGGTGGCGAGGCACAGGTGGCCGGTCTCGGCGAACTGGATACCGTACTCCATCGTTTCCCGATCGCGAATTTCGCCGATCAGGATGACGTCGGGCGCCTGGCGCAGCGTGTTCTTCAGCGCCACCTCCCAGGACTCGGTATCGATGCCGACCTCGCGCTGGGTCACGACGCAGCTCTTGTGCGTGTGGACGTACTCCACGGGGTCCTCGATCGTGATGATGTGACCCTTGGAATTGTCGTTGCGATAGCCGAGCATCGCGGCGAGGGTCGTGGACTTGCCGCTGCCGGTACCGCCGACGATCAGCACCAGGCCGCGCTTGGTCATCGCCACGTCTTTCAGCACGGCAGGGAGCTCGAGTTCCTCGATCGTCGGGATCTTGGTGTTGATCGTGCGCATCACGGCGCCGCTGGCACCCTGCTGGATGAAGGCGCTGACGCGGAAGCGGCCGATGCGCGGCGGCGCGATGGCGAAGTTGCACTCCTTGGTCGCATCGTACTGCTTGGTCTGGCGGTCGTTCATGATCGAGCGCACCAGGGTGGCGCTCTGCTGTGGCGTCAGGGGCTGGTCGTTGACGGGCTTGACGCGTCCGTCGACCTTGATCGCCGGCGGGAATCCCGCCGTGAGGAACAGGTCGGAGCCCTCGACCTCGACCATCTTCCGCAGCAGTTCGTGGATGAACCTGATCGCCTGATCGCGTTCCATATCAACAGACCCCGGTGCGAGTGATTGTCATGAGGGACACCTCAGAAGGTTTCCTTGTTCTGGGCCCGGTAGCGCGCTTCCTCGCGGCTGACGAGACCCTTGCGCAGCAGATCCTGCAGGCACTGGTCCAGCGTCTGCATGCCGATGGCCTGGCCGGTCTGGATCGCGGAATACATCTGCGCGATCTTGCCTTCGCGGATCAGGTTCCGGATCGCCGCCGAGCCGATCATGATCTCGTGGGCCGCCACCCGGCCGCCGCCGATCTTCTTCAGCAGGGTCTGGCTGATAACCGCGCGCAATGACTCGGACAGCATCGAGCGCACCATTTCCTTCTCGCCGGCCGGAAACACGTCCACGACACGGTCGATGGTCTTGGCGGCGGAACTCGTGTGCAGCGTGCCGAACACCAGGTGACCGGTCTCGGCCGCCGTGAGCGCGAGGCGGATGGTCTCCAGGTCGCGCATTTCGCCGACCAGCACGACGTCGGGGTCCTCGCGCAGCGCGGAGCGCAACGCCTCGGCAAAACCCAGCGTGTCGCGATGGACCTCGCGCTGGTTGATGAGCGACTTCTTGCTCTCGTGAACGAACTCGATCGGGTCCTCGATGGTGAGGATGTGATCCGGCCGGTTGTCGTTGACATGGTCGATCATCGCCGCGAGCGTGGTCGACTTACCGGAGCCGGTGGGCCCGGTGACGAGCACGATGCCGCGCGGGTACATCGAGATGTCCTTGAAGATCTTCGGCGCATTCAGGTCGTCGAGCGTCATGATCTTCGACGGAATGGTGCGAAACACCGCGCCGGCGCCTCGATGCTGGTTGAACGCATTCACGCGGAAGCGCGCCAGCTCCGGGATCTCGAAGGAGAAATCGGTCTCGAAGAACTCCTCGTAGTCCTTGCGCTGCTTGTCGTTCATGATGTCGTAGACCATGCTGTGCACTTCCTTGTGCGTCAGCGAGGGCATGTTGATGCGCTTGACGTCGCCGTCGATGCGGATGATCGGCGGCACCCCGGAGGAGAGGTGCAGGTCGGAGGCGCCATTCTTGACGGAAAAACGGAGCAGCTGCTCGATGTCTACGGCCATCGTCGATCCCTTGAATTGCTGCCCTGTCAGGCGCTTGCCGCCCGGCGGCG
>CAYTXS010000386.1:0-2131 GCA_964441585.1 uncultured Thioalkalivibrio sp.
CGATCGACCGCCGCTGACGGCTGCGGGCTGCCGCCGCTTCGGTAGCGGCGCGACAACGTGCTGTCACCGGACAGGTAGTCGTCCAGCGCGTCATTCTTGTCGTTGGCTTCACTCATGGTGTTCGCTCAGCCCCGCACGCAACTTTTTCACAGCATAGCGCAGGCGACTCTTGGCAGTTTCCGGTGCGACACCGGTGCATTCCGCGATCTCCTCGATGCTCATACCGGCCTCCTCGCGCAGCAGAAAAGCTTCGCGTTGCTCCGGTGGCAATTGCATGACCAGGGCCAGCAGGCGATCGATGCCTTGCGTCGATTCGGCCCGCCGGTCGGGCTGCTCGCAGGCCGGCGCGGCCGGTTCTGCTGCACCGTCGCTGTCGGTGTCGGCGTCGTCGACGACCCGCAGCCGCCGGCGCCGGTAATGGTCGATGACACGGTTGCGCGCCACCTGGTAGAGCCAGGTCGTAAACCTCGCCGTGGCCTGGTAACTGGATCGCGCCCGGATGACGCGCATCCACACGTCCTGGAACAGTTCCTCGGCCACCGCCTGCTCGCCACATTGACGCAGGATGAAGCGAAAAAGGCCACCGCGATGACGCTGGTAGAGCGTCTCGAACGCTCCGGCATCGCCATCGCGATAGCGGCTCATCAAGGCCTCGTCGGCGGCGGGCGCGTCCATGGCGCCGAGTCTAGGTCCGCCTTGGCGAAACGGTCAAAACCTTGCCCTCATCGCCGGGTCAGTCCTCGCCAGCGGCTCGCGCCAGCGGCTCGGGCTGGGCCAGCGACCCGGCCAGGGCCACCAGGCCGATGAACTCCCCGCGGTAGCCATACGGATCCTTGCCGCGCGCACTGTTGGCCAGCGTGGTGATATCGGCAAAAGTGAACTCTCCGGTATAGTCGCCGCCGCGCAGCCGTTGGGCGAACGCCGCGACCGCGGCCGAGAAGCGGAAATCCTCTGACGCCTCGTGCACATCATCGAGTATCTCTGCGCGCTCGATCGCCCATTCCAACAACCGGCTTTGGCTGCTCTCCGGTTCCTTGTAGCGCATTTTCAGGTACGCGATCTCGTCGCCCTGTGGCGCGCTGGCCGCGCCGTCCTGATAACGCAGCGGATCGGTCAGCTGGCCCCGGCTGCCGACCAGCGAGATTTCGTACACCGCGGTGACGCTATGGCCGGCGCCGATCTCGCCGGCGTCGATCTTGTCGTTGTTGAAATCCTCGCGGCGCAACAAGCGGTTCTCATAGCCGACCAGGCGATACTCGGCGACCACGGCCGGGTTGAACTCGATCTGGATTTTCACGTCTTTCGCAATGGTCAGCATGGTCGAGTGCAGTTCATCGACCAGCACCTTTTGCGCTTCGTTCAGCGTATCGATGTAAGCGTAGTTGCCATTGCCCACATCGGCGATCTGTTCCATCAGGTGGTCGTTGTAGTTCCCGGTGCCGAAGCCCAGGGTTGTCAGCGCGATGCCGCTGTTGCGCTTTTCCTCCACCAGGTCTTTCAGCATCTCGATGTTGGTCGTGCCGACGTTAAAATCGCCGTCGGTCGCCAGCAACACGCGGTTGATGCCATCCGGGATGAAGGCCTGCTCAGCCATGGCGTAGGCGAGGTTGATGCCGGCGCCGCCATTGGTCGAGCCGCCGGCCTGCAGGCGGTCGAGTGCCGCAATAATCCTGGCACGCTGGTTGCCTGGTGTCGGCTCCAGCACGACGCCGGAGGCGCCGGCATAAACGACCATCGACACGGAGTCGTCGGCGTCGAGCTGGCGGGTGAGCAGCTGCAGGGAGGTCTTCAACAGGCCGAGCTTGTCCGGCGAGTTCATTGACCCGGACACATCGATCAGGAACACGAGATTGGCGTTCGGCACTTCGCGCGGCGCAGGCCGGTACCCCTGGACACCGATGTGCAACAGGTAGTTGTCGGCATTCCAGGGCGCGGGCGCGATCTCGCGAGTGACGCTGAACGGCGTCCCCCGCTCGCCGGGGGCGTCATATTCGTAGCTGAAGTAGTTGATCAGTTCCTCCGCGCGTACCGCGTCCTGCGGCGGCAACTGCCCAGCGCGCAGTAGCCGGCGCACGTTCGCATAGGCGCCCGTGTCGACATCGATGCTGAAAGTCGAGACGGGATTCTCCGC
>CAYTXS010000387.1:0-2129 GCA_964441585.1 uncultured Thioalkalivibrio sp.
GGCCGCAGAGCGCCGCGTGAAGGCCAAGCGCGTCGACGTCGCCAACGAACGGCTGATTCGTCATTACGTTCACGTTGAGGTGCTGACGCCGCCGGTGCGGCAGGGGCGTGAAGCCATGTTTGGGGCGCGCCAGGCGGCCGAGTTCGTCATCGCCCGGAAACTGCTGAAGGACGGCTGGCCGCTGGCGAAGATCGCGGAGCTCATCAAGACCTACGATTTGCCGATCCAGCCATTGGCCGAGGGTAAGCCGGAGTTCCCCACGGACGCCGAGCGGGCGATCGCCCGGATCAGGGCCTCGCAGGCGGTCCCGGACAAGGTCTCGCGTCGCCGGAGTGCGCCGCCGGTGGAGCCACCGATGCACATGAGCAAGCGGTCCTTCTCGGATCGTGAGCCGCCGCGCTCGGACTCGCTGGCCCGGGCGGCCGGCCTCGCGGCGCGGCGCATGGGACTGGAGGAGACCCTGCGCGAGCTCGGCAACGAGTCGGGCGCGGTGGAACGGGCCGAGATGGTGGAACTGCGGCTGACGCCGTGGGCAACGGTATACGTGGACGCGCGGCAGCTGCGCCGGCTGGGGCCGGCGGATGCGGAGGCGCTTGGGAGGGCGCTCGCTGATGCGCTGGGCGAAGCAAGGATGACTCGAGGAGAAAGGAAATGACCAAGGAACTTAAGAACGAATTGGCGCTGGTGATGACGCCGGCGCGCGCCGCGGTGCTGGCCGATTATCGCAGCACGGTGGACGTGCTGGTGCGGGTGCAGGCGCCGCCCCAGCCCGAGAAGGACCGCCCGTCACGTGGCCCGGTGCACGTGGCGTTGGTGGTGGATCGCTCCGGCAGCATGTCTGGCCAGCCGCTCGCGGAGGCCAAGCGCTGCGCCCGGATGGTGGTGGATGGGCTGAACCCGGGCGACAAGGCGACGATCGTCGCCTATGACGATTCGGTCGATTGCATGACCGGCCTGCTGGGGATGGATCAGCGCGACACGCTGCGCCGGGCCATCGACCGCATCCACGAGGGCGGTTGCACGAACCTGCACGGCGGCTGGCTGGCCGGCGCAGAGACGCTCGCGCCGCACACCGGCGCGGGCATCCTGTCGCGCGTGATCCTGCTGTCGGATGGCTGCGCCAACAGGGGGCTTACCGAGCCTGGACAGATCGCGGACCAGGTGGCGCAACTCGCGGATGCGGGCGTGACCACTTCGACCTACGGCCTGGGGCATCACTTCAACGAAGAACTCATGACGGCCATGGCTGATGCCGGCCGCGGCAACGCCTACTACGGGCAAAGCGCGGACGATCTGGCTGACCCGTTCCTGGAGGAGCTGGCGCTGATGGGCGCGCTGTGCGCCCGAGAGGTGGAGTTGCTGGTCGAGACCGCGGCGGGCATTTCCGCCAAGGTGCTGAACGGCTATCGGCGCGGCTCACGCGGCGGCTGGCGCCTGCCGGACGTGGCGTACGAGGGCGAGGCCTGGGCCGTGCTGCAGCTCACCGTCGAGGCGGGCAACGCGACAGTCGGCGAGGTGCGCGACCTCGTGAAGGTTCGGGCGGCCTGGCGTGATCTCGATGGGGCGGAGCACGAGACGTGCCCCGAGTCGCTGGCGTTGCCGGCGATGCCGGCGGCGGCCTACGCGGCCGTGGCCGAGGACGAGTTGGTGCGCCGCCGGGTGAACGAGCTGGTCGTGGCCGGCATGCAGCAGACGGCCCGCGAGGGCGCGCGGCGCGGCGACTGGAATGCCGTGAACCTGGTCCTCGCCGAGGCGCGGCAAATGGCGGCCGACAACCCGTGGCTGGAGAGCGTGGTCGAGGAGCTGGAAGGGCTCGCCCGCCAGCGTGACGAGATGATGTTCGCCAAGGAGGCGATGTACAGCTCGCGTCGCATGCGCAGCCGCCTGGCCAGCCACGCCGAGGTGGTCGATCCCGCGCGGATGGATGGGCCCGATTACCTGCGCCGCAAGCGCGCGCAGGGCAAGGCCGAGCCGGGGCGGCGGGACCCGCGGTAAACGAGAAGCTCCGGTGGCTCATCTCCTGAGCCACCGGGGCGGCACACTGGTTCCAACCCTGCAGGTTGCTTTGAACTGCAGGCAGACTTAAATTCGACCACGCATCAAGAGTGAGCTGACGCTCCGCCAACCTG
>CAYTXS010000388.1:0-2123 GCA_964441585.1 uncultured Thioalkalivibrio sp.
CGCTCGGCTATGCCACGCTGCTCGAGTGGAACAACATCTACTACGAAGAGAAGCCGCGGCTGATCAATCGCCCGCGCAGCGTCGTGCGCGTCGGGCTCGTGCAGTGGCAAATGCGGCTGTTCGCAGATCGCGTGGCGCTGATGGACCAGGTCGAGTTCTTCGTCGATGCGATCTCGGCTTACAAGGCCGATTTTATTCTGTTCCCGGAATTCTTTAATGCCCCCCTGATGGCGGAGTTCAACGAACTGGATGAACCGAAAGCGATCCGGGAGGTTTCGAAGCACACCGAGTGGATTCGGGCACGCTTCCAGGAACTCGCGGTGTCTTACAACATCAACATCATCGCGGGCAGCATGCCGCTGGTGGAGCACGACCGGCTGTACAACGTCAGCTTCCTGCTGCGGCGTGACGGAACCTGGGACCAGTCGCGCAAGATTCATCCTACGCCGGACGAGATTTCAATCTGGGGCATGTCCGGCTGGGACCGGGTGCCGGTCTTCGACACGGATTGCGGCCGGGTCGGCATCCTGATCTGCTACGACGCCGAGTTCCCCGAACTGGCTCGCATCTGCGCCGACCAGAACATGCACATCCTGTTCGTACCCTTCCTGACCGACACGCAGAGCGCCTACATGCGGGTGCGCATCTGCAGCCAGGCGCGCGCCGTGGAGAACGAATGCTACGTCGCGATGGCGGGCTCCGTCGGCAACCTCCCCCAGGTGCACAACATGGACGTCCAGTACGGACAGTCCGCAATATTCACGCCCGCGGACTTTGCCTTCCCGACCAATTCCATCAAGGCCGAGACCACGCCGAATACCGAGATGACGGTCATCGCGGACCTCGACATGGACCTGCTCAAGGAACTGCACGAAATCGGCAGCGTCACGAACCTGAAGGACAGGCGCCGCGATCTCTACGAGATCATCGTCAAGGCGCCGCTGGCGGACAGCGACCTGGAGGCCGAGCGACGTCGCGAGGAGATCGCCCGGGTCGTGGCCGACCAGGATGCCGCCGACCAGGAGGCCGCGGAACTCGAGACCGTGGACCTGGAGTCCGCGGAGGTTGCAGGCTCGCATCGCTGAACCGCACCCGGGGCAACGCTTCGCCGACCACGATTTCCGCCCGATGGTCCCGCACCGACTGGCATAGCTTCGCAGATGCGCTATAAGTTTTTTAAAGCGCAGGTCCGCGACATACCTCTGCCACAACCCCGGGCCTGCCGGAGATAGCCATGAGGATTTTCTTTGCCTTTGCCGCGACCGCCTTGCTGGCTGGTCCGGTCACCGCGCAGGACGACGTCGCGACGTTCACCTTCGAGCCACTGCGCTATGCATACAACGCACTCGAGCCCTACATCGACGCCCGCACGATGGAGCTTCATCACAATCGCCACCATCGCGGCTATTTCGACAAGCTCCTGACGGCGCTGGAAGGCACCGATCTCGGCACCACTTCACTGACGGGATTGCTCGGCGAGATCAGCGAATGGCCGGCGAGCGTGCGCAATAATGCCGGCGGACATTACAACCACAGCCTTTACTGGCAGATCATGTCTCCACCCGTCGGCGGTTTCCCGACCGGCGCGCTGCAGGAAGCCATTGACGCGGAGTTCGGTTCGCTGGATGCGCTACGCGTCGAAATCAAGCAGGCCGGCCTGTCCCACTTCGGCAGCGGCTGGGCATGGCTGTGCGTGGCAGACGACGGATCGCTGTTCGTTACGACGACCAGCAACCAGGACAATCCGCTCATGGACGTGGTGGAACGACGCGGCGCCCCGATTCTCGGCATCGACCTCTGGGAACATGCCTATTACCTGAAGTTTCAGAACGAACGTGGTCGCTACATCGACAGTTTCTGGAACGTGGTGGACTGGCCAGCCGTCGCCGCACTGTACGACGCCGCACAGGCGGAATGAGGGACGGGCCGTCATGGATTTGCTGATGCAGGCGAACCTGCAGTGTCCCTATTGCTGGGAGACACTGGACGTGCTCGTCGATTGCTCGACCCCGACCCAGTCCTATGTCGAGGACTGCAGCGTCTGCTGCAACCCCATCCTGGTCACTGCGGAATTGGACGAAGACAGCGGCCTCCGCCTGGATGCGCGCCGGGAAAACGACTGA
>CAYTXS010000389.1:0-2096 GCA_964441585.1 uncultured Thioalkalivibrio sp.
ACGCCGCTTCCATTTCACCGAACCGAGCGGAAACGAGTTCGCAGTCTGGGGCGAGGCCGCCGGCTCGTAAAGGTCGTCTACCATGTCGCCGCGAGTCCGGACGGATACAACGACCTGGGGTCAGCACCGGTCGGACCCTGCAGCTGCTGATCGAGCTAGCCGGGCAAGATGGAGACATAAGACGACCCTCAGAGATCCGGTGCTGCGCCCTTGCCCGCATGCTGCGCCTCGATGGCGGCCTTGAGATCGAGGTCGAACTGCCTGACGGCGTCGTCGAAGCGCTTCTGATCCATCACGACGACGTTGAGCTCGCCGGCGAGTACCGCATTGCCTGCCGCCGGCACGATCTCGGCGCGTACCGTGATGCCGCAGGCACTGTTCCAGCTCATTTGCCGCTGAAACCTCGGCCGTGGCCCATTGACGCAACGGGATCTGAGCGCGCTGTCGCTGGCGGCGATCGGCAGCTGCCGGGTATCGTAGACCCAGCTGTACGTGACCGTGCCGCGTCGGTGGCCGAGGCTGTAGTAGCCTTCCTGGTTCGCCGCCAGATGGGGCGGGCCGTATTTCTCGACGAGCGCCTCCTGCAGTGAGGATACGGTCGGATACTCGCTCGCCGGAAACACCGTCCGCCGCCAGACAATCCCGGCGCGCTCCGCCTGCGGCAGGCCGGTGAAGGCGACAATGAACTCCTCGCTGACATTCTGCAGGAGTTCGAAGCCGTAGCCGCCATCCTCGCACCCGGCCCCACCCGCCGTGCGTGCCTCGGCCGGGCAGATGTCGCCGGCCGCCGCGCGCAGCAGCTGGCGCGTCGGTTGCCCCTGGCTGTTGCGTGCCCAGCTCTCGGCCACGTCGAAGTTGAGTATGTTGCCGCGGCATTCGAGCAGGGCCTCGACGTCCTCGAGGCTCATGCCCGGGCGCAGATCCGCCACGTCGTCGACGGGCGCTCCGGCGGGACGCGCGGCCATGGCAGCCTTGTGCGGGCAGCGGCGGGCGGCGGCCTGCTCGCGGCGCTCCTCGCGAGCCGCTTCCAGTACGGCGACCTCGGCTGCGGCTGCTTGCAGGGCAGCCGCCTGCTTGCAGCTTCTCGCGACGGCTTCGGTCTTGTCGAGCGCCGCGACCAGCCGGGGGTTGGTCAGCGCGCCCATGGCAATCTGGCCCTGGCCCTCCTCGCTCGCCGCGGCCATCCCTTCGGCGAAGTCGGCGAGCGTCGCAAAGGCCTCCTCGTCGAGCTCGGCCCGGAGGGCCTCGCCCTGACAGACACAAAAGGCTTCGGCATCGCCGCCGGCAACGCAAGCATCGACGAACCGCGCCTTGTCGCTGTCACCGCCGCCGCAGGCAGCGATCAGCGCGACGGCACCCACTGCAGGAAGAAATTTAGTTCTCATGACGCAACCGCTCCCTTCCTCGAATGGGCAAGGAATGCGAGCCCCCCGGCCGCGATGAGCAACGCCGTGAAAAGGACGGACTGCGCCTGGATGAAGACAGGCAGCAGGCCGGCACCCAGCAGCATCCCGCCGGCGAGCGCGAACCGGCTCTTCATGGCGAAGAATGCAGCGGCCAGACCGACCAATGCTCCGATGACGAGGACGAGAGCCGCTGCTCCCATCTTGTCGAGCGACTGGCCCTGCGCGGCCGCCATGGACTTGGCGGCCATCCGTTCCAGCTCGCTCATCCCCTCGAGCGCGCTGAGATCATTCAGCCAGTTCATGCCCAGGAACCCGGAGGCCAGCGCGCCGAGTACGGCAAGTATGACGATTGCCATTTTCATGTCGTTGTTCCTTCTTCTGTTTCCCCGCTTGATTCGCGCCTCGCGCGCGACCGGGGCGGCGGATGGTGCGCGGTGCTCCCCGCTGTCTCCGACCTACCCCCGGTCCGCAGCAGGATGGCGCAGTCGATCGCCGAAACCTTCACGCGTTGCTAACGGATTCCTAACGCGCTAGATTAATTCGGCGGATCAGGGGGTTGTGACTGCCTAGACGGCTACGCAAGATGCGCGGGACGCGTTGACGTCCGGAAAATCGCTCCTGGTCGCGTTCCACAACGGAAGCGAGGCTTCCCATGAGCGATTCGGAGCCGTCACGCCACGGGGCGCTTTA
>CAYTXS010000390.1:0-2086 GCA_964441585.1 uncultured Thioalkalivibrio sp.
TTGAAAAGCTTGGTGGGCCCGCCAGGACTCGAACCTGGAACCAAGGGATTATGAGTCCCCTGCTCTAACCATTGAGCTACGGGCCCGCTGGGCGTGGCGAGAGTATACCTCCCGTCAGGCAGGCTAGACTTCCCCCTGTCACTGCGGTCGCAGCCGCGGTCCGCGACGAAGGAGCGAACACGATGTCCATTACCCACACGCGCCTCGGCCACCACGGCGTGAAAGTCAGCAATCTCTGCCTCGGCACCATGAACTTCGGCTGGCACACCTCCGAGGAAGACAGCTACCGCATCATGGACCGCGCGCTGGAGCTCGGCATCAACTTCTTCGATACCGCCGACGTGTACGGCTGGGGCGGGGAGGCCGGCTCCACGGAGGAGATCATCGGCCGCTGGCTCGCCCAGGGCGGCGGGCGGCGGGAGGCGATCGTCCTCGCGACCAAGGTCTACGGCACGATGAAGCGCAAGGCTAACCGGCCGGAACCGAACAGCGACGGTCCCGGCCTCAGCGCCTACAAGATCCGCAAGCACTGCGAGGCCAGCCTGGCACGCTTGCAGACCGACCACGTCGACCTTTACCAGATGCACCATATCGATCGCGACTGCCCGTGGGACGAGATCTGGCAAAGCTTCGACGTCCTGGTGCAGCAGGGCAAGATCGTCTACGCCGGCTCGAGCAATTTTGCCGGCTGGGACATCGCCACCGCCTGCCAGGAAGCGGCGCGGCGCGGCCGCACGGGACTGGTGAGCGAGCAGAGCATCTACAACCTCGAGAACCGCATGCTCGAGCTGGAGGTCATCCCCGCCTGCCGCCACTACGGCATGGGGCTGCTGCCCTGGAGCCCGCTGGCCGGCGGCTTCCTGGGCGGCGCGCTGGAGAAGCACGACGGCGGCCGGCGCACCGAGGAGAACTTCGCCGCCCGCGTCGAGAGCAAGCGCGCGCAGCTGCAGCGCTGGGAAGACCTGTGCCGCCGCATAGGCCATCCGCCCGCCGAAGTCGCGCTGGCCTGGCTGCTGCACAACCCGGTCGTCACCGCGCCCATCATCGGGCCGCGCACCGTGGAGCAGCTCGAGAGTTCGGTGCGCGCCGCCGCGATCGAGCTGGACGCGGAGACCCTGAAGGCGCTCGACGAGATTTTCCCCGGCCCGGGCGGCGAGGCGCCGGGGGCTTATGCCTGGTAGCTGACGGTCGCGATCAACGACTGCGCGAGGTGCTTTTGCCTCGCGGACGCGACCGCAGAGGCGCGCACGGCGGTCTAGACTTGGGGTCTGAATGCATTGCCAGGAGGCCCCAGTCATGCCGATGACTTCCATCAATCCCGCCACCGGCGAGGAGATCTTTCGTGCCGCCGGGCATCGCCCGAAGCAGGTCGAGGCGATTCTCGCCGACGCCGCCAACGCCGCGCCCGCCTGGCGGGATCTCGGCGTCGAGGCACGCTGCAAGCTGCTTGAACAAGCCGCGCAGCAGCTCGACGCGAAGCGCGATGAACTCGCGAACCTCATGTCGCTGGAGATGGGCAAGCTCATCGGTGAGGCGAAGGCCGAGATCGGAAAATGCGCCAAGGCCTGTCGCTACTACGCGGAGAATGCGCCGGAGTTTCTCGCCGACGAACAGATCGAGACCGACGCGAGCCGCAGCCTCGTGGCCTACCAGCCGCTCGGCACGGTGCTCGCCGTGATGCCGTGGAACTTTCCTTTCTGGCAGGCGATCCGTTGCGCGGCCCCTGCCATGGCCGCCGGCAACACGGTGCTCCTGAAACATGCCTCCAACGTGCCGCAGTGCGCGGTCGCCATCGAGCGGGTGTTCGAGGAGGCCGGCTTTCCCGACGGCGTGTTCCGTACCCTGCTGGTGGGCAGTGACGCGGTGGACGAGCTGGTCGCCGACGATCGCATCCATGCGGTCTCGCTCACCGGCAGCGACGGCGCCGGGCGCGCGATCGGCAAGGCAGCGGGCGCGCATCTCAAGAAGACCGTGCTGGAACTCGGCGGTTCAGATGCCTTCATCGTGCTCGCGGATGCCGACCTTGACGAGGCCGTGGCGCACGGCGTGAAGTCGCGCTTCCAGAACGCCGGCCAGAGCTGCATCG
>CAYTXS010000391.1:0-2085 GCA_964441585.1 uncultured Thioalkalivibrio sp.
TACAGCATCGACTTCAAGGGCGAACTGCTCTGGGACCAGGTCGTGACGGACCTGGATGCACAGCTTCGCGAACTGGCGGTCTCGTTCACCCCGGCCCGCTTCATGGACGTCAAGATCGGGCGCCAAGTGCTCACCTGGGGCACGGGCGACCTGTTGTTCCTCAATGATCTGTTCCCGAAGGATTTCATTTCCTTCTTCGCCGGCCGTGACGAGGATTACCTGAAGTCCGCGGCGGACACCGCGCGCGTGAGCTTCTACACGGACGTGGTGAACCTCGACCTGGCCTGGACGCCGGACTTTGCGCCGGACGACTATCTCTACGGCGAGCGTTTTGTTTTCTGGAATCCGGCCCTCGGCGCACCGGCGGCGCCGGAGACGCCCCGGCGCGCGGCTGCACCCGGCGACGATGAGATCGCCCTGCGACTGTTCCGCACGGTCGGTCCCACGGAGTACGCGATCTACGGCTACGACGGCCGCTGGAAACAGCCACTGGGTGCAGATGCGGACGGTCGACCAGTATTCCCGCGCTTGCGCAGCTGGGGTGCGAGCGTCCGCACCCCATGGCTGCAAGGCCTGTTCAACGTCGAGACCGCGTTCTACGACTCGCTGGACGACCCGCAGGGTGATGATCCGCGCATCCCGAATTCAGAGCTGCGCCTGCTGCTGGGCTACGAACAGGAACTGGTGCGCAACCTGACCGGCGGTGTCCAGCTCTATGCCGAACGTATCTCCGACCACGACCGCCTCGTCGAAAATGCGCCCGTGCCGGCGCGGGCACGGGAGAAGTGGCGCTCGGTGGCGACGCTCCGGCTGACCCATCGCGCATGGCGAGACGCGTTGACGAGTTCGCTGTTCATGTTCGTGTCGCCGAGCGACGAGGACTTCTACCTGCGACCGTCGATCAGCTGGCGGCGCGACGATCACTGGTCCTTGAGCGGCGGCGTGAATCTTTTCGGTGGCCGTGAGGAACACACTTTTTTCGGGCAGCTGGAGGAGAACAGCAACGGCTGGGTCCGGCTACGGTATAACTACTGACGACGTAAGGAGAATGCGATGACTGTCGAACGTGCGGTGACGGCTTTCGCCGGTTTCATGGTGCTGCTCAGCCTGGCGCTGTGGTGGTTCGTCCATCCCGGATTCATCTGGTTGACGGTGTTCGTCGGATTCAACCTGTTGCAATCATCGTTCACCGGCTTCTGCCCGGCCGCCATGGTGTTTCGCAAGCTTGGACTCAAGAGCGAAGCCGAGGCGGGGCGAACGGGCGGCCGAGGTCTCGGCGCGGCCACCTGAACGCATGGGGCAGTTCCCGCCGGAAATGATCGACGGTCTGTGTCGTCCCGGGGCGTATCCGCACCCGGTGGAGACCGTGGAACGCGTCGAGACGCATATCTCGTGGGTGTTCCTGGCGGGCGAATACGCCTACAAGTTCAAGAAGCCACTGGATCTAGGCTTTCTCGACTTCAGGGACCGCGAGCGGCGCGTGCATTACTGCCGGGAAGAACTGCGTCTCAATGGCCGGCTCGCACCGGATCTCTATCTCGAAGTCGTGGGCGCCCGATGCACGTCGCAGGGCTGCAGCATCGGCTCGCTCGAAGAGGACGCCGAACCCGCGGTGCGCATGCGCCGCTTCCCCGCAGAGGCGCAACTCGACCGCCTGCTCGAAGCCGGCCGGCTCGACGCCACCGCTCTCGAGACCTTCGCGGTCACGCTGGCGGAGTTCCAACGATCTTTGCGCCCGGCCAGCCGGAAAGACGGCTACGGCGATGCGGCGGCCGTCGCGCGTCCCGCCCTGGCCAACTTCGAAGCCATCCGCGCCGATGCGCTCGACGCGGGGAACCAGGCCTCGCTGGCGAAACTGGCGGAGTGGACCCGCGCGCGTGCCGCCAACCTGGCTCCGCGTTTCGAGGCTCGCCTCGACGCCGGCCTGGTGCGTGAAGGGCACGGCGACCTGCACCTGTCCAACCTGGTGATGCTGGACGGCCGGATCGCCGCCTTCGACGGCATCGAGTTCGATCCGGCCCTGCGCTGGATCGACCTGCAGAGCGAAGTCGCCTTCCTGCTGATGGACCTCGAGGCACGCGGCCG
>CAYTXS010000392.1:0-2080 GCA_964441585.1 uncultured Thioalkalivibrio sp.
CCCGAGCACAGCGCTTCGTCCGGCAATATCACCGCTCGCCCAGCGGCCCGTCGCCGCCGCATCGGCTCCAGCCCCTCGAGCGGCTCGAGTGCTCGCAGCAGCACGGCACTCGGCTGCTCCGGCCCCTCGGCCACGACGTTCATGCAGTGATGCATGCCATAGACGAAGTACACGTAGGCATGACCCGCCGGCCCCCACATCGCCGCATTGCGCGCCGTCCGCCGCCCGCCGTAACTGTGCGCAGCGCGATCCGCCACGCCCAGGTAAGCTTCCGTCTCGACGATCCGCCCGGCGAGTCGCGTCCCGTCCGCAGCCACGCGCACCAGCACCTGCCCGAGCAGGGCCCGGGCGACGACGACGGGGTCGCGCCGAAAGAACTTGTGGCTCAACCGGGTCACGGCGTTATGCTAAACCGGTCCCCGGCCAAAAGGTTTCGTCATGGCTTCGCCGCTTCGCCTCATGCTTCTCTGCACGTCGCTCACCGTCGGCGTAGCCCAGGCGGCCGCACCACAAGTCGAGGCCACGGCCTTCGGGGCCTACCGGGTCGGCGGCGAGTTCGACATCGACGACGCACCGGCGGGCGTGCCGGAGAGCGCGGAACTCGACGACGGCGGCGGCTGGGGCGTCGGCCTCGCACTCTATCGCGACCCCGAGGCTTACTACGAACTGCTCTATTCCCGGCAGGAGACCGGCATCGACCGGAACACGCCGCTGGTCGGATCGCTGCAGGTCACCACCGAGTATTACCAGCTCGGCGGCACGCTGCTTTTCGATCCACAGCCCGCTTTCAGCACCTGGCTGTCGCTCACGATCGGGCTGACGCGCTTCAGTGCGGACGGCTTCAGCGCCGAGAGCGACTTCTCCGCCAGTCTCGGCACCGGCCTGCGCATGCCGCTGAGCGAACGCATCGCCGTCACGCTGGGCGTGCGCGGCTACCTGACGTTCGTCGATGCGGACACCCGCTATTTCTGCAGCAGCATCGACGGCCAGGGCGCCTGCCTGTTGAACGCGACCGGCACCACCATGTTCCAGGCCGAGGCGAACGCCGGGATCGCCGTCCGTTTCTAGCCCATCGCGCCACCGTCCTCGCCGCGGGTCTATGCTGAATAAGAAACAGAAGGAGGCATATGGCATGAGCGCCATCGACAAGGCCGCCGCCACGCAGCTCGCCAACCTCGAGAAACGCAGCGGCAAGACGTTCGATCAGCTGGCAAAGATCGTTCGTTCCAGCGGACTCAGCAAGCACGGCGAACTGGTCGCCATGCTCAAGCGCGATCACGGCATGGGCCACGGCGATGCCAACCTGATCGTACACACGGTCCGCCAGCAGGACGCCGCCGCGGACAAGGGCACCCCGACCACCGCGGGCGAGGCCGCCGACACGCTGTACACCGGCAAGAAAGAAGCGCTGCGGCCGATCCATGACCGCCTCATGGCGGCCATCAACAAGTTCGGCGACTTCGAGGTGGCGCCCAAGAAGACTTACCTCAGCCTGCGACGCAAGAAGCAGTTCGCCATGATCGGCCCGGCGACCAACACCCAGGTCGAGGTCGGCCTGAACGTGAAGGACCTGCCGCCGAGCGACCGACTGAAGCAACAGCCGCCCAAAAGCATGTGCGACTACAAGGTGCGCTTGTCGACCGTGAAAGAAGTCGATCGGGAATTGCTCGGTTGGCTGCGCGCAGCCTTCGACGCCGCAGGTTAAACTGCCGAAAAATCGAGGAGCTTCGCCCATGACCACATTCACACGCGGCCTGCTTGCCAGCGTCTTACTTCTGCTCGCAGCCGCTCCGGCGCTGGCCGAAGACAAGTACCAGGAGACCATCGAGCTGTTCGAGAACGCCGGCGAGAGCGCCGGGTTCTTCGACAACAGCTACGGCTACGCCGTGTTTCCGACCATCGCCAAGGCGGGCATCGGCATCGGCGGGGCGCGCGGCACGGGCCGCGTCTACGCGCAGGGCGAGCACATCGGCAACAGCACGATGACGCAGGTCAGCATCGGCTTCCAGCTCGGCGGCCAGGCCTACAGCCAGATCATCTTCTTCAAGGACCAGCGCGCCCTCGACGAATTCACCTCGGG
>CAYTXS010000393.1:0-2079 GCA_964441585.1 uncultured Thioalkalivibrio sp.
GGTCGGCCCTGCGGCGGCGAAGGAAACTGACGCCCGGTCGGCCCGAAGGCGCCCGCCTAGATCGACAGCGACCCTTCCCGGAAATCGGTCTCGGCCAGGTGCACGTTCACCAGCACCGGCGTTCCCGCCGCGGAAAGTTCACGTGCCTTCGCCAGCGTTGATGCGATCTCGTCGTCGCTGGTGATGACCAGCCCCGCCGCGCCGAGGCCTTCAGCAGCCCGGTGGTAATCGGTCCGGGCCAGGCGCACGCCGACGTCGTCGCCGAGCATCTTCACCTGTTCGCGTGCGATCTGCGCCCAGCAGGCGTCGTTGCCGATGATCGCGATGGGTGCGAGTCCGTGGCGCACGTAGCTGTCGAACTCGATGAGGCTGTAGCCGAGCGAGCCGTCGCCATACAGGATCCAGACCTGCGCCGAGGGCCGCGCCCGTGCGGCGCCGATGGCGAAGCCGCCGCCGACGCCGAGCGTGCCGAAAGCGCCCGGGTCGAGCCAGCGCAGGGGGCCGCGGGGTCGCACAACGTAGGACGCCGTGCCCACGAAGTCGCCCCCGTCGGCGACCAGCACGCTGTCGTCCGGCAGGACCTTGTCGATCTCACGACACAGCCGCAGCGGGTTCACGCCTGCACCGCTGACGGCCGCGCGTGCATCGATGTCAGCCTCTCGCGCGGCGTCCCTGCCGCCGAGTTCCTCCAGCCATTCGCTGCGATCCGGCGGGTCGCCGCGCATCGCGTCTGCAAGGTCGCGCACGCACAATCCCGGGTCGGCGAGGAGCCCGTCGTCCGGCTTGCGGTTGAGGCGCAATTCGCGGCGGCTGAGGTTGAACGACACGAGGCGCGCGCTGCGCCGGATCTGCTTGCCGTAGTCGAGACGGAAGTCGCAGGGTACTCCGGCGAGAATGACGAGGTCGGCTCCCTTGATCGCGTCGCGGCGACGATGCCGGAACAGCAGGGGATGTTCCGCCCCCAGCAGGCCGCGTGACATGCCGGAGAGATACACGGGAATGCCGAGCTTGACGATCGCATCCCGCACGAGGTCGGCATCCGCAGCGCGCGCCACGGCCTGGCTGCCACAGACCATGACCGGACGCTCAGCGGCGGCCAGGTGGCGCGCGATGTCGCGGATCGACTGGGGACGCGGCAGGACCGCCGGTGATTCACTCGCCGGCTTCGGCATCCGCCGGCTGCCGGCGAACAGTCGTTTCGTGTGTCGCTCGAGGTAGAAACGCACGGCCTTGTCAGCCAGGCTGTCGCCGCGCGGCATGCTGTCGGCATACCACCCCCGGATGATCTCTTCGTCGTAGAGCAGGTCTACCGGGCACTCGACGAACACCGGCCCCGGCACCCCCGTGTCCGCTGCTTCCAGGGCCTCGACGACCGCGGGTGCGAGGTCGCGCAATCGCTTCACCGCGCGCGCGTATTTCACGTGGGGCTTCATCAGGGGCATCTGGTCGATGTCTTGCAGGGCACCACGATTTTTCAGGGCGGTGGCCGTCGCCCCTCCGAGCACAAGCACCGGAGACTGGGCGAGCTGGGCATTTTTCAGCGGTGTGATGGTGTTCGTCAGGCCGGGTCCGGCGGTGACGGCAGCCACGCCGGGAATGCCGGTCAGGCGGGCATGCGCATCTGCGGCGAATACGGCGGTGGCTTCGTCGCGCACGTCGGTGATGCGGATGCCGATGCGTTTCGCCTCGACCAGGATCGGGGAGATGTGCCCGCCGCAAAGAGTAAAGATTTCCCGGACCCCGCGATCATGCAGGACCCGCGCGATTCGCGCGCCACCGTTCATATGTTCCCCCTTCAGCGTCGTACGCCAACGCCCCAGGTCAGCGCATAGTCTACCCCGGTCAGCACGGACGGGGGGGCTTCGATCGGGCCGGTCGGCGGCAGGCCGAACCGGACGCCGCAGTTCGGCCGGATATCGCGTTCGACGTCCAGCCCCGGCATGATGATTTCCAGCACCAGTCCGCCGCGGGTAAGGCGAAACGCGCCGACCGTCGTGACGTACCAGATCTCCTTGCCGTCCTCGAGTGCCTGCCTGCCGTTGAAGGTCACCTCCGACACGGCGTCGATGAGCTTGGGCT
>CAYTXS010000394.1:0-2073 GCA_964441585.1 uncultured Thioalkalivibrio sp.
TCGTCGATGCTGCACAGGGCGTCGAGGCCCAGAGTGTCGCCAATTGCTACACGGCGGTGGAGGCGGGACTCGAGGTCATCCCGGTCATCAACAAGATCGACCTGCCGTCCGCCGAGCCGGAGCGCGTGAAAAACGAAATCGAGGAGATCATCGGCATCGAGGCGCAGAACGCGGTGCTCACTAGCGCCAAGACGGGCGAGGGCGTGGAAGACGTGCTCGATGCGATCATCGCGCGAATTCCGCCTCCCAAGGGCGACCCGGGGGCGCCGCTGCAGGCGCTGATCATCGATTCTTGGTTCGACAACTATGTCGGGGTCGTGTCGCTGGTGCGGATCGTCAGCGGCGTGCTGGAGAAGGGCGCGAAGATCCGCGTGATGTCCACCGGCCGCAGCCACAACGCGGACCGGGTCGGCTGCTTCACCCCCAAGCGGACCGACCGAGAACGGCTCTCGACCGGCCAGGTCGGATTCCTGATCGCCGGCATCAAGGAGATCGACGGTGCGCCCGTCGGCGATACCGTGACGCTGGACGCCCGGCCCTGCGAGGCGCCCCTGCCGGGCTTCAAGCAGGTCCAGCCGCGGGTGTTCGCCGGGGTGTTTCCGATCAACTCCGAGGACTACGAGGATTTCCGGGACGCATTGCACAAGCTGCGGCTCAATGATGCCGCGCTGCATTTCGAGCCCGAGACCTCCACCGCACTCGGCTTTGGTTTCCGTTGCGGCTTCCTCGGCATGCTGCACATGGAGATCGTGCAGGAACGTCTCGAGCGCGAATACAAGCTCAACCTGATCACCACCGCCCCCACGGTGGTCTACGAAGTCCTGCAGACGGACGGCGCGGTGGTGCAGGTCGACAATCCTTCGCGCCTGCCGCCGAGCAATCTCGTCGCCGAGATCCGCGAACCGATCATCGTCGCGAGCATCCTCGTGCCGCACGCGCACGTAGGCGCGGTGATCAAGCTGTGCGTCGAGAAACGCGGCGTGCAGAAGCGGCTGCATTACACGGGAAGCCAGGTCCAAGTCGAATACGAGCTGCCGCTGTCCGAGGTCGTGCTGGACTTCTTCGACCGGCTGAAATCGTGCAGCCGGGGCTTCGCGTCCTTCGATTATCGCCTGGACAGGTACCAGGCGGCGCCGCTGACCAAGCTGGACATCCTCGTCAACGGCGATCGCGTCGACGCGCTGTCGATCATCACCCATCGCGAGGCGGCGCAGCGCCGCGGGCGCGAGGTCGTGGAGAAGATGCGCGAACTGATTCCGCGGCAGATGTTCGAGGTAGCGATCCAGGCAGCCATCGGCGGCCAGATCGTGGCGCGCAGCAGCGTCAAGGCGCTGCGCAAGAACGTGACCGCGAAATGTTACGGCGGCGACGTGAGCCGCAAGCGCAAGCTGCTGGAGAAGCAGAAAGAAGGCAAGAAGCGGATGAAACAGGTCGGCAATGTCGAGATCCCGCAGGAAGCGTTTCTTTCCGTCTTGCAGGTCGACCGAAAATAACGAATACTCTGCTTGAGTTATCGGGGGCAAGCTTTGGATTTTTCACTAGTTCTTGTTCTTCTAACCGCGACGATGGCAGCCATCTGGGCGCTTGACGTGTTGTGGTTGAAGCCGCGCCGCGAGGCATCGGCCATCGCCTCCGGGGAAGCGGCGCAGGAGCCTGCGCTGGTGGAGTTCAGCCGTTCCTTCCTGCCGATCGTTATCGTCGTGTTGCTGATCCGGTCGTTCGCCTACGAGCCCTTCCGCATCCCCTCCAGCTCCATGATGCCCACGCTGCGCGTCGGGGATTTCATCTTCGTCAGCAAGTTCAGCTATGGCCTGCGGCTCCCCGTGCTGAACACCAAGGTGCTGTCCACCGGCGAGCCGGAACGCGGCGATGTCGCCGTGTTCCGCCTGCCGTCCGACCCGGGCACCAACTACATCAAGCGCGTCGTGGGCCTGCCCGGCGACGTGGTTTCCATGCGCAACAAGCAGCTGTGGATCAACGGAGAGCCGGTGCCCTCGGCGCTGCTCGGCGAAACGGTGGAGATCGAGTGCGGGGGGTTCTGGTTCGATGCGCAGGTGGGTGTCGAGACGCTCG
>CAYTXS010000395.1:0-2069 GCA_964441585.1 uncultured Thioalkalivibrio sp.
CTTCTTGATAATGCGTGGCTCGCTCATATCCTGCTTCCATTCATGTTCGCCGGGGGAGGCGCTCAGGGACGATGCGCCGCAACAGGTGCATAAGATAATCGATTTTTGCACCGCAGCCAAAGTTTTCAGGGCTTTTGGATATTACGGATTCCCGCAAGATGCTGCGGATTCCAGTGGGCCAGGGCCCAGTCCCAGACTTCGACCGGGGGCGCACCCTGCAGTTCCAGAGGCGGTTTCTGACCAAGGAATTGCAGTGCCTGCCAAGCCGTGGCGCCCGCATCGGTCGTCGCCACGGCTCGTGCGCCGGTCTGCTTGCTCAGCTTCGCGCCGTCCGGCTGGACGATGACGGGCAGGTGCATGTAGCGCGGTACCGGATAACCGAGAAGCCTTTGCAGCCATCGTTGCCGGGGCGTCGAATCGAGCAGGTCGATACCGCGGACGACGTCCGTCACGCCCTGCTCGTAATCATCGACCACCACCGCCAGCTGGTAAGCGATCAGTCCATCCCGCCGGCGCAGCACGAAGTCACCGGGCGCCACATCCAGCACCTGCGTGAAAACGTCCTGCAGCCGGTCCAGGACCTCAATGGGCTCCGACGTGGTGAGGGCGCGAATGACACGGGCGCGTTTGGCTGCGGACGGCGACAGGGACCTGCAGGTGCCGGGGTAACTCGTGTCGTTCGGGCGGTTTCGTCTCCGATTGGCGGCCGCAATTGACTTACGAGTGCATACGCAGGGATAAGCCCAGCCGAGATCGAGCAGCCGCTGCAGGCCTGCAACATGAGCTTCGCCGCGGTGGCTCTGGAAAAGCACTTCGCCGTCCCACCAGAGGCCGAAAGCATCGAGGGTGCGGATGATGTCCTCGGCCGCGCCGGGCACCTCTCGCGGTGGATCGATGTCCTCGATCCGCAACAGCCATTCTCCGCCCGCGGCGCGCGCATCGAGCCAACTGCCGGCAGCCGCAAGCAGCGAGCCGAAATGCAGGGGGCCGGTGGGGGAGGGGGCGAACCGCCCCCGGTAAAGCGGAGTGGTTGCGAGCAGTCTTTGCGGGCCGCTTTGCAGGTCAGCGGTCGTCCCGGTCCCGATATTGCTTCTCGGCGAGTTCCCGCCGCTCCTGGGCTTCTACGGTCAGCGTCGCGACGGGCCGGGCTTCCAGCCGCCGCAAGCCGATCTCCTCGCCGGTCTCCGAGCAGAAGCCGTAGGTGCCGTCGTCGATCCGCCCGAGGGCCTGCTCGATCTTCTTCAGCAACTTGCGTTCACGGTCCCGCGTGCGAAGCTCCAGGCCGAATTCCGACTCCTGCGTCGCCCGGTCGTTGGGGTCAGGGAAATTCGCGGCCTCGTCCTTCATGTGGTGCATCGTGCGATCCACTTCTTCCATGAGTTCCTGCTTCCACGCGACGAGGATATGGCGGAAGTGCCCCCGCATGGCCTCGCTCATGTACTCCTCGCCCGGAATCGGCTGGTACGGCTTGAAACCCTTGAGCGGACCCGAAAAGCCGAAGCTGGGTTCGACCTGGTCGGGATTGAGGGCCAGGGGCTTTTTCGCCGCCGGGCGCCGCCTGTTCTTCGCCGCCGCCTTAGACGCGGGGGCCTTCGCCGCCGGCTTTTTGGCGACGGTCTTACTCGCGGCCGCTTTTTTCGCGCTCGGCTTTTTCGCGGCGGCCTTTTTGGCGACAGGTTTCTTGACAGCCGACTTCTTCGCCGTGGTCTTCTTGGCGGCCGGCTTCTTCGCTGCGTCTTTCCTGGCAGGCGCCGACTTCTTCGCCGCCTTCTTGGCTACGGTCTTTTTTGCCGCGCTCTTGGCGGCGGCCTTTTTGGCCGGGGCCTTCCTGGCAGCAGCTTTCTTCACGGTGGTCTTCTTCGCAGATGTCTTCTTTGCGGCCGTTTTCTTGGCCGAGGTTTTTTTCGCAGCTGGTTTGCTGTTCGCGGCGGGTTTGCTGTTCGCGGCGGAGGTCTTGCGCGCAGGCGCCTTCTTGCTCGCCGGGGCTTTCCCCGGGGCGCGCGACTTTGCGGCGGTAGACTTCTTTTTGCTGCTCTTGCTCGCGGGCATTGTTGCCTCCCGGCGGGTAC
>CAYTXS010000396.1:0-2046 GCA_964441585.1 uncultured Thioalkalivibrio sp.
CCAAGAGTCTCGGCAACGTAGTCGCGCCGCAGAAGGTGCTGAATTCGCTCGGCGCGGATATTCTCCGTTTGTGGGTGGCGGCCACCGACTATCGCGGCGAAATGAACGTATCCGACGAGATCCTGAAGCGGATGTCGGATTCCTACCGGCGCATGCGCAACACCGTGCGTTTCCTGCTCGGCAATCTCGACGGGTTCGACCCGGACCGCGACGCGATGGCGCCGGACGACATGGTCGCGCTCGATCGCTGGGCCGTCGCACGCACCGCGGCGCTGCAGGAAGAAATCGTGCGCGCCTACCGCGATTACGAGTTTCACCTGATCTACCAGAAGGTGCACAACTTTTGCGTGCTGGACATGGGTGGCTTCTACCTGGACGTGATCAAGGACCGGCTGTACACCACGCCGGCCGACGGTCACCCGCGGCGCTCGGCGCAGAGCGCCATGGCGCATATCGCCGAGGCGATGGTGCGCTGGCTGGCGCCCATCCTCGCGTTCACCGCCGAGGAGATCTGGGCGCGGCTGCCGGGCGAACGGGCCGAGTCGGTGCTGCTGTCCACGTGGCATCCGCTGCCGGAAGTCACGTTGCGCGCAGACGATCCGGACTGGACCCTGGTGCATGCGGTACGAGACGCCGTGTTGCGCGAGCTCGAGGCCCTGCGCACCGCCGGGCGCATCGGATCTTCGCTGGATGCTGCGCTGGTCCTGTTCGCGGGCCCCGAACTCGGCGACAAGTTGCGGAGTACCGGAGAAGAGCTCCGTTTCCTGATGCTGACGTCCGATGCGCGCGTCGCCGCCCTGGAAGAGCGTCCGGCCGAATCGATCGCACTGGAGGGCTTCGAGGGCGAGCTCTATGCGCAGGTGGTGCCGACGGATGCGCCGAAATGTGCGCGTTGCTGGCATCGCCGCCCCGATGTCGGCAGCGACCCCGCGCATCCGGAAATCTGCGGGCGATGCGTCGGGAACATCACGGGCGAAGGCGAGCAGAGGCACTGGGCATGAACGATCAGGCAAAGCAGGGTGAACCGCGCGGCGCATTGGCATGGTTGTGGCTCTCGGCGTTCGTCGTGGTCGCGGACCAGGCGACCAAGGCGCTGATCGTCATGACCTTCGAGCTCTACGACCGGGTGCAGGTCCTGCCGATATTCGGCATTACCCGGCTGCACAACACGGGCGCGGCGTTCAGTTTCCTGGCCTCGGCCGGTGGCTGGCAGCGATGGTTCTTCGTCGCCATTGCGGGGGCGGTGACGGTGCTGGTCTGCGTGTGGCTGAAGCGCATGCCGCGGACCGGCGAGAGCTGGCTGGCGGCATCGCTCTCGCTCATCGTCGGTGGCGCCATCGGCAACGTGCTCGATCGGCTGTTCCGCGGCCATGTCGTCGACTTCCTCAGCTTCCACTGGGAGCGCTGGTTTTTCCCGGCGTTCAACGTAGCCGATGCGGCCATCACGGTCGGTGCCGTCATTCTCCTCATAGAGAGTTTCTTCGACGGCAAGCGAAAGGAAAAAATCATCTGAGCCGGGCGCGCCGATGCGTTCGACATCGTCTTTGTAAAAGTTATGGAGTTCGCCATGCGGTCCTTGCTTCTCGTTTTCATCGCATTCCTCGGGATCGGCCCTGTCGTCGCCCAGGCCGATACCCGCCTGCTGCGACTGCCGGCCATTCACGGTGAGCAGATCGCCTTCGTCTACGGCGGCGATATCCATACGGTGTCGGCGCAGGGTGGCGTCGCGCAGCGGCTTACTTCTCACGAGGGGCTGGAGCTTTATCCGCGCTTCTCCCCGGACGGTCGCTGGATCGCGTTCTCGGCCGAGTATTCCGGGACCCGCCAGGTGTGGGTGATGCCCGCGGCCGGCGGCACGCCGCGGCAGTTGACCTTCTACGGCGACGTGGGGCCGATGCCGCCGCGCGGCGGCACGGATTACCGGATCCTGGACTGGACGCCCGATGGCAAGCATATTCTCGTGCGCGCCAATCGCACGCCCTACGGCCAGCGGAACGGCGTGCCTTTTCTCGTCCCCTTCGAAGGCGGCATGGAGAAGCCGCTGGG
>CAYTXS010000397.1:0-2039 GCA_964441585.1 uncultured Thioalkalivibrio sp.
ACCGCGGCCCTGCCACTCGACCACGAGCCGTCCGCCCGGCAGGTCGACATTCACCAATGCATCCACTGCGCCCTGGTCCGCGAGCACCGCCACCGCTGCGCAAGCGCCGGTGCCGCAGGCCAGCGTCTCGCCGACGCCACGCTCCCACACGCGCAGCGCAACGCGATCGCGCGCCAGCAGTTGCACGAAGCCCACGTTCGCGCGGTCCGGAAACGCCGGATGTCGCTCGACGGCCGGCCCGAGTGTCGTGACCGGCGCAGTTGCGACCGCGGTTTCCCCCAACTCATCCAGCACGATCACCGCATGCGGATTGCCCATCGAAACGGCGCCGAGCCGAACGCTGCGATCGCCGAGCCCAATGGTATAGCGCGTCGCCTCGCTTGTCGCCTGCAGCGGAATCAGGTGCGGACGGAACTCGGGCACGCCCATCGACACCGCCGCAGCGCCACCGGCGACCCGGGCATCGACCGGCCCGGCTGCACTCGACATGCGGAACTGCTGCGCCTCCGCCGGGGCCAGCTCGGTGGCCCAGAGCAGCGCGAGACAGCGCGCCCCGTTTCCGCACTGCGCCACCTCGCCGCCGTCGGCGTTCCAGATCCGGTAGGCGAAGGCCGCCTCGCCGGCCGGCGCCGGGTCGATGGCCAGCAGCTGGTCGCAACCCACGCCATGGCGCCGGTCGGCGATCCACCGCACCAGAGCAGTGTCGGGTGCGAAGGGCTGCGTCCGCGCATCCACGACGACGAAGTCGTTCCCTGCGCCGACCATCTTGTGGAAGGCGAGCGGGGAGGCGACGGTCGTGGCGGAAGTTTGGCGCATGGCTGGGGCGCAATTATAGTGGGCCCGCCGCGGGTGAGGGTGGCAAACATGAAATACAGCGACTTGAGGGACTTCATTCGCCTGCTCGAGGAGCAGGGCGAGCTGCGGCGCATCACGACGCCGGTGAGTCCCGTGCTCGAGATGACGGAGATATGCGACCGCGTCCTGAAGCGCGGCGGGCCCGCGTTGCTGTTCGAGAATCCCACCGGCCACGACATGCCGGTGCTGGGCAACCTGTTCGGCACCCCGCGGCGTGTGGCGCTCGGCATGGGACAGGATTCGGTCGAGGCCCTGCGCGAGGTCGGCAAGCTGCTGGCGTTCCTCAAGGAACCCGACCCGCCCAAGGGCATGCGCGACGCGTGGGAGAAGCTCCCCGTGTTCCGCCAGGTGCTCAACATGGCGCCCAAGGTCGTGCGTTCCGGGCCCTGCCAGCAGAACGTCCTCGAGGGACCGGACGTGGACCTCGAACGGCTGCCGATCCAGACCTGCTGGCCCGGCGATGCCGGGCCGTTGCTGACCTGGGGCCTGGTGATCACGCGCGGACCCGAGCGCGCACGGCAGAATCTCGGCATCTACCGGCAACAGCTGATCGGCCGCAACCGCCTCATCATGCGCTGGCTGTCGCACCGCGGCGGAGCCCTGGACTTTCGCGACTGGCAGCTGAAGCATCCGGGCGAGCCTTTCCCGCTGGCCGTGGCGCTGGGCGCGGATCCGGCCACCATTCTCGGCGCCGTGACGCCGGTGCCCGACACCCTGTCGGAGTACGCCTTCGCGGGGTTGCTGCGCGGCGGGCGCACCGAGCTGGTGAAATGCGCGAATTCCGACCTGGAAGTGCCGGCGAGCGCCGAGATCGTGCTGGAGGGCCACCTCGCGCCGGGCGACATGGCGCCCGAAGGCCCTTTCGGCGACCACACGGGCTATTACAACGAGGTCGAGGACTTCCCGGTCTTCACGGTGGACCGCATCAGCTGGCGCGACAACCCGATCTACCACAGCACCTACACCGGAAGGCCGCCTGACGAGCCGGCCGTGCTCGGGGTGGCGCTGAACGAGGTGTTCGTGCCCATCCTGCAGAAGCAGTTCCCGGAGATCGTCGACTTCTACCTGCCGCCGGAAGGCTGCTCCTACCGGATGGCGGTGGTCAGCATGAAAAAGCAGTACCCGGGACACGCCAAGCGCGTGATGCTCGGCGTCTGGTCATTCCTGCGCCAGTTCATGTACAC
>CAYTXS010000398.1:0-2015 GCA_964441585.1 uncultured Thioalkalivibrio sp.
TAATGCTCCATTGCTCGCTCCTTCCCGCGCGGCTGCGCGGTCATTATCTCTCGCCATGCCCCGGTTCACGGAGTTCACGCACCGTCACAGCCCGAATACCGCCTCGGCCAACGCAATGTAGAGCGGGATACCGATGGCGATGGCCACTGGGGTACCCACACTGGTCGACGATCCTATGTACGAGGACGGGTTGGCCGACGGGATCGCCGCGCGCAGCGTCGGCGGCCCCGAGATATCCGAGCTCGACCCCGCCATGACGGCCAGCAGGATCACGCCACCCGGGCTGAATCCGGTCACGAGGTGAGCGACGTAGCCGAGCCCGAAGGCGATCAGACCATGCGCCAGCGGCGCGACCGCGCCGTAGACGGCATACCAGTGCGCCACGCTGCGCAGCTCGTTGAGGCGGCTCCAGGCCTCCATGCCCATGGTCAGCATCAGGATCGACAGGAAGCCGCGGAACAGCGGGTCGTAGAAGCCCTCGTAGACGAGCTGGGGGCGTGTCAGCAGCCCGAGTACGAGGCCGAGCAGCAGGGCGGAGAGCGCCGAGCCCCTCAGGCTGTCCGCGATGATGGAGCCGATGCGGACTTCCTCACGCGCCGTGCCGTTCCGCCTGGCCAGATAGACGTTGCCGAGAACGATGGCGATGATCAGCGCCGGTATGTCCATGAACGGATACAGCGCGGGCACCCAGGCCTCGTAGAAGACATTCTGCTCCTCGAGCATCACCATAGCCGCCGCCAGCGTGGAGGCACTCACCGCCCCGAAGAGCCCGGCGGTAGCGATGCCGTCCTCGCTCCGTACGCTCGGCAGCGCAGCCAGCGTGTAACGGCCGACGATCACGATGGCGCACCCGACCAGGACCGCGATGGCCGCCGGCAACAGCATCTCGCCGAGCTCGGCCTCGCGGATCTCCATGCCGCCTTCCAGGCCGATGCGCATGAGCAGCATGTAGACGCAGAACTTATAGACGGCATCCGGTATCTGCAGCTTGCTGCCGGCTGCGGCGAGTACCATGCCGCCGATCAGGAAGGCCAGCGCCGGCGACTGGAACTGGGTGAGCAGGCGGCTGAAAAATTCGAGTGCGAGGTCCATTGGCTATCTCCGGCCTATCGGTCAGACAACTGGTCAAACAATCGGTCGGAGACGCATCTTGCGCATCGGGAACCATTCTGTAAAATAGATTTCTCATTAGTATTCGTTCTTTTTATGAGAACCGAAACTCTCAGACGGCTGAACTTCCGCCACCTGCATTACTTCTGGGTGGTCGCGAAGGAGGAGCACCTGACCCGCGCGGCCGAGCGGCTGCACGTCTCCCAGTCGGCGATCTCGTCGCAGATACGCCAACTGGAGGAAGAGCTGGGTCACGAGCTGTTCCTGCGCGACGGGCGCACACTGCGCCTGACGGAGGTGGGCAGCCTGGTGCTCGGTTACGCCGAGAGCATCTTCAACCTTGGCGCGGAGCTGCTGGAGACCGTGCGCGGCGGCGACGGCCAGGAGATGCCGGAGCTGCGCGTGGGCGCCGTCGCCACGCTCTCACGCAACTTCCAGCAAAACCTGCTGCGCCCGGTCATCGGCGACGAGAACCTGCATCTCGTGATCGAGTCGGCGAGCCTGGAAGAGCTGATCGGGCGGCTGCGGGTACACAAACTCGACCTGATCCTCTCGAACCGGCCGGTGACCGCGGACGATCAGCTGCCGCTCAGCTGCCGACGCATCGCCCGCCAGACGGTGTGCCTGGTGGGCCCGCCCCGCCCGGGCCGGCGCCGCCGCTTCCGTTTCCCGGACGATCTCGACGGCAAGGCGCTGCTGCTGCCCGGCCACAGCAGCGAGATCCGCAGCCAGTTCGATCTGCTGTGCGAGGAACTGGGGCTCGCGCCGAAGATATCGGCCGAGGTGGACGACATGGCCATGCTGCGGCTGCTGGCCAGGGACTCGGGCAGCGTGGCCATGGTGCCGGAGGTGGTCGTGCAGGACGAACTGGAGCATGGCATCCTCAGCAAGTACTGCGAGGTTCC
>CAYTXS010000399.1:0-2012 GCA_964441585.1 uncultured Thioalkalivibrio sp.
ACGGCGACGACTGGATCATCAACGGCGCGAAGATGTGGATCACCAACGGCAGCGTAGCCGATGTCGCCGTCGTCTGGGCGATGACCGAGGACGGGCTGCGGGGCTTCCTCATCGAGAAGGGTATGAAGGGCTTCGACGCGCCGGAGATCCACCGGAAGTTTTCGCTGCGCGCCTCGATCACTTCCTCGCTGTTCTTCGACAACGTGCGGGTGCCGGCGAGCAACATGCTGCCCGGCGTCCGCGGTCTCAAGGGCCCGCTCGGCTGTCTCACCCAGGCACGTTACGGCATCACCTGGGGCGCCATCGGCGCCGCGCAGGCCTGCCTCAAGGAGGCGCTCGATTACGCCAACGATCGCGAACTGTTCGACCGTCCGGTTTCACACACCCAGACGGTCCAGCGACGGCTCGCGGACATGTCGCGGCGCATCACCACCGGCCAGTTGCTGTCGCTGCAGCTGGGGCGTCTCAAGGACGCGGGACGCATGCAGCCGGCCCAGGTCTCGATGGCGAAATGGAACAACGTCCGCATGGCGCTCGACATCGCCCGCGATGCACGCGACATCCTCGGCGGTGCCGGCATCAGCGCCGAGTACTGCCCGATCCGCCACATGCTGAATCTCGAAAGCGTCATCACCTACGAAGGCACCGAGACGATCCACGAGCTCGTCATCGGTCGGGAGCTGACAGGTGTCAACGCCTTCTGAGGCCGCGCTGGCGAAACGCGCCGCCCGCGGGCTCAACCGCGCCGCGGTGATCGACGCCAATTTCCTCGAACTCATGCGCGGGCTGCCGGCAGCGCAACGCGAGCGGCTGCAGCCGCATGCACCGATCGCACCGGGCAGCCGGATGACCGCCGGGGAATTCGTCGAGATCTTCCGCCATCAGCTGCTGTCGCGTCACCTCGACCTGCAAGCGCGCGAGATGCGCGCGCGCAACGAGGGCTTCTACACCATCGGCAGCTCCGGCCACGAAGCCAATGCCGTGCTCGGGTTCCTCTGCCGTGAGACCGACCCGGCTTTCCTGCACTACCGCTCGGGCGGCTTCATGATGGCGCGCCTGGCCAAGGACGCGGACCGCGACCCCGTCTACGAAACCTGCCTGTCGCTTGCGGCGAGCAGCGAGGATCCGGTTTCGGGCGGACGCCACAAGGTGTGGGGCAGCGATCGCAAGTTGTGGGTGCTGCCGCAGACCTCCACCATCGCCAGCCATCTGCCCAAGGCCGTCGGTGCGGCGCTGGGGCTGGAAGAAGCCCGGCGGATCCGGCGCACGCCGCCGGTGCCGGCCGACAGCATCGTGCTGTGCAGCTTCGGCGACGCCTCGACGAACCATGCGACCGCGCTGGCGGGATTCAACGCCGCGCAGTGGGCCGCCTACCAGCGACTCCCTGTTCCCGTGCTCTTCGTGTGCGAAGACAACGGCATCGGCATCTCCGTCAGCACCCCGGCGGGCTGGATCGAGGCAGGCTTCTCGCGCCGCGAAGGCCTGGATTATTTTGCGGCGGACGGCACCTCGCTGCCCGAAACTTTCGAAATGGCGGCGCGCGCAGTGGAACACTGTCGCAAGCGCCGCCGGCCCACCTTCCTGCATCTCAAGGTGCCGCGCCTGCTGGGCCACGCGGGTACCGACTGGGAAGGGGATTACATGGAGATCGCCGCCATCGAGGCGAACGAGGCGCGCGATCCGTTGCTCGCCGCGGCACGGCTCGCCGTGGCAAGCGGTTGCCTGGCCCCTGACGAGGTCCTCGCGCTTTACGAACAGTCCCGCACCCGTGTTGCGCAAAGCGCGGCGCGCGCGGCCCGGCGCCCGCGGCTCGAGACCGCATCCGAGGTGACGGCCACGATCGCGCCGCTCGATGTCGCGGCGGTGCACGCCGAGGCCGCCCGCCTGCCGGCCGTCGAAGACCGGATCGCGGTGTTCGGCGGGGAGGCCCGCCTGCCCGAGGCCGGGCCACCGCGCCACCTGTCGCTGCAGATCAACCGCGCGCTGCACGACCTGATGATCAAGTATCCGGA
>CAYTXS010000400.1:0-1993 GCA_964441585.1 uncultured Thioalkalivibrio sp.
TTTGCTTTTCTTCCCTGGCCCGGCCGTTTTCCTTTCGGCCCGGTTACGGGATATCGAGCGCGCCGGCGTGGATCAGCGTGCGCTGGCCGCCGGTGTCGCGCGCGATGATCCGCAGGTAGGTTTCGCTTCGATCACGCGGCAGTTCGATTTGCGCCGACCAGCCGCAGTGACTCAATCCCGGCTTCCCCAGTACTTCGGCCACGCGCGGGCGTGCTTCGCCGGTCTGGCATGGTTGTGGCCGGCCGTCGAGCGAAATCTCGACCCGTACGGGCGTGTCGTTGTCCATGGAGGCCGCCCAGCCGGCCAGGTGAAGCGTGCCGTCTTCTTCGATGCTGCGCTCGTCGAGCCAGCCGCGCAGCCCGCGCGGCACGTCTGCGAATTCGGTCAGGTCGCGTTCCGGTGAGCCGCCGATCACGTAGGCGTCCTGTTCGTAGTTGATCAGGCGCGCGAGCCGCATGCAGGCGCGGTCGCTGCCGAGCGCCTCGGTTACGGCAGCCCGTACGTAATCCTCGGTGACGAAAGTCGTGCCGTAGATGTCGGTGCCCAGTTCGGCGTTTTCGCTGCCTTCGATATACAGAATTCCGGTGTCCGGCATCTGCATGTCCGGCGGCAGCAAGGCCTCGTCGTGAACGGTGAACAACATGATGCCATCTGGCGAAAGCAGCCCCGCAAGGCGTTTCAGCCAGCGCTGAAACAGCCCCGGCGGCAGGTGCGAAAAAAGCGAAGCGACCCAGATCAGGTCGAAACGCTCGCCGGGGTCGAAGTCTTCCGGGCGCGCACTGGATGGCAGACCGTGCACGCCGAACTCCTCGACCGCGAACGACACGGCGTCGGGCTGAATTTCGGCGGCCCAGACGCGTTCCGGCGGCACCTTGTGAATCAGCAGGTTGAGCAGCCGTCCGTAGCCGCAGGCGAAATCCAGGACCTTCGGCGCCGGGCAGCTTCGTTCAAGGCGCCGGATGACCTCGGCCGCGGTATGGAACTGCTGCAACGCGATGCCGAAGTACTGGCTGACCGCCAGGCTCGCGTCCTGGTGCGCGCGAAGCGAATGCGCCAGCATCTGGCAGGCAGGATGAATCCGGGTGCCGACCACCGGCCGGGCCGTATCGGACACGCCCAGCTGTTCGTGAAGCGTTCTTGCAAGCTCCGGGTGCTGCAACTGGAAACGCGCCTGTCGGGCCAGTTCGGGAGGGATGTCGTGCGCCATCGGAAAGGCGGTGCCGCCTCCGGTTTCGGGAGGCGCATGATACCATTGCTGCCTCGGTCGGCAGGTAGACTGCCGGCCCCGAACAAGCCATCAGCAAGCGATCATGCAGCCAGTCCAGAATCCCGCAGAAACCGATCCGTCAGTGGCGGATCTTCTAGCCCGCGCCGAAAGCCTGGAGGCATCCGATCCCGCCGCCGCGGGGCGACTGTATCTGGAGGCCCTGCAGCGGGACCACGCCAATCTGGCCGCGCATAATGCGCTGGAGCGGCTGAAGGACCCCAAGCGCTACGGCGCATGGATGCGCGTCAACTGCACCATCCATCCGGACGACGACATCTTCAACTTCATCGCCCGCGAGCCGTTCAGTCCCAACCCGGTTCGTGACTATCTCTCCGACGGCTGGCGGACGATGTCGGAGACCATGCAGCTGCTCGAGAAGATCGACCGACCGCTGATGAAGGTTTCGAACTTTCTTGAATTTGCCAACGGCTTCGGTCGATTCACGCGTCATCTTGCATACGCGCTGCCGGGGCGTGTGACCTGCTCGGACATCCTGCCCGGTTCGGTCGATTTCGCGCGCGAGCAGTTCGGCGTAAAGGCTTTTGAATCGTCGTTCGACCCGGACGAAATCCGGTTTCCCGAGCGCTACGACGTGATCTTCGTGCTTTCGCTTTTCACGCACCTGCCGGTACCAGCGTGGAACGCCTGGTTGCGCGCGCTCGGCGGTGCACTGGCCCCCGGCGGCGTGCTGCTGTTCAGCGTGCACAGTGAGGAACTGGCGCGCGA
>CAYTXS010000401.1:0-1993 GCA_964441585.1 uncultured Thioalkalivibrio sp.
GGCCGTTCCTGTTCACCAACATGAAGGACGGCACCAACGTGGCCGAGGTGCGGGCGTTCATCGAGCGGACGGGGGGTCTGTAGGAGCGGCTTCAGCCGCGAAAAACGATCGGGCCTGAAGGCCCTCCTGCGCGGTTTTTGCACGGACCCCGCGAACTGTCGACGCACCTCCAGTCGATCGACTACTCGTAGATCTTCTCTATCTTCCGGCAGATCAGCTGGATGCCGGTCAGGGACTCCGAAAAGTCGCGGTCCTTGAAGTGCGCGACGATGCCGGAGGCGACGTCGCCGGCGCCGCAAGAGATGATGCCCTGCCACTCGGAGCAGTTCGGGCCGTCGCCCTGGCCCTGCTGGTAGAAGCCCATCGAGCCGTCCGCCTCGATGATATTTCCGCTGACCAGCAGGCCCTTGACGCGGTGGTTACCCTGGAAGCTGTGGCAGACACGTGCGGAGTTGACGGCCGCCGGATCGATCAGTGCCCGATTCCAGACCGACAGATCCATGGCGGGTAGCACCGGTTGAGTGCATTCGTTCAGCGACTCGCCGGCACGGCCTCCGACCGCCTCGAGGCTGATGTAGCACGGCACGTTATTCGGCTCGGAAATCTCGATCCCCGACAGCGCCCGGTCCTCCATGTCCATCACGCGGATTATCTCCCCGCCCTTGCCGGAAATCGGTGTTTGATACACCTCCGTAGCCGACAGACGCCAGCCGATGACCTTGGGCGGTTCCGCAGCGGCTGCCGCCGCTTCGGCCTCCGCGCGCCGACGCTCTTCCTCGAGTCTTTCCTGCTCGCGGCGTTCGGCAGCTGCGAGGGCCTCCTCCTCGGACGCGTACGTGATCTCCGGCGGCCGGTTCTCGGCCACCCGGTCGGCGATTGCCTGCTCGGTGTCCGGCGACAGGCGGGTGCCCTGCCCCGTGCCGTCACCATCGTCGCTGCCGGCATTCTGCAACAAGTCCGTCGGCGACTCGTAGTCGATCGTGTCGGCGAGGCCGGCGTTGCGCGCCGCCGAGTTTGCCTGCAGGTCCTGCAGCGTCGTCCCACCGGCTGCGCTCGGCATCGGCCGATGGCTGTCGGGATGACAGGTGCCGTCCATCCCGCAATATGAGCCCGCGGGGCAGCCCGCGTGGGTGCTGCAGGCCTGCCCGGCTGCACCCGCCATCGCCGGCTGCGCCTGGCCGGCGCCCGCCGGAGCATCCCGCATCGCCGTGATCCGCTCCGCCCCGAGCGCCCCCCCTATGATCCTCAGTTCATCGATCACGAGATCCTTGGCCGGATGGTGCAGGGCATCATTTAACGCGCCGAGCCAGATCGCCGGTTTCGCTTGCGCTGGCGACTTGCCGATGGCGTCCTCAGCGTGGCGACCGTGCCAGTACAATTTCTGTATCCCGCTGGTGTGGTCCCAGACCGCGCCGACGAACATCCAGCCTCCGTTCGCGTAAATGGCATCCCGGGCGGTGAGATCCTTGCCGGCCGTGCGGACACTGAGGAGCGAGTTCGACGCCCACAGCCACGCACCACCGCCGGTACCGAGGATGGTCTGATTGGGCTCCGGCTCGATCTTTACCCAGGCGGTGACCGTCACCTGGGGACAGCGCTCCCGATTGAGGTCGACGAAGGCGCGCATCGCGGCGCTGCCATCGAGCTTCAGCGCCTGCCCGGAGCGGCCCTCGACGAACTGCGGCGTCGCCGTCGCGCCTTCAGGTCCGATCATCTGGCCGGCATTGCCGTTGCCGCCTTCGTCGCTCAGATTGCCGTCGAATCGGTAATACGCGTCACAGGGCCCGGCGAGCGCAGGAACCGAAAAACCGGTGAGCAAAAGAAAGACATAGAGGATGGAGTAGTGCCTACTCATTCTGGTCTCCCCGCGTTGCGGTACGCTATTTTTATGAACGTTCTACGTACCGGCTGAAGACACTATAGCCGAACGCACCCCTTAGTGCTCCTGCCCTGCTAGCATGGAACGAACGAAGCAGATCAGAACCAGGGAGAG
>CAYTXS010000402.1:0-1987 GCA_964441585.1 uncultured Thioalkalivibrio sp.
CGCATGCAAGCGCGCCAAGCCCGGTCAGCGCGATGCTCTCGGCGCTGGTCGTGAAAGTCGGCGTCTTCGGGCTGCTGCGCGTGTACCCGATGTTTGCCGCCGTTGATGTCGTGCGGCTGGCGCCGATGTACGAAATTCTCGCCTGGCTCGGCGCGCTCTCGATCGTGGCGGGCGCGCTGTTGGCGCTGTTCCAGCAGGACATCAAGCTGATGCTGGCGTACTCCACCATTTCCAATATCGGCTACATCGTCCTCGGCATCGGCCTGGCCAACGAACTGGGCATGACCGGCGCGGGTATCCATATCGCCAACCACGCGATCATCAAGGCCACGCTGTTCCTGGCCGCCGGGGCGATCATTCACCAGACGGGTCGCCGTACGCTGCACGCTTTGCGTGGCGTCGGACACGTGATGCCGTGGACCTGCCTGGCACTGGCCGTGGGGGTGTTCTCGATCGTCGGATTGCCGCCGACAGTCGGCTTCCCCGGCAAGTGGTACCTCGCGCTGGGCGCACTCGAGGCGGGTCGGCCGGGGTTTGCTGTCGTGCTGCTGGCCGGCGCGGTCCTGATTTTCGTCTATTACATCAGGATTCTTAACGCGTTCTATTTTCGCTCCCCGTCCGAGGTCGGGATGTTGTCGGTGCGCGAGGCACCGGTCGCAATGTTGCTGCCGGTGCTGGTGCTAGCCGCGCTTTGCCTCGCCGGCGGGCTGCTCGGTCGCTGGCCGGCCATGTTGATCGGCCCGGCCATCGCCCGGCTTCCCGGGGGAGGGTGAGAGCATGGACGTCATCGACCTGCGGATCGTGCTGGCGCCGGCGATCTCGTTCGGCTGTGCGGTGCTCATCTTTCTCCTGGGCGCACGGGCGCGCTGGCGCCGGGTGCTGGCTCTCGGCGCGGCGGTCACAAAGTTCATCGTCATTCTCTCGCTGCTGCCTGGCAGTCTTGCCGGCAAGGTCTATGTCTTCGAGGTCCTCGAGTTCCTGCCCGGGGTCGGCATCAGTTTCCGCGCCGATGCGCTCGGGATGTTCTTCGCGCTCGTGTCGTCCACGCTCTGGGTGCTGACCACGGTCTACGCCATCGGCTACATGAAAGGGCGGCATGCGCGGGTGCGATTCTTCGGCTTCTTCGCCCTGTGCGTATCGACCACGGTCGGCATCGCTTTCGCCGAGAACCTGCTCACGTTGTTCCTGTTCTACGAGATGCTGACGATCTGCACCTACCCGTTGGTAGTGCACGACGAGACGCCCGAAGCGCTCAGGGCCGGCCGCAAGTACCTCGCGTACACGCTGCTGGGCGGTGCGGCGCTGCTGCTCGGGATGATTCTTGTGCAGTCCCTCGCCGGCACGCTCAGCTTCAGTCATGCCGGCGTGCTGCCCGCGGAGGCGGGCAGCGGCGCCCTGCTGGCGACTTTCGTGACGCTGATCGGGGGTTTCGGCGTAAAGGCGGCCATCATGCCCTTGCACGGCTGGTTGCCTGCGGCCATGGTGGCGCCGACCCCCGTGAGTGCGCTGCTGCATGCAGTGGCCGTGGTGAAGGCCGGCGTGTTCGGCATCCTGCGCGTGGTCCACAACATCTTCGGCGTCGATCTGCTGGCCCAGCTCGGTTACGCAAGCTGGCTGGCCTGGGTCGCCGCATTCACCATCGTCGCGGCGTCGCTGATAGCGCTGGCGCAGGATAATCTCAAGCGCCGGCTGGCGTACTCCACGATCAGCCAGCTGTCCTATATCGTGCTCGGCGCAGCGCTGCTGACGCCCTTCGCGGCACTGGCAGCGGTTGTGCATATTGCCAACCAGGCGTTCGCCAAGATCACGATGTTTTTTGTCGCCGGCGCGATCGAGCGCAGTACCGGCAAGACCCAGGTGCACCAGTTGGCCGGCATCGGGCGGACCATGCCGTGGACGATGGCCGCTTTCACCATCGCCGCCCTCAGTTTCATCGGCGTGCCGCTGTTCGCCGGCTTCGTGACCAAGTGGTACCTGTCACTCGGCG
>CAYTXS010000403.1:0-1973 GCA_964441585.1 uncultured Thioalkalivibrio sp.
CGAAGTTGACCTTGAAGCCGTCGAAGGGCGTGAAACGGGCCCACTTGTCGCCGTCGCGCACCTCCACCGGCCGGCGGATGCGGATGAAGCGCTTGGCGGCGGACTGTTCCGCAATGCCGGCGGACTGGATCAGGAACACGAAGGGCCCGGCACTGCCATCCATGATGGGCACCTCCGTGGCGGACAACTCGACGGTGGCGTTGTCGATGCCCAGGCCGGCGAACGCCGACATCAGGTGCTCGACCGTGGCCACGCGCACACCATCCTGCACGAGAGTCGTCCCCAGGGTGGTCTCGCCGACCAGCATGCCGTCGGCGCGAATCTGCGCCACCGGGTCCAGGTCGCCGCGGCGAAACACGATCCCGGCATTGACCGGGGCCGGTCCCAGCGTCATGAGGACTTTCTCACCGGTGTGTAGTCCGACACCCGTCGCCCGGATCGTGTTTTTCAGGGTCCGCTGTTTCAGCATCACGCCTCTCCATGTCGCGCCCGGCGAGGCCTTGGCGCTGGGGCCGCTGCGACCCCGTCGTGTTCGGTGCGCCCACATGAATAGGGCGTAAGGCGGACAGCCGCTACGCCGCTCCGGGCAAACTAACGAGGCAAGGTAACATAATTTTCACAAAATGCTAAAACGAATGCCTCCCGGGAGAGGAAGAGCGGGGCTCCCCCGGGAGGCCTCGTACCGGTCTCAGTCGGCCTGGCGGCGCAGGAAAGCCGGGATATCGAGCATCTCCGGGTCGGCCCGGTAGTCGAAGCTCTGGCCGACCGCGCGCTTCGGCGCCTCGACTTCCTGCTCTTCGACCTCCTCGGCACGCCGCCTCACCACCGGCGGTGCATCCAGCTCGTTGTAGTTCACGGGTCCGATGCCGGCACCCTGCCGCACGCGGGCCTGGCGGCGATTGCTGCTGGCCACGCGCAACTCGGGCTCGCGCTGGCGCACCACCCCGCCGAGACCGGTGGCCACGACCGTCACGCGCACCTCGCCCTCCATCGCGGGATCGATGACCGTGCCGATCACCACCGTAGCATCGTCGGAGGCACGCTCTTTCACCACGTTGCCGACCTCGTCGAACTCGCCGATCGACAGGTCCATGCCGGCCGTGACGTTCACCAGGATGCCCTTGGCGCCCTCGAGGTTGATGTCCTCCAGCAAGGGGCTGGAGATCGCCGCCTCGGCCGCCTCACGGGCCCGGTCCTCCCCAGTGCCCCGCCCCGTGCCCATCATCGCCATGCCCATCTCGGACATCACCGTGCGCACGTCGGCGAAGTCGACGTTGATCAGGCCGGGGCGGGTGATCAGCTCGGCGATGCCCTGCACCGCCCCCTGCAGCACCTGGTTGGCCGACTTGAAGGCGTCGAGCAAGGTCGTCTGCTTGCCCAGCACGGTCAACAGCTTCTGGTTGGGGATCGTGATCAGCGAGTCCACGTACTTGGACAACTCGGTGATGCCGTTCTCCGCGATGTCCAGGCGCTTGCGGCCTTCCATGCCGAAAGGCTTGGTGACCACCGCGACCGTCAGGATGCCGAGTTCCTTGGCCACCTGCGCGACGATCGGCGCCGCGCCCGTGCCGGTGCCGCCGCCCATGCCCGCCGTGATGAACAGCATGTCGCTGCCCTCGATGGCTTCCTGGATGCGATCGCGGTCCTCCATCGCCGCCTGGCGCCCCAGGTCCGGGTTGGCCCCGGCGCCCAGCCCCTTGGTGATGTTGCAGCCGATCTGGATCGCAGATTTCACCCGCGAGTTCTTCAACGCCTGCGAGTCGGTGTTGGCGCAGATGAAATCCACGCCGTCGATGCCGCATTCCATCATGTAGGACACGGCGTTCCCGCCGCCCCCACCCACGCCGATCACCTTGATGACCGCGTTCGTGTTGTATCCGTCCACCAGTTCAAACATTGCCGCTCTCCTCGGGGATGCACCCCGCCCCTTGTGTTGCTTAGAAATTGCCCTGGAACCACGCTTTCATGCGCGC
>CAYTXS010000404.1:0-1968 GCA_964441585.1 uncultured Thioalkalivibrio sp.
GAGGTCACAGCCGATGTTCGATAAACCCTTCGACGGCGCGATCAGCCGCTATCTCGAAAAAGAGGCGCCCGAAGCCGTGCGCGCCGCGATCGGGGACGGTGGCAAGCGCGATATTCTCGACGAGAGCTACCCCTACGACCGCTGGCTGAAGAAATCGGACTACGAAGACGAACTGGACCAGCTGCAGATCGAGCTTGTGAAGTGCCAACGCTGGGTGCGCGACAGCGGCGCCAGGCTCGTCGCGGTATTCGAGGGCCGCGACGGCGCGGGGAAGGGCGGCGCCATCAAGCGCGTGACGATGAATCTCAACCCGCGAGTCGCCCGCGTCGTGGCGCTTTCCACACCCACCGAGCGTGAACGCAGCCAGTGGTACTTCCAGCGCTACGTGGCCCATCTCCCGGCCGCCGGCGAGATCACCCTGTTCGATCGCAGCTGGTACAACCGCGGCGTCATCGAGAAAGTATTCGGTTTCTGCACGCCGGAGGAGCGGGCGCGTTTCTTTTCACAGCTGCCGGCCTTCGAGAGCACGCTGGTGAGCGAGGGCATCGTGCTGGTGAAGCTGTGGCTCAATGTCGGTCGTGCGGAGCAGCTGCGCCGGCTGCTGGCGCGCGAGAGCGATCCGCTGAAACACTGGAAGCTCAGCAAGATCGACGTGCAGGGACTGTCGCGGTGGGACGAGTATTCACAGGCGATCGGGGAGACTTTTCAGCGCAGCCACACGCCTGTCGCGCCCTGGACCGTGGTTCGCGCAGACGACAAGTATCGCGCGCGGCTGGCAGTGACCCGCGCCGTGCTGGGGGCGGTCGATTATGCCGGTAAGAATCACGCGCTGGTTAACGACAACGACCCGGCCATCTGCGGCGGGCCCGAGTTGTGGCGGGTGGAGTGAAGGCTTTCTTCATCGGGATTCCGTTGACCCCCGTCGAACGGGGCGACTATGCTGCTGGATGGATGATCGCGCCGTAATCGGGCCACCGATGCAGCCCGGGCGCGCGCAGGCTGACTGGAGAGCCGCTTGGCCGATATTTTTATTTCCTACTCCCGCCAGGATCGCGCCCGCGTAACGCCCCTGGTCGCCGCGCTCGAGGCCGAGGGATGGTCCGTATGGTGGGATCCGGAGATCTCGCCGGGCGAGGAATTCGATTCCCTGATTTCGCGCGAGCTCGATGGCGCGAAGACGCTCATCGTGGTCTGGACGCCGAAGTCGGTCGATTCGCGGTGGGTGCGCGGCGAAGCGCGTGATGCCGCCGATCGGGGCGTGCTCTTCCCGGTACGCTTCGACAACGCCAGGCTGCCGATCGATTTCCGCGCCGTGCACACCACCGACCTGGACGACTGGGCGGAGGATCGCCAGAGCGCCGCGTTCAGGAGCCTCTGCAAGGCGCTTGAAGTCAAGCTCGGCGCGCCCACGCGCGCCGTCGCGGCCCAGGACAAGGAATCGCGCGTCACCGTGTGCGTGCTGCCCTTCGCCAACATGAGCGGAGATCCGGAGCAGGAGTACTTTTCCGACGGCATCACCGAAGACATCATCACCGATCTCGGCAAGGTGTCGGCCCTGTCGATCGTGTCGCGCAACATGGCGTTCTCCTTCAAGGGCGCGACCGGGGGCGTGGGCGAGATTGGCCAGCAGACGAAAGCGTCGCATGTGCTCGTCGGCAGCGTGAGGAAGGCAGGCGAGCGCGTGCGCATCACGGCGCAGCTGATCGATGCGACCAACGACGCGCAGGTCTGGGGAGAGCGTTACGACCGCGACCTCAAAGATATCTTCGCGCTGCAGGACGAGATTTCCAAGGCGATCGTGGCCGCGCTCAAGCTGACGCTGTTGCCGGAGGAGGAGCACGCGCTCGAACAACGCTCCACCAGCAATGCCGAAGCCTACAAGCTCTACCTGATGGCGCGCCAGTTCTGGCTGCTGGACAACGAGCGCAACAACGAGATCGTGATCCGCATCTGCAAGCACGTGGTCGA
>CAYTXS010000405.1:0-1951 GCA_964441585.1 uncultured Thioalkalivibrio sp.
CCGTCAACCCGGGACCGGGGCAGGTGCTCGTCGATCTCGCCGGCGGCACCGGCGATGTCGCGCAGAAACTCGCCGCCGTGGATCGCCAGGTGATCGTGGTCGATCCGAGTTTCGAGATGATGGATGCGGGACGCGACAGCCGGCATCACGCCATCCGCTGGGTGGCCGGCACGGCGGAGCGCATGCCCTTGCCGGACGCCAGCGTCGACGCCGTCACGATCGCCTTCGGCATCCGCAACGTGACCCGCATCGAGGACGCACTCGAGGAAATCCTGCGCGTGCTGAAACCGGGCGGGCGCCTGCTGTGCCTCGAGTTCTCGAAAGTCATCGGCCCGTTGCGCGGGCCGTATGCGCTGTACAACCGCTGGGCCATCCCCGCCATCGGCGCGACGGTGGCGGGCGACAAGCTCGCCTACCGCTACCTGATCGAGTCCATCCGGCGCTTCCCGGACCAGGAGGCGCTCAGCGAGCTGTTCCGCGCCGCAGGGTTCACCGACGTCTGGCATCGCAACTACAGCATGGGCATCGCCGCCCTGCACGTCGGCTCGCGTCCGGCATGACCGCGGGGCCGGTCGCCCGGCTCGCGCGATGGCCCGACGCCGCCCCTGCGCTGGCCTGGCCAGGCGGAGAACTGAGCTACGGTGAACTGCGCGCTCGCGTGGCGGCGCTGGCCGGCCTTGCGGCGGGGCGGGGCGCCCCCGGCAGCCCGCTTGCCGTGATCACATCCTCGCGGGTCGACCTGGTCACGGGCGTACTCGCGGCGCTGTGGCTGGGCCGACCGGCCTTGCCCCTGGATCCCGCCCGCGGCGACATCGACGCCTGCCTGGCGGCCTGCGACCCCGGCGGACTCCTGGAGGCCGCGGACTTTGCGCAGGCATCCGCCGGACGCATCGCACGAATCGAGAGCAGCGCATTCCAGCGGCCCGACGAAGTTGCCGCCGCGAATGACCGGCCGGCGTTGCTCGTGCCCACCAGCGGCACCGGCGGCACGACACGCGTCGCCATGTTGCCGGCAGCGGCACTCGATGCCCATGTCGTCGCCAGCATGGCCGCCCTGCCGTCCCTGGGCCCCACCGACCGCTGGCTGGTCTGCCTGCCGGCAAACACCATCGGCGCACTGGCGGCCCTGTGGCGCACGCTGGCCGCAGGCGCCTGTCTCGCACTGCTGGAACGCTTCGACGCCGCCGCGGCCCGCCGATTGATGGCGGCGGGTGTGAGCCACGTGTCCGTGGTGCCGGCCATGCTGGACGCGCTGGCCGATGCGCCCGGCGCCCCACCCCGCGGATTGCGCTGCCTCTTGAGCGGCGGGGGGCCGCTGTCGCAACGGGCGGCCGACTCGGCCTTGGCGCACGGCTGGCCACTGTGGCAGGGCTGGGGCATGACCGAGACCTGCGCTCATGTGGCGGTCGGGCGAGTGGACGAAACATGGCATGAAGGCGTGATCGGCCGGCCCGTGACCGGCGCGCAACTGACGGCCGACCCGGAACACGGCCGGCTCACGATCGGCGGCCCCATGCTCATGTCAGGCTATGCGCGGCCGGGCCTCGCGCGGGGCGAAGGCCTGACACGGGACGGGCGTTTCGCCAGCGGCGACGTGGGCGAACTGCTCGGCGACGGCCGCCTCCGCATCCTCGGGCGCGCCGACGACATCATCGTCACAGGGGGGGTCAACGTCGCGCCCCAGCCCGTCGAGGATGTGCTCGCCCGCTGCCCCGGAGCGGGCGAGGTCGCGATCGCCGGACAGTCGGACCCGCGTTGGGGCATGACCCTCGTCGCGCTCTACACGGGCCCCGTGCCCGCCGCCACAATCGAGGCGTGGGCCCGCGCGCAACTCGCTTCGGAGCAACGCCCCCGCCGGTTCCTGCACGTCGGGACGCTGCCGCGCAATGCGATGGGCAAGCTGTTGCGCAGCGAACTGGGACGGCTGCTGCCGCCCGAGTGAGCCTGGCGG
>CAYTXS010000406.1:0-1947 GCA_964441585.1 uncultured Thioalkalivibrio sp.
GTCCAGGTCCAGGAGGTCAACCGGGTCCTCAAGCAGCATGCCCAGATGCAGAAAATGATGAAGAAGTTCAGCAAGGGCGGGATGGCCAAGATGATGCGGGCCATGAAAGGCCGCCTGCCGCCCGGCTTCGGTTGACGGCGCCGGCCGCGGCTCTTCCCATTGGGCCGATTTCAAGTAGAATAACGGGTTTACTTGCGGCCGCCGACAACTCGGGGGCTCCGCGGTGCGCGGGATTTCCCGGCATTGCGTCCGGCACGAACGAGGAAATCTGGACTCATGGTGACGATTCGTCTGACCCGGGGCGGCGCTAAGAAGCGGCCGTTCTACCACGTGGTGGTGACCGACAGCCGCAACCGGCGCGACGGGCGCTATATCGAGCGGCTCGGGTTCTTCAACCCGATCGCGACTGGCCAGGAAGAGCCCCTGAAGCTCGACCTTGAGCGGGTGAACTATTGGATCGGACACGGTGCGCAGCCCTCCGAGCGCGTGGCGAGCCTGATCAAGCAGTTCCAGAAGAAGGCCGCCTGAGGCAGCCGGCGGCACGCGTGGGCGTGCCGGGAGTGCAGGGATCATGACCGATGAGCGGCGGGTGATCCTCGGCAGGGTCGGCGGACTTTACGGCGTCCGCGGGTGGGTCAAGCTCTGGTCTTTCACGGACCCGCTGGAGAACCTGCTGGACTACGCGGAACTCGAACTGAACCGCGATGGTCGTTGGGAAACGGTGCGCCTGGCTGAAGCCCGGCGCCAGAATGAAGCGCTGGTGGCCCGCTTCGACGGCTGTTCGGACCGGGACCAGGCAGCCCGGTTCGTGGGCGCGGAACTTGCGGTCGAGCGTGACCGTTTGCCGGCGCCGGCGGAGGGCGAGTATTACTGGGCCGACCTGGTCGGCCTCAGGGTGGTCACCACCGAGGGCGTGGAACTCGGGGTGGTAGAGAACATGATGGCCACCGGCGCGAACGACGTGATGGTGGTCCAGGGGGAGCGGGAGCGCTTGCTGCCGTTTCTGCCAGGGCGGTACGTGAACGAGGTGGACCTGGCCGGCGGACGGATTGTCGTCGACTGGGACCCGGATTTCTGAGGGCGGTGCCATGCACTTCGGCGTGGTGACGCTGTTTCCGGAACTGGTCGAGCAGATCGGCTGTTTCGGGGTGGTCGGACGGGCGGTGGAGCGCGGGTTGCTGCGGCTCGATACCACCGACCCGCGGGCTTTCGCGACGGACGTCCACCGGACGGTGGATGACCGGCCTTACGGCGGCGGACCCGGAATGGTGATGAAGGTGGAGCCGCTGCGCAGCGCGATACGGGCGGCTCGCGAGAGATTGCCGCACGGCACCCGGACGGTGTTTCTCTCGCCGCATGGGCGGGTGTTCGACCAGGCGGTGGCGGCGGAGTACCGGGATCTGCCGGGAATTTTGCTCGTGGCAGGACGCTACGAGGGGATGGACGAACGAGTGTTCCGCATGGAGGCGGATGAGGCACTGACGGTCGGTGACTACGTGTTGAGCGGGGGTGAACTCCCGGCGATGCTGGTCATCGACGCGGTGGCGCGGCTGGTGCCGGGGGTGCTCGGGGATGCGGATTCTGCGGCGCAGGATTCTTTCAGCAACGGCTTGCTGGATTGTCCGCACTACACCCGGCCGGAGGTGATCGACGGGCTGCAGGTGCCGCCCGTGCTGTTGTCGGGTGACCATGAGGCCATCCGGCGCTGGCGACTGAAGGCGGCGCTCGGCAGGACCTGGACGGTGCGGCCGGAATTGCTGGCCGATCGGGAGCTCTCCGCCGAGGAGCGGGAGCTGCTGGAGGAATACATCGCCGCACGGGCAACCGGCGGCGCGGATTGAATCGACTACAAGCTTGGGCGCGGGTGAGCGATATGAGCAACATTATCGAAGAACTGGACAAAGAGCAGATGCAGCGGGAATTCCCCGACTTTTCGCCGGGCGACAC
>CAYTXS010000407.1:0-1944 GCA_964441585.1 uncultured Thioalkalivibrio sp.
TCGGCGGGAGCACGCGCCGGCCGCGTGGCCCTGCGTTCCCTCCCCGGCGAGTCCCCGGCTTTACCGCCTGTTTGGCGCGTGCGGGCGTGCACGCGCGAGGGACTGTCCATGAGAATCATCCTGCCGGCCGCGGCGGCGCTCACCCTGTCACTGTTGGCCGCGGTCGTCGCGACCCCTGCCGTCGCCGGCGAGGCGGCGTTGCTCGACGACGTGTTCGTCACCGCCACCCGCCGCCCCATCGATGCCGGCCTCGCGCTGCCGCCGGTCGTCGTGATCGACCGCGCCGCGCTGGAACGCAGCGGCGCGCTGGATATCGCGGAGGTGCTGCGCTACCACGCGGGAATCGAGATCGCGCGCAACGGGGGTCCAGGCCAGGTGACCTCGGTGTTCATCCGGGGAGCGAACAGCAACCACACGCTGGTGCTCATCGACGGCGTCAAGATCAACCCCGGCACGGCCGGCGGCGCGGCGCTGCAAAACATTCCCCCGGAGCTGGTGGAGCGCATCGAGATCGTCAAGGGACCGCGTTCCTCGCTGTACGGCTCCGAGGCCATTGGCGGCGTGATCAACATCATCACGCGCCGCGCGGCGTCGGGCACCACGCTGGGCGCACGCGTCGAGGCGGGCCGCTACGACACCCGCGGCGTCGCCGGACAGGCGGCATGGCAGGGCGAGCATGTCGGCGCGGGGCTGTCCGTCGCGTCGCTGCGGACCGACGGCTTCCCGACCTACCGGGATGCCGAGGAGGACCGGGGATTCGAGAACGATGCGGCGAACTTCTGGCTACGCGGCGACTTCGGCCGCTTCGATGCGGAGGCGAGCCACTGGGAGGCCAGCGGGAATGTCGAGTACGCCGATTTCTTCCGCGCCCCGCAGGACCAGGATTTCACCAACCGGCTGAGCCGTCTGCGCCTGGCCTGGGACGGCGGCGACTGGCGCTCGGCGCTGACCGTGTCGCGCTTCCTCGACGTGATCGAGCAGGGGCCGCTTGCCTTCGACCCGGACGATTTCGTCGAAACGGAGCGCGACCTGTACGACTGGCAGAACGAGCTCGATTTCATCGCCGGGCTGGAGCTGACCGCCGGCCTGACGCTCAGTCGGGAGCGCACGTCCGGGCAGAGCTTCGGCAGCCCGCTCGAGTCCACGGCCGGGCGCGGCAATGCGGACCGCGACGAGGATGCCGTGTATCTGCAGGGGGGATTCGATCTCGGCCGGCACCGACTGATCGCGGCGGGCCGGCGCACCGACCACGAGGTGTTCGGCACGGTGAACACCTGGAACCTCGAATGGGGCGTCCCGCTTGGCACGGCCTGGTCAGTGGCCGCCGGCGTCGGCCGCGGCTTCCGCGCCCCCAGCACCAGCGACCTGTATGCCTTCGGCGGCAACCCGGATCTCGAACCGGAGCTCTCGCGCAGCATCGACCTGGCCGTCAATTACCGCGTCCGACCCGGACACGAGCTGGAGCTCGGGGTGTTCCGCACGGAGATCGACGATCTCATCGAGTTCTCCGATCCCGACGGCTTCGCGGGCCCGCTGCCGGGGCGCAACGAGAACATCGGCGACGCGCGCATCGAGGGCGTGGAGCTGAGCTGGCGCGCCGAAATCGGCGCCTGGCGAGCCATGGCCACGCTGCTGGCCCAGCGTCCCGAGGATGCCAGCAGCGGCGAGCGTCTGCTGCGGCGGGCGGAACGCACCGCCTCGGCGCAGGTGCTCCGGCGCGTCGGCGCGCACGAATTCGGCATCCAGTTGCTCGCGGCCGGCGAACGCGTCGACTTCGGCGACGTGCGCCTCGCCGGTTACGTGCTGGCCAATCTCACCGCCCGCCTGCAACTTGCGGAAAACTGGACGCTGCAGGCGCGCATCGACAATCTCCTCGACCAGGACTACGAACTGGTGGATGGTTACAACACGGCGGGCCGCGGTCTCTATGCCGGTCTCGCCTTC
>CAYTXS010000408.1:0-1943 GCA_964441585.1 uncultured Thioalkalivibrio sp.
GGGGCTTGATCATGATGTGGCTCTCCGTTGCGAGAGCCATAGCTTACAACGAGATGACGATGATGCAGACCGCTGGCTGCGAACTGATCAGCGTCCCGCGTTGCGCACGCGGATCGCTTCCTCCTGGTCCATGGCCTCGAGCTGCTCGTCCATGAAGCGCAACGAACCTTCGATCTCCGGCAGCACGACGTTCTCCAGCGCGCGCGCGCGCCGTTCGGTGCGGATGTATTCGGCCACCAGGCGTTCCAGGCTGGCGCGCATCACGGCGAGTTCGACCGCCAGCGGCACCAGCGCGGCGAAGGCCGCGCGGCACCGTTCGGCTTCCGGGCTGGGATTCACGGCGGAAGGCGGGGATGGTGCGTCATCGCCCCAGCCGTCGTCGAAGCGGCCGTCGAGCAGCATCACGCCGAGAAAACGCGTCTCCCGCAGCGTCACCGCCGCAGCGTTCATGCGTTCGGCAGGGTAGATCCCCAGTCCGTCGAGGCCGTGGCGGCCGACGGCGCGCGCCATGGCCGCGGCCGCCTGTTCGTGCAGCGCATCGTAGCGATCGCGCGCGGCGCGCCACGCTTTCAACCGCTTGAGCATTTCCTGCGCGAGGATGACGCGCTTCTCGTCGAGGAACTCGAAGCCTTCGCGCACTACCTGGCGTTCTTCCTTGAGCTCGAGGAAGGCGCTGCGGCTGGGACTGAGTCCGGCGTCGGCCACGGCTCAGTACCCTGACCCTTCTTCGCGTTCAGTGGCGACCGCGTCCAGCTTGCGGTCACCGTCGTCGCCGCCTTTGCCGGCACCATCCGGCCTCAGCTTCTCATCCTCGTGGCCCTCGATGTACTCGGCCAGCTGCGCACTGGAAAGACGCGTCAGCTCGCCCGGCGGCAAGCCGCGCAGCAATTCCCAGCCGAGCGCCATGCTGTCCTCCAGCGTGCGCGGCCCGTCCTGCCCCACGAAGCGCATCTCGAAGGCGTCGCCGAACTCGAGGAACTTGCGATCGTTCTCCGGCAGCCCCTCGACGCCCATCACCGAGGCCAGCACGCGCACGCGGTTGGCCCGCGCGTAGGAGGCGAACAGCTGGTGCGCCAGGGCCGGATGGTCCTTGTGCGTGTAGCCCTTGCCGGTGCCGGCATCCATCAGGCGCGACAGGCTCGGCAGCACCTCGACCGGCGGGAATATGCCTTTGCGGTCGAGTTCGCGGCCCAGCACGATCTGCCCCTCCGTGATGTAGCCGGTGAGATCCGGGATGGGATGGCCGATGTCGTCGCCGGGCATGGTGAGGATCGGCAGCTGCGTCAGCGTCCCCGCGAGTCCCCGAATGCAGCCGGCACGCTCGAAGATCGTCGCGAGGTCGGAGTACATGTAGCCGGGGTAGCCCTTGCGACTCGGGATCTCGCCGTGGCTCGCGGAGACCTCGCGCAGCGCCTCGCAGTAGTTCGTCATGTCGGTCATCACCACCAACACGTGACGGTCCTCGACGAAGGCCAGGTACTCGGCGGCCGTGAGCGCGAAGCGCGGCGTCAACAATCGCTGCGTCGAGGGCTCGTCGGCGTGGTTCAGGAACATGACGGTGTGCGCCAGCGCACCGGATTCCTCCATGGCGCGCGTGAAGCTCGCCGCGACGTCGTAGGGCACGCCGATCCCGACGAACACCACGGAGAAATCGCCTGCGCCGGCATCACGCAGCCGTGCGCGCTGCGCGATCTGCGTCGCGAGCCGGTCGTGGGGCAGGCCGCCGCAGGAGAACAGCGGCAGTTTCTGGCCGCGCACCAGGCTGTTCATGAGATCGATCGTCGAGATCGAGGTCTCGATGAAGTCACGCGGCAAATCGCGCGCCGCCGGGTTGATGGCGAGTCCATCGATGCGCATCATCCGCGCGGTGGCCACCGGCGGCCCGCCATCGATGGGCTGGCCGACGCTGTTGAACACGCGCCCGAGCAGGTTTGGCCCGACCG
>CAYTXS010000409.1:0-1915 GCA_964441585.1 uncultured Thioalkalivibrio sp.
TCGACAGCAAGCTTGCGGAGGCAGGAATAGTGAGCGATCAAATCGTTTACACGAGCGATAACAGTTTCGATAGCGACGTACTCAAGTCCGATGTCCCGGTGTTACTGGATTTCTGGGCGGAGTGGTGCGGACCATGCAAGATGATTGGGCCGATCCTGGAGGAGGTGTCGCAGGAGTATGCCGGCCGGGTTCGCGTGGCAAAAATCAACATCGACGAGAACCCACAGACGCCGCCCAAGTTCGGCATTCGCGGCATTCCCACGTTGATGCTGTTCAAGAACGGCTCCGTCGAGGCCCAGAAGGTCGGCGCCCTGAGCAAGAAGCAGCTCACCGAGTTCCTGGACCAGCACATTTGACGGGTCCGTCGGGCCATCCGGCCCAAGCACTGAATAAAAACCGTAACCACGGTCGGAAAAAACGATATGGCCTCTGACGGCACGAGAAACGATGGTCCCCAGGGGGGGAATCCACAGTCCGGGCACCGCGGTCCTCGAGACGGCGGGCGCAAGAAACCACGGCGTCGCAAGAGCGGCGGCGGGGGTGGTGGTGGTGGCGGCGGGGACCGACACCATCCGGACATGCTGCCGGACTTCGACGAAGTCGAGGTCATCTCGCAGGAGGACCTGGAGCGCACCCGCAATGCGATGAACCTTGCGGAGCTCAAGAGCCGCCCGGCGCATGAACTGGTGGCCCTCGCCGAGTCGATGGGACTGGACAGCCTGGCCCGCTCGCGCAAGCAGGACATCATCTTCTCGATCCTCAAGGCGCACGCCCGCAAGGGCGAGGATATCTACGGCGACGGGGTGCTCGAGATCCTGCAGGACGGCTTCGGCTTCCTGCGCTTCGCCGACGGCTCCTACCTGGCGGGACCGGACGACATCTACGTCAGCCCCAGCCAGATCCGCCGTTTCAGCCTGCGCACCGGCGACACGGTCTCCGGGCTGATCCGTCCGCCGAAAGAGGGCGAGCGCTATTTTGCGCTGCTGAAGGTCGGGGAGATCAACTACGACTCGCCGGAGAGCGCGCGCCACAAGGTGCTGTTCGAAAACCTCACGCCGCTGTTCCCCAACGAACGGTTGCGGATGGAGCAGGGCAACGGCAGCCGCGAAGACCTCATGGCGCGCATCATCGACCTGGTGGCGCCGGTCGGCAAAGGCCAGCGCGGCCTCATCGTGTCGCCGCCGAAGGCCGGCAAGACCATGCTGCTGCAGAACATCGCCCAGAGCATCGCGGCCAACCACCCGGAATGCTACCTGATGGTGCTGCTCATCGATGAGCGTCCGGAAGAAGTGACGGAAATGAGCCGCACGGTGCGCGGCGAAGTCATCTCCTCGACCTTCGACGAGCCGGCGACCCGCCACGTGCAGGTGGCGGAGATGGTCATCGAGAAGGCCAAGCGCCTGGTGGAGCACAAGAAGGACGTGGTGATCCTCCTCGACTCGATCACCCGCCTGGCGCGGGCCTACAACACCGTCATTCCCTCCTCGGGCAAGGTGCTGACGGGCGGTGTCGATGCCAACGCGTTGCACCGGCCGAAGCGTTTCTTCGGCGCAGCCCGCAACATCGAGGAAGGCGGCAGCCTGACGATTCTCGCCACCGCGCTGATCGACACCGGCTCGCGGATGGACGACGTCATCTACGAGGAGTTCAAGGGCACCGGCAACCTCGAGATCCACCTCGACCGGCGCATCGCCGAGAAGCGCATCTTCCCGGCCATGAACATCAACCGCTCAGGCACGCGGCGCGAGGACCTGCTCACCGCCGAGGCCGAGCTGCAGAAGATGTGGATCCTGCGGAAGCTGCTGCATCCGATGGACGAATTGGCGGCGATCGAGTTCCTGCTTTCCAAGCTGCAGGACACGAAGGTGAATGCGGACTTCTTCGACTCGATGAAGCGCTAGCGGGCAGCCCGGCG
>CAYTXS010000410.1:0-1913 GCA_964441585.1 uncultured Thioalkalivibrio sp.
TCGGCGAACTCGGCACGACTTTCGGCGGCGGCCCGATGGCCTGCGCCGCGATCGAGACGGTGCTGGGCGTGATCCGCGACGAGAACCTGCTCGAGCGGGTGCGCGTCCTGTCGGCGCAGATCCGCGAAAGCTGCCTGGTCGGCCCGGTCCGATCGATCCAGGGCGCGGGCTTCCTGCTCGGCCTCGTCTGCAGCCGCCCGGCGCGCGAGATCCAGGCCGAGTTGCTGGAACACGATATTCTTGCCGGCACCAGCGCCGACCCGCGCGTGCTGCGGCTGCTGCCGCCCCTGACTCTCGAAACCGAACACGTCGCCCGACTCGCGGCGGCCCTTGCGGAGATCGCTCCATGAAACGCTTCATCGACCTGGCCGAGAACACCCCCGAAGAGCTTGCTGAACTGCTCGCGCTGGCAGGGCGACTCGACCGCCACCCCGAACCGCAGGCCCTCACCGGCAAGGTGCTGGGGATGCTGTTCTTCAATCCCTCCCTGCGCACCGTGGCGTCTTTCCAGGCCGCGATGGGGCGGCTCGGCGGTTCGTCCTTCGTCATCACGCCGGGCGCGGGCACGTGGAAGCTGGAGGCGCGTAACGGCATCGTGATGGACGGCGACGCCGCCGAGCATATCCGCGAGGCCGTGCCGGTACTGGCGAGCTATGCCGATGTGCTGGGCATCCGCGCCTTCGCCGGGGGCATCGACCTCGAGGCGGACCTCGAGGAACGCAAGTTCATGGAGATGGCCTCCATCTGTCCCGCCCCGCTGGTGAATCTCGAGTCCGCAGTCAACCATCCCTGCCAGGCGCTCGGCGACTGGAAGACCATGGACGACCTGGAAGTGCCGGCGAGCGGCGGTCGTTTCGTCTTGTCGTGGGCCAACCACCCGCACGCGCTGCCGCTGGCGGTGCCAGCCGCCGTGGTGCACATGGCGGCGATGCGGGGGATGGACGTCACGGTGCTGCGGCCCGACGGCTACGCGCTGCCGGGCCCCATCATGCAGCGGGCACGGGATGCCGCGGCACGCTCCGGCGGCTCGGTGCACGAGACCGACGACCGCAGGGAGGCGACCGAGGGCGCGCACGTGATCTACGCAAAAAGCTGGGGCTCGACGAGTCACTACGGCCGGCCGGCGGACGACCGCAACCTGCGCAGCAACCTGGAGCACTGGACCGTCGACGAATCCTGGTTCGAAAACGCGCTGGCCGAAGCAATCTTCATGCACTGCCTGCCGGTACGCCGCAACGTGGTGGTGGCGGACGAGATTCTCGACGGGCCGCGCAGCCGCGTGCTGCCCCAGGCCCGCAACCGCATGACCGTGCAGGCGGCGATCCTGCACCATCTGCTGCTCGGAGGTAGGCAATGAGCAACCTGCTCGACGGACACGGCGAGCGCGCCATCGCGGTGACCGCCCTGAAGGCGGCCGTGCCCTACATCCGGATGTTCAAGCGCAAGGTGTTCGTCATCAAGGCGGGCGGCGCCGTGTTCAGCGACGAGGAGAGCACGCGCGAACTGATCGAGCAGCTCGGCATCCTCTACGAGGTCGGGATCCACGTGGTGCTGGTGCATGGCGGCGGTCCGCAGTCCACTGCACTCGCCAAGGCGCTCGACGTCCCAGCGCAGTTCGTCGAGGGGCGGCGCGTGACCGACGAGCGTTCCCTACAGGTCGCCACGATGGTGCTCAACGGCGTCATCAACACGCGGGTGCTGGCGATCTGCCGGGACATCGGCCTGCCGGCCATCGGCATGAGCGGCGTGGATGCCGGCCTGATCAAGGCGCACCGCCGCCCTCCCGTGGCGCTCGAGGGTGACGGCGGGGGGACCGTGGACTACGGTTTCGTGGGCGACATCGACGACGTCGACAGCGGCGTGCTGCAGCGGCAGATCGAGGCCGGCTTCCTGCCGATCATCAGCCCGCTGTC
>CAYTXS010000411.1:0-1898 GCA_964441585.1 uncultured Thioalkalivibrio sp.
ATCATGATCATGATCACCACCACGATCACGATCACAACCACGCCGACCTCTACGCCGAATACACCTTCGATTGCGTACAACCGTCCCGGCTCAGCAATCTCACCGTTGCCCTGTTCGAAGCCTTCCCCCGACTCGAACGCATCGACGCCGAAGCCGCCCTCCCGGGTCGCCAGATAGCCGCGAACCTCGAGCCGGACGACAACGTTTTCAACCTGCGCTGATGACCGCAGCCGACCTCGACATCGAAGCCCACAAGAACCTGGTCGTACGTGTCCGCGACCTGCGTTTCGCGTGGCCGGAAAGCGACCCCTGTCTCGACCTGCCGGCATTCGACATCGTCCGCGGCCGGCATGTGTTTCTTTACGGCCCCAGCGGCTGCGGCAAGAGCACCCTGCTCAACCTGCTGGCCGGCGTGCTTCGCCCAGCGCAGGGCGAACTACGCCTGCTCGAGACCGATCTCGACCAACTCTCGGGCGCCGCCCGCGATCGCTTCCGCGCCAATCACATCGGTTTCATCTTCCAGCAATTCAACCTCATCCCCTACCTTTCGGTACTCGACAACGTCCTGTTGCCTTGCCGCTTCTCGAAACGCCGTGCCAACCGCGCCCAGGAACAGTCCCCTTCCCTGCATGACGAGGCCTGCCGCCTCCTGCGTCACCTCGATCTCGACGCCTCCCTGTGGCGCCGGGACGCGACCGCGCTCTCCGTCGGCCAGCAGCAACGCGTCGCCGCCGCCAGAGCCCTGATCGGCCGGCCCGAACTGGTGTTCGCCGACGAACCCACCTCCGCGCTCGACGAGGAACGCCAGGCCGCGTTCCTCGCCCTGCTGCGCCAGGAGTGTGTCGCCGCCGGGGCCGCCCTGTTATTCGTCAGCCATGACCGCCGCCTCGCGGCCGGCTTCGACGAACAGCGCTCGCTGGCGACGCTCAACCGCACGGTGCCGGCCTGATGCCGGGACTCATCAAGCTCGCTCTGTTGAGTGCATGGAACCGGCGCTACAGCCTCGGTCTCACGATGCTCGCCATCGCGCTCGCGGTGACGCTGCTGCTCGGCGTCGAGCGCATCCGTCACGAGGTCCGCGACGGCTTCGCCCAATCCGTCTCCGGCACCGACCTGATCGTGGGCGCTCGCTCCAGCCCGCTGCAACTCGTCCTCTACAGCGTCTTCCGCCTCGGCGCAGCCACGCACAACATGAGCTGGAACAGTGCGGAACGCATCGCCGCCCATCCGGCGGTCGCATGGACCATCCCGATCTCGCTCGGCGATTCGCATCGCGGCTACCCGGTGGTCGGCACCACTCCGGACTACTTCACATACTTCCAGCACGGCGATCGCGAGCCGCTCCGGCTCGCCTCCGGACGCCCCTTCGCCGACCTTTTCGAGACCGTCATCGGCGCCGAGGTCGCCAAGCAACTCGGCTATGTCCGGGGCGACGAGATCACCCTCAGCCACGGCATTGGCGGCACGCGACTCATGGAACATGCGGACAAGCCGTTCACCGTCGTCGGCGTGCTCGCGCGCACCGGCACGCCGGTGGATCGCAGCGTGCACATCAATCTCGCCTCGATGGAAGCCATTCATCTCGACTGGGCCGGCGGCGCACCCCTGCCCGGCCTGGATATCTCGCCCGAACAGGTCACGCGTTTCGATCTCGAACCCAAGAACATCACGGCGCTGCTGGTCGGGCTCGAAAGCCGTGCGGCCGTATTCCGCATCCAGCGCGAGATCAACCGCGCCGAGGAAGAGGCGCTCATGGCCGTGCTGCCGGGCGTCGCGCTTGCGCAGCTGTGGCAATTGGTCGGCGTTGCGGAACAGGCCTTGCTGCTTATCTCCGCGCTGGTGGTCGTGGTCAGTCTCGTCGGCCTCGTCGCGGCCATGCTGACGGGACTCGACCAGCG
>CAYTXS010000412.1:0-1883 GCA_964441585.1 uncultured Thioalkalivibrio sp.
CCGCTGTTTTCGCCTGAGCGCTTGTCCATCTTCAAGATGTCCCTGGGCCTCGACCCGGTGCAACCGCGAGGGCCCTTAAACCATGCAGCGGTGCGGGACGGGCCCGCACCGCTGCATGCCAGGGTCCTGTAGAACGCTTACTTCAAGCCGAAGATCGCGAGATCCTGGTCGGCCAGCGGCTTCAACACCGGAAAATAACCGTCGCGAACCACGGCCTCCTGGCCCTGCTTCGAATACACATAGCGAATGAACTCGCCGCGCAACGGGTCGAGCGGCTGGTTCGGGTTCTTGTTCACGTAAATGTAGAGGAAGCGCGCGATCGGGTAATTGCCGGTCACCGCATGCTCCGCCACGGCGTCGTAACACGTCCCGTCGGCATCCGTCTTCAACGGCACCGAGCGCACATCGGCGGTCTTGTAACCCACGCCGGAATAACCGATGCCGCCGATGTCCGAGGCCACGCCCTGCACGACCGTGGAAGATCCGGGCTGTTCCTTGACCTCGTCCTTGTAGTCGCCGTTGAACAGCGCGACTTCCTTGAAGTAGCCGTAGGTGCCGGACGCCGAGTTGCGGCCATAGATCGAGATCGGCCGATCAGCCCACTCACCCGTCAGGCCCACGTCGCCCCAGGTCGTGATGTCCTCCGGGTACCCGCCATTACGGGTCTTGGAGAAGATTGCGTCCACCTGCTGCAGCGACAGGCACTGGATGGGATTGTCCTTGTGGACGTAGACCGCCAGCGCATCCACGGCGCTGCGGACGGGCGTCGGCGGATAACCGTAACGCTTCTCGAATTCCTGAATCTCGGCGGCTTTCATCGGCCGCGACATCGGCGCGAACTGCGCATTGCCGCCGATCAGCGCCGGAGGCGCCGTGCCTGAGCCCTTGCCCTCGATCTCAATCTGCACGTTCGGATACACGGAGCGGAACCCTTCCGCCCACAGCGCCATGAGGTTGTTCAGCGTATCCGAGCCGATCGACTTCATGCTGCCCGAGACGCCCGAGGTCGGCTCGTAGGTCGGCAATTCCGGATCGACAGTGAGCGCCTGGCCAAACGCCGAAGCGGAAAGGACCAGGCCAGCGCCCAGCGCGAGTAGCTTGCGGGTCATCAGTTGACTCCTTGAGAACTTCATTGGGGATGTCCTGCCGAAAACGGCATAGATAAGAGACCCGCACACACTAAGGCCCATATGTTACAGAACTATTACACGGATGACAGTGTTACAAAGGGTCACCAGACGCCATAATCGGCCGGCCTCCACGGGGTCACGATCGGACTGGGCGACATGGCTTTTGCCCCGCCGCCAACCAGACCCGAGGAGGCAATGCCGGAGCCCATGTGCCAGACCGTTCAAGACCGCCCCTGACCGTGAACAAGGATGAAGTAGTTGTCACAAGTTTCTGATTTGACGAAAGACCTGGTTTCCCGATCCTCCGTCACGCCGGATGATGCCGGTTGCCAGGAACTGATGATCGCCCGCCTGGAGGCGCTGGGTTTCAGCGTCGAAAGAATGCGTTTCGGCGACGTCGACAACTTCTGGGCGCGCCGCGGCACGACCGGGCCGCTGCTGTGTTTCGCAGGGCACACGGACGTGGTGCCGTCCGGCCCCGCGACTGCCTGGACCTCTCCGCCCTTCACGCCTACCGAGCGCGACGGCTGCCTGTGGGGCCGGGGCACCGCAGACATGAAAGCCGGCCTGGCGGCGATGGTCGTGGCCTGCGAGGAGTTCCTCGCCGCGCACCCGGAGCCGGCGGGCTCGATCGCCTTTCTGATCACCAGCGACGAAGAAGGCCCGGCCCAGGACGGCACCCGTGCCGTGATCGAGACGCTCGAGGCGCGCGGCGAGAAGATCGACTGGTGCCTGGTCGGCGAGCCGTCCAGC
>CAYTXS010000413.1:0-1867 GCA_964441585.1 uncultured Thioalkalivibrio sp.
TCCCGCTGGGCAAAAAGAGCACGTATTCTAAGGGAAGCGGGATACCGACGCCCGCAACCCGACCGCACCGCCGGCGGGCATCCATGGAACCGGGCCCGGCGAAAGGGTCAAGTGACTCGTAATCAGAGGGAGAAACCATCCGTGCCTGTCTTGATCGCCTCGCTAGCTGCTCTCGTCATCGGCGCATTCATCGTCTCGGGCCGGGCGGGCCTGACCATGCTCGGTGTGGCGATAGTGGCGGTGGCGGCGATGTTCGCCTGGACCTGGCACACGGGACCGGGTGTCGAAATCAGCGAAGACGCGATCCCCGTCTCCCAGGTCGAGATCCTCGACATGCGCAAGCGCGGCAACACCACCGACTACCTGATCCGCAACAACAGTGACCGCTGGACTCTGACGCGCATCGACACGGAACGTTATGCCCGCAACGAGGACGGCGCGGTGATAGATCGCAAGACGTTCAGCCACGTCATCGAAGTCCCGCCCGGAGAGACGCAGTGGGAGACGCTGCGATTCTTCGGCCTGGAAATCGGGCTGGACTATGAGCTTCGGATCGTGGGCACGGAAGGGTCGCGCAAAACCCATGAATAGCGACCGACGCCGCGCCCCGACCCCTTGCCCGCCGTGCGCGGGCACGCGATAGAATCGCCGGCATGGCAAGGATCATGGTCCTGCAACACGTCGCCGCCGAGCCGCTCGGGCTGCTCGACCCGATGATCCGCGCCCGCGGACATCGCATCCGCTACGTCAACTTCCAGCGCGACCCGCATGCCGAGCCGAACCTGGCGCAATACGACGCGCTGGTGGTGCTGGGCGGCCCGATGCAGGTCACAGACACGCATCTTCATCCCCACCTGAAGACGGAATTCCGCCTCATCGAACAGGCCCTCGCGCTCAGGATCCCGGTGCTCGGCATCTGCCTCGGCGCGCAGCTGCTCGCCCACGTCCTCGGCGCGCGTGTCGGCCCGGCCTCGCGCCCGGAGATCGGCTGGCACCGGGTCCGGACGCTTGCGCCGGCCGCGACGGACCCGGTGCTGCATCCGATGGCCGCGGACCAGGCCGTGTTCCAGTGGCACAGCTACGGCTTCGAGATTCCATCCGGCGCGGTCCATCTCGCGGAGAGCGACGATTGTCCGGGGCAGGCGATGGTGTACGGCGACGTGGCCTGGGGCTTCCAGTTCCACCTCGAGCTGGACGAACACCTGATCCGGCGCTGGATGAACTCGCCCGACTACCTGGCCGACCTCGCCGCCTCCGGGCTCGAACAGACGCCCAAACGGATTCTCGAGGAAACCCGCCATTTCCTGGCCGACACCCGCATGCTCGCCGAGCGGGTCTTCGGCAACTGGCTCGCGCGACTCGGCGCGGGCAGCACGCAACGCGTCCTGCCTTCGCGCTGACCGGGCCACGCTATTCACCGCATGGCCGCACAACCCGCCGGACTGCCGGAATCGCCCCGCGAGTTCCTCGGCGTATTCCGTTACAGTCGCCGCGCGCTGGGGCTCGTCTGGAGCACCAGCCGCCTGCTGACGGTCATCCTAGGGATCGTGACGGTGCTGGGCGGCGTGCTGCCCGCCGCCATCGCATGGTTCGGCGCGCAGATCATCGACGCGGTCGTTGCCGCAGCGCGGCTCTACGAGGAGAGCGGCGCGACCGAGTACCGCGAAGTCATGCGACTGGTGGTCATCGAAGGGCTGCTGGTGGCGGCGCTTGCGGGGACGCAGCGGGCACTGTCGGCGTGCCAGTCGCTGCTCCGCGCCCAACTCGGCCAGCGCGTCAACGTGATGATCCTGGAGAAGGCGCTGGAACTGGAGCTGGCGCAATTCGAGGACGCCGAGTTCTACGACAAGTTGACCCGTGCCCGGCG
>CAYTXS010000414.1:0-1865 GCA_964441585.1 uncultured Thioalkalivibrio sp.
TCCGCCGCGAGATCGGCGATCGTCTCCGCCGCCGCCACCAGCATCTCGTCGGTGAAACGCCGCGCGCCGACCTCAAGCGCGCCTTTGAACAAGCCAGGGAAGCCGAGCACGTTGTTGATGCTCTTGCCGTCGGCCGCAAAGGCCGCACCGGCGGCGAGCGCGGCCTGCGGCTCGATCTCGGGGTCCGGATTGGACAAGGCGAGGATCACTTGGCCGGGACGCACCATGGCGGGCCTGATGAGGCCGGGCACGCCGGTCGTGGCGATGACGATGTCCGCTTCCGCCATGACCTTCCGCAGATCGGCCGGCTCGCCGCCGAGCGCGGCGAAGCGTTGCCGGGCGGCGGCGTCCAGGTCCGCACCCAGAATCCGGGGCGTGCCGCGCGACAGGAGCAGCCGGGCGATGCCGATCCCGGCTGCGCCGAGGCCGACCTGGCCAACGACGCTTTGCGACAGCCGTTGTCCGGCCTGGCGGCCGGCATTGCGCACCGCCGCCATCGCCACCACGGCCGTGCCGTGCTGGTCGTCGTGCAGCACCGGGATGTCGAGCCGTGCACGCAACGCATCCTCGACCTCGAAGCAGCCGGGCGCCGCGATGTCCTCGAGCTGGATGGCGCCGAAAGACGGCGCGATCGCCGCGATGATCTCGACCAGGCTGCCCGGATTTTTTTCCTCGACCAGGATCGGCACGCCCGAAAGCCCGGCGAGGCTCGCCATCAGCGCAGCCTTGCCCTCCATCACCGGCATCCCCGCCAGGGCGCCGATGTCTCCCAGACCGAGGACAGCCGTGCCGTTGGTCACGATCGCCACCGTGCGGCTGATGGCGGTGTACTCGGCGGCCAGCGCCGGGTTGTCGCGGATCGCGAGGCAGACGCGCGCCACGCCTGGCGTGTAGACGTCGCGCAGGATCTGCAGGCTGCCGATATCGAGCGTGCTGACGGTGCGAATCTTGCCCCCGCGATGGCGATTGAAAACCCGGTCGGAGCGCCCCAGCAGGCGCGCATTCGGCAATGCGTCGATCCGTTCCCTCAGATGGGGACCGGCGTCGGGATCCATCTCGAGGGTGATCTCCCAGATCGTCTTGTCCTGGTCGCGCCGCACCGAGGCCAGGTGTTCGACGACCAGCCCCTCGTCTCCGATGACGCCGAGGATGCTCGCCAGGCTGCCCGGCCGATGGGCCGATTCGATCAACAGGATCTCGGGGATTTTCATGCGGCGCATTATCGCCGCAAACCGGCGGCCCGCGCATCGTTCGCCCATCGTTTGCGCGGACCCCGGGCGGCCGATCGGCTAGAATGAGCGCTTCGTCCGGAGCGCATGCCCGGGCCATCGCTTCCCGGGAGATTCCAGCGTGAGTTCCGTCAATCCCTTCGATTTCTACGACGTCCGCGGCACGCTGTCCGAGGACGAGCAGATGGTGCAGGACACCGTCGCCCGCTTCACCGACGAGAAAGTCCTGCCGGTCATCCGCGAATGCTTCGAGGAACACCGTTTCCCAGCCGAGCTCGTGCCCGAACTGGCGGAACTCGGCCTGCTCGGCTCCTCGCTGGAGGGGTACGGATGTGCCGGCCTGAACGGCGTTTCCTACGGCCTGATCTGCCAGGAACTCGAGCGCGGCGACTCTGGCATCCGCAGCTTCGTCTCGGTGCAGTCAAGCCTGGTGATGTGGCCGATCCACACCTACGGCAGCGAGGAGCAGAAACAGCGCTGGCTGCCGGCGCTGGCGTCCGGCGAGGCAATTGGCTGCTTCGGTCTGACCGAGCCGCACGGCGGTTCGGACCCGGGCAACATGAAGACGCACGCGAAACGCGACGGCGACGACTGGATCATCAACGGCGCGAAGATGTGGATCACCAACGGCAGCGT
>CAYTXS010000415.1:0-1857 GCA_964441585.1 uncultured Thioalkalivibrio sp.
TCAAGGAGATCGGCCTCGAACTGAACCGTCCGTCGAACGAGCCGCAGGAAGAGAAGAAGATCAGCGAGGTGATCGCGATCCGCATCGAATCCACCGGCGTCATCGAGGTGAGCGGACGCCAGGTCGATATACGTGCCGTGCGCGCGAACGTGGAAGGCGAGCTGGCCACCAAGGGGCAGGACACGCCGGTGGTCGTCATCGCCGATCGCGTGTCGGATTCGGGCTTGATGGTCCGGGTGATCGACCAGGCCCGGATGGCCGGGGCGGACCAGGTCTCCATCGCCGCGATGGCGAAGCGCTGACCCGCGTGATGAAACTTTAGGCACCCAGAGAGACTCTCAACCCTATGGCAAGAAGGCACGCGACGCGCGAGGAAGAGGCCGAGATCAACATCACGCCGATGTTGGACATTGTGTTCATCATGCTGATCTTCTTCATCGTCACGACCTCGTTCATCCGCGAGACCGGCATCGACCCGCAGCGGCCCGAGGCGCTCACGGCGAGCCAGCAGGCGCGCGGCAACATCCTGATTGGCGTCTCCGCGACGGGCCAGATCTGGATGGACAAACGCGAGGTGCCCCTGGAGGCGGTGCGCCAGCGCGTCGAGCAGGCCCGCAACGAGAGCCCGGAAAGCACGGTCGTGATCATCGCCGACGAGCGTTCCGAGACGGGAATCCTCATCGACCTGATGGACCAGGTGCGCTTGGGCGGCGTCCTGAACATATCGGTCGCGGCGCAACCCTCGGGAGGTGGCTGATGCGATTCCTCGCTTCCATCGGCGCGGGCACCGTGGTCGCCCTGCTGCTGTTCCTGGTGATGCATCTGCTCGTCGGCGGGCGGGACGGTTTCCAGCGGCCGGACGAGACCGGCAAGGTGATCGACTTCGTGCGCGTCAAGGCCGAGGAAATCGTGCAGACGCGCGAGCGCCGGGTGCCGCGCAAGCCGCCGCCGCCCGACAAGCCGCCGCCACCGCCGCAGTTGCAGACCCAGGCGCCCCAGCAGGTCGTGCAGCAACGCCTCGACATCGAGACGCCGGATATCTCCGCCAGTTTCACCGGTGGGCCTGTCGTGGCCGCCGGGTGGCAGACGGGCGACGGCGCGGCCGACGGGGACATCGTGCCGATCGTTCGTATCGAGCCCACCTATCCGCGCGACGCACTGCTTCGTGGCCTTGAGGGCTGGGTGCGGATCAAGTTCACCATCGCCCCGGACGGTTCCGTGCTGAACCCCTCGGTCATCGATGCCCAGCCGCCGCGCGTTTTCAACCGCGAGGCCGTGCGAGCCATCCTGCGCTGGAAGTTCAAGCCGCGGATCGTAGACGGGCAGGCTGTCTCGCGGGACGCCGAACAGACGATCGAGTTCGCGATCAATCCGGAATCATGATGATGTTCCAGCCGACTGAACGGATCACATCCATCTTCGCCAGCTTCTGTATCGCGGTCCTGCTCGCGGTCGCGGCAGCCCCGTCCGATGCGTGGGGCCAGGCGGCGCCGAAGGCCGAGCTGGAGCGCGACGAGCCCAATGCACTTATGGGCGAGCGCGCATACAGGCGCTTCGACAGCCTCGTCCAGCATTACACGGACAGCGAGTACCAGGAGGCGATGAAATCGGCGCAGGCCTACCTCTCGTCGGAGCTCAGCGACTATGAGCGCGCCATGGGCGAGCAGATCTACGGCTATATCCTGATCGCGCTGGACCGCGTCGATCAAGCGGTGCCGCATTTCGAGAAGGCCGTCGAGCTCGACGCCCTGCCCAACAGCGCCCACTTCAACATGATGAGGGCGCTCGCCCAGCTCTACTCCTCGCGCGAAGAGTGGCAGAAGTCCATCGACATGATGACGGAGTACTTCCGCTACC
>CAYTXS010000416.1:0-1854 GCA_964441585.1 uncultured Thioalkalivibrio sp.
CGCCTCGCGGTCCCGAAGGAACTCTCGTACGCCCCGTATTGGCATCGAAGCGGGGGTTCCCGGCCGATAATAATTCGACTATAGTCGAAACATGGAAACGAACACGGCAGTGCGGAGCCTCTCGGCCCTGGCGCACGAACACCGGCTCGGCGTATTCCGCCTGCTGGTGAAAGCCGGCGCATCGGGACTGGCCGCGGGCGAGATCGCCGGGACACTGGAGCTGCCGCCATCCAGCCTTTCGTTTCACCTCGCGGCACTCGAAAACGCGGGTCTGGTGACAGCCAGGCGAACGGGTCGTTTCATTCATTACCGTGTCGAGCCCGATGCCATCCGCGCGCTGCTCGGCTACCTGACTGAGGACTGCTGCGAAGGCCGCCCGGAGCTGTGCGGCGGTGCGCGGTCCTGTGTGCCTGCCGCCGGACGCGCATCCGGTCGCGCGACGATGAGAGCGAGGAAAACCAGGGCATGACGGAACCCAGAATCTACCGGGTGCTGTTTCTGTGCACCGCCAACTCCGCACGTAGCATTCTTGCGGAGGCGGCACTGAGCCGCGCAGGCGCGGGACGATTCGAAGCTTACAGCGCGGGGAGCACCCCGCGTGGCCGGGTCAACCCGGTGGCCCTGGCGTTGCTCGCCGACGAGGGTTTCGATGTCTCGCAGTTCCGTTCAAAAGGCTGGGACGAGTTCGCCGAACCCGGTGCGCCTGGCCTGGATTTCATCATCACGCTGTGCGACAGCGCAGCGGGCGAGACCTGTCCGGTATGGCCCGGCCGGCCGGTCACCACGCACTGGGGATTGCCCGACCCGGCATCCGTCGAAGGCGAGGCGGCGCAGCGGGCGGCCTTTGCCGACACACTTCGCGCCATCGAAACGCGCATAGCGAACTTGCTGCAGCTGCCGCTGGAGCAACTGGAGGCTGGCGAGTTGCAACGCCGCCTTGCCGCGATCGGCGCGCGGCCGGAGCCCTGACAGGAAGGACGGGGACATGAGTCAAGATGTCGCACGGCGCATGACGCTGCTGGATCGCTACCTGACGGTGTGGATCTTCGTTGCCATGGCGTTCGGCGTGGCCCTCGGCCGGCTCGCACCGGGACTGCCCGGCCTGCTGGATCGCTTCAGCATCGGCACGACCAGCATCCCGATCGCCGTCGGCCTGATCCTGATGATGTACCCGCCGCTGGCTAAAGTGCGTTACGAGGAAATGGGCCGGGTGTTTCGCGACTGGAAGATCCTCGGCCTTTCGCTGGTGCAGAACTGGCTGGTCGGCCCGGTGCTGATGTTCCTGCTGGCGATCGCGTTCCTGTCCGGCTACCCGGAGCTGATGGTGGGCCTGATCCTGGTGGGCATCGCGCGCTGCATCGCCATGGTGTTGGTGTGGAACCAGCTGGCGCACGGCAACAGCGAATATGCGGCGGGTCTCGTGGCGCTCAACAGCGTGTTCCAGGTGCTGACTTTCGGCCTGATGGCCTGGTTGTTCATCTCGGTGTTTCCCGGCTGGTTCGGCATCGACCTCTCGAGCGTCACCGGCGCCGGCGGCAAGACCGTGGCCGACATCACCATCGGCGAGATCTTCCGGAGCGTGATGATCTATCTCGGCATCCCCTTCGCCGCCGGCATCCTCAGCCGCGTCATCCTTCTGCCGCTGAAGGGCCGCGAGTGGTACGAGACGATGTTCATTCCGCGCATCTCGCCGATCACGCTGGTCGCGCTGTTGTTCACCATCGTGGTCATGTTCAGTTTCAAGGGTGACCAGATCCTGCAGTTCCCGGCGAAGGTCCTGCTGGTCGCGATGCCGCTGACGATCTACTTCGTGCTGATGTTTCTTGCCAGCTTCTTCATGGCGAAGAGAGCCGG
>CAYTXS010000417.1:0-1851 GCA_964441585.1 uncultured Thioalkalivibrio sp.
TGCTTGCGCACGTCGCGCAAGGCGTCCTCGGCGCCGCGCTTCTCGAACTTGTTCAGCACCACGATGTCGGCAAAATCGAGCATGTCGATTTTTTCCAACTGGCTGGCGGCGCCGTACTCGCTGGTCATCACGTAGACCGGCAGGTCCACGAGATCGACGATCTCGGTGTCGCTCTGGCCGATGCCCGCCGTCTCGACGATGACCAGGCCGAAACCGACGGATTTCAGGAACTCGATGGCCTCGGCTAGCGCGGCGCTGGTCGCCAGGTGCTGCCGCCGCGTGGCGACCGAGCGCATGTAGATTCGGTCGTCGGACAGGGCGTTCATGCGGATCCGGTCGCCGAGCAACGCGCCGCCGGTGCGCCGCCGGGTCGGATCGACGGCCAGCACCGCGATCGGCCGGTCGGGAAAACTCCGCAGGAAACGGTTCAGGATCTCGTCCGTCAGGCTGGATTTGCCGGCGCCGCCAGTGCCTGTGATGCCGATCACCGGAACCGGGCCGGCCGCCTCCTCGCGCGGCCCCCGCAACACCACCGTGGCTTCCGCATCGTCAGCCGACTGCTCGATCAGGCTGAGGCTGTGGCCGATGCGCAGGAAATCGCCGGGGCCGTCCGCTCCGGGGCGGAGGGTCGGCCGGCGCGCCGCCCGGACCCGCTTGAAGACATCGTCGATCATGCCCTCCAAGCCGAGCCGCAGGCCTTCCTCCGGCCCGTAGACGCGCTCGACGCCGTACTCCTCGAGGGCCCGACGCTCTTCGGGGGAAATCGTCCCGCCGCCACCGACCACCACGCGGATATGCTCGGCGCCATGCTCCCGGAGCATGTCGATCATGTAGCGGAAATACTCGTTGTGCCCGCCCTGGTACGAGGACACTGCGATGCCGTCGGCGTCTTCTTGCAGCGCAGCGCGCACGATGTCGGCCACGCTGCGGTTGTGTCCGAGGTGGACGACCTCCGCGCCACCGGACTGCAGGATGCGCCGGATGATATTGATCGCCGCATCGTGGCCGTCGAACAGCGAGGCGGCCGTGATGAAGCGCAGCGGTTTCGCCTCCGTTCCCGGCAATATCTCGAGATTTCTTGCGGCGGTGCTCATGGCGATGACTGGACCCGGGCGGCGCCGCACAGGGCGGCAAGCCACAAATTATAGCGGTAACCGGTGATGCGACGGAGCCTCGGCTCGAATGTTGCAATGCGACATAAGCGCCCGGGAATGCACGAGTTTTACGCGCCCGCTATAATTCTCCGGCCCGTTTTCGTCGCCCGGCCCGCCACGGAGCTTCGCCTCCCGGGTCTGCCCCGCGACGGAACCAGCGAACCGCAGATCCGCTGCGCGGCCCCCCCGGGGGGGACCGTGCAGCGCAGCGCACCAGAATGACGAAGCCAGCTGCGGCCACCGCCCGTCGGCCCGCACCCCAGGAGGTCTCCCCAGATGAATCTCTTCCAGCAGCTCGAGGGCATGGGCCACGAGCAGGTAGTGTTCTTCCAGCACAAGGACAGCGGGCTGAAAGCCATCGTCGCGATTCACAACACGGCGCTCGGGCCGGCGCTCGGCGGCTTGCGGATGTGGCCCTACGCAAGCGACGAGGACGCCATCAAGGACGTCCTGCGGCTGTCCCGCGGGATGACCTACAAGGCTGCAGTCTCCGGGCTCAACCTCGGCGGAGGCAAGGCCGTCTTGATCGGCGACCCGGCGACGGACAAGAGCGAAGGCCTGTTTCGCGCCTTCGGGCGTTTCATCGGCTCGCTCGGGGGACGCTACATCACCGCCGAGGACGTCGGCACCACCGTGGACGACATGGACTATATCTACCAGGAGACGGACCGCGTGGTCGGCGTGCACCGGGTCCATG
>CAYTXS010000418.1:0-1850 GCA_964441585.1 uncultured Thioalkalivibrio sp.
GGCGGCGTGGAGCCGCAGTCCGAGACCGTCTGGCGCCAGGCCAACAAGTACCACGTCCCCCGCATGGCGTTCGTCAACAAGATGGACCGTCCGGGAGCGAATTTCCTGCGCGTCGTCAAGCAGATGCAGGAGCGCCTGCAGGCCACGGCCGTGCCGATTCAGCTGCCGATCGGCGCCGAGGACACGTTCCGCGGCGTGATCGACCTGCTGCGCATGAAGGCGATCATCTGGGACGACGCCACCCAGGGCACCACCTTCGAGTTGCACGACATCCCCGCCGACATGGCCGAGCTCTGCCAGCAATGGCGTGAGCATCTCGTGGAAGCCGCCGCCGAGGGCGACGAGGAGCTGACCAACAAGTACATCGAGACCATGGATCTGACCGAGGACGAGATCAAGCGGGGGCTGCGTCTGCGCACCCTGCGCAACGAGGTCGTTCCGGTCCTGTGCGGCTCGGCGTTCAAGAACAAGGGCGTCCAGGCCATGCTCGACGCCATCATCGAATACATGCCGTCGCCCATCGAGGTGCCGGCCATTCACGGGCTGCTCGACGACGATACCGAAGCCGCCCGCCACGCGGACGACAAGGAGCCCTTCGCGGCGCTCGCGTTCAAGATCGCGACCGACCCCTTCGTCGGCAACCTGACGTTCTTCCGCGTCTACTCGGGCGTGCTCGCCTCCGGCGACACGATTTATAACCCGGTCAAGGGCAAGAAGGAGCGCATCGGCCGCATCCTCCAGATGCATGCCAACGAGCGTAAGGAAATCAAGGAAGTGCACGCGGGCGACATCGCCGCCGCCGTGGGCCTCAAGGACGTGACGACCGGCGATACGCTGAGCGACCTCAAGGAAGTCATTACGCTGGAGCGGATGGAGTTTCCCGAGCCGGTCATTTCGGTCGCCGTCGAGCCCAAGACCAAGGCCGACCAGGAGAAGATGGGCATGGCCCTGTCGAAGCTGGCGCAGGAGGATCCGTCCTTCCGCGTGCACACCGACGAGGAATCCGGCCAGACCATCATCTCCGGCATGGGTGAGCTGCACCTCGAGATCATCGTCGACCGCATGAAGCGGGAGTTCAAGGTCGAGGCGAACGTCGGCAAGCCCCAGGTGGCCTACCGCGAGACGATCCGCCAGACCGTGGAGCAGGAAGGCCGCTTCGTCCGCCAGAGCGGCGGCCGCGGCCAGTTCGGCCACGTCTGGATCAAGCTGCAGCCGCAGGAGCCGGGCGCGGGTTACGAGTTCGAGAATTCGATCGTCGGCGGCGTCATCCCGCGCGAGTACATCCCGGCGGTCGACAAGGGCATCCAGGAGCAGCTGGCCAGCGGCGTGCTCGCCGGCTATCCGGTCGTGGACGTCAAGGTCACGCTGTTCGACGGCTCGTACCACGAGGTCGACTCGAGCGAAATGGCCTTCAAGATCGCCGGCTCGATGGCCTTCAAGGAAGGCTGCCGGAGCGCCAAGCCCGTGCTGCTCGAGCCGGTCATGCGGGTTGAGGTCGTGACGCCGGAAGACTATATGGGCGATGTGATGGGCGACCTGAATCGCCGTCGCGGCCTGGTGCAGGGCATGGAAGAGGCGCCTTCGGGCCGCATCATCCGCGCCGAGGTGCCGCTGGCCGAGATGTTCGGCTACGCCACCGCGCTGCGCTCGATGAGCCAGGGCCGGGCGACGTACTCGATGGAGTTCGGTCACTACAACGAGGCGCCGAACAATGTCGCCGACGCCGTGATCAAGAAGGCTTCCTGAGCCGCCTGGGCCGGGAAGAACAACGACTGAAAGAACGAGGTAGACGCTGTGTCCAAGTCGAAATTCGAGCGTACGAAGCCGCATGTGAATGTGGGGACGATTGG
>CAYTXS010000419.1:0-1848 GCA_964441585.1 uncultured Thioalkalivibrio sp.
GGGCCCTTGGGCGCCACGAGGATCACGTCGATGCTGTCCGGCGCCTTGATCGAGCCGTAATGGACGTTGAAGCCATGCGCGAACAAGGCCGCCGCGCCGGGCTTGATGCTGGACTCGATGGCGCGCCAGACCGCGGGCGCGGCCATGTCCGGCACCAGCACCGCGACGATATCGGCGCCTTCGGCCGCCTGGGCCGGCGACATCACCCGCAGGCCGTCGGCCTCCGCCTTCTGCCAGCTGGCGCCGCCGGGCCGCAGACCGACGGTCACGTCGAAACCGCTGTCTTTCAGGTTCAGTGCATGGGCGCGGCCCTGGCTGCCATAGCCGATGACGGCGACATGGGACACCCCGGCATTCCCCGGCTCGACATCCGATTCGACGTAGATCTTCATATTCATTGCCTTTTGTCTGGTCCTTAAAGCGAAAAACCCCGCAGCCTTTCGGTTGCGGGGTTCTATGGTTCGGTTGTTTGCTGCTGCTTCGCCTACCTACACCATGACCCCGCTCTTCCCAAGTACGAGAATCGCGATAATGAGGCCAAGAAGCATGTCGACGGGTCGCAGGGAAAGACGCGCGAGCGGGCGGGCGACGGCTGTCAGCCGCTCCCTCTTGTTCGTCCCGCGAAAGGTCTTGCCGTTGTTCATTGTTTCCGTAACGCTTGCTGCGATGCAATCAACTTGGGCGGATTCTAATCATGATACTTTCCTTCGTGTCAACCATTTTTTTCACGTAATCTTTCCCTCGGCCCGCCGCCGGCGTCCTGTAAGGCTCCGCAGGGCTGCACATGCACCTTATCTTGCAAGGAAGAAAATCCATCATGAGTGACCAACGCTCGCGCAGGTATTCCAGCCCCGTCGTGGACGGCGTGACACGGACCCCCAGCCGGGCCATGTTGCGCGCCGTGGGCTTCACCGATGCCGACTTCGGCAAGCCCCAGGTGGGCATCGCATCGACCTGGGCGGAGCTCACTCCCTGCAATATGCACATCGACGGCCTGGCCCGCGAAGCCGCGGCCGGCGCCAATGCGGCAGGCGGCAAGGCGGTGATCTTCAACACCATCACCGTGTCGGACGGCATCTCCATGGGCACGCCGGGCATGCGCTATTCGCTGGTGTCGCGCGAAATCATCGCCGATTCGATCGAGGCGGTGGTCGCTGGCGAGGGTTTCGACGGCTTCGTCGCGATCGGCGGTTGCGACAAGAACATGCCGGGTTGCGTGATGGCCATGGCCCGTCTCGACCGGCCCGCGGTCTTCGTCTACGGCGGCACCATTCGCCCGGGGGCGAAGCGGCGCGACATCGTCTCGGTGTTCGAAGCCGTGGGAGGTCACGCACGTGGCGCGGTCTCGGACGCGGAACTCGGCGAGGTCGAGCGCACGGCGATTCCCGGCCCGGGTTCCTGCGGCGGCATGTACACGGCGAACACCATGGCCTCGGCCATCGAGGCGCTCGGCCTGAGCCTGCCCAACAGTTCCGCCCAGGAGGCCGTCGGCGACGCGAAGGCGGAAGACTGCCGTCGCGCAGGCGCGGCCGTCATGAACCTGCTGGCGAAGGGCATCAAGCCGTCCGACATCCTCACGCGCGAAGCCTTCGAGAACGCCATCACGGTGACGATCGCGCTCGGCGGCTCCACGAATGCCGTGTTGCACATGCTCGGCATCGCCGACGCGGCCGGCGTGCCGCTGGAGCTCGATGACTTCAACCGGATCGGAAAGCGCGTGCCCGTGCTGGCGGACGTCAAGCCCAGCGGCCGCTACCTGATGTCCGAACTGATCGAGATCGGCGGGATCCGGCCGCTGATGAAAATCCTGCTGGACGCCGGCCTGCTGCACGGCGGCTGCCTGACGGT
>CAYTXS010000420.1:0-1838 GCA_964441585.1 uncultured Thioalkalivibrio sp.
GACGCGAGCCTGCTTGACCACTATCAACGCCGCTTCCGGCACCTGCTGGTCGACGAGTTCCAGGACACCAACGCCATCCAGTACGCGTGGCTGCGCCTGCTTGCGGGCAAGGACGGCAAGCCGTTCATCGTCGGTGACGACGACCAGAGCATCTATGGCTGGCGCGGCGCGCGGGTCGAACACATCCGGCGCTTCCGCAAGGACTTTCCCGGCACGAAACTGGTGCGCCTCGAGCAGAATTACCGCTCGACCGGCAACATCCTGAACGCCGCCAATGCGCTCATCGCGAACAACCGGGAGCGGCTCGGCAAGAAGCTGTGGACGGCGGGTCATGCCGGGGAGCCGATCCGGCTGTATACGGCCTATAACGAACGGGACGAGGCGGAGTTCGTCGTGAACCGGATCCGCGCCGCCATCGAGCAAGGCGCCGCGAACAGCGAGATGGCCGTGCTGTACCGCTCCAATGCACAGTCGCGAGTCTTCGAAGAAGCACTGATCCAGGCGCGTATTCCATACCGCGTTTACGGCGGCCTGCGCTTCTTCGAGAGAGCGGAGATCAAGGATGCGCTCGCCTATTTGCGCCTCAGCGCCAACCGTGACGACGATTCGGCTTTCGAGCGAGTGGTGAACCTGCCGACGCGAGGCATCGGCGCCCGCACGCTGGAACTGTTGCGTGAATACGCGCGCGCCAACACTACCTCCATGTGGCGCGCGGCCGGTGCTTTGATCACGGACGGGTTGACGGCGCGGGCGGCCCAGGCGCTGCACGCCTTTCTCGCCCTCATCGAGGCGCTCGACCGGGACACGCGCGATTTGCCGTTGCACGAGCAGGTCGATCACGTCATCCAGGCCAGCGGGCTCATCGCCCACCACGGCAAGGAGAAGGGCGAACGCGGCGAGGCCCGGGTGGAGAACCTCGAGGAGCTCGTCAGCGCCGCACGGGGGTTCGATCCGGAACCGGACAGCGAAATGCGTCCGCTGGACGAATTCCTCGCCCACGCCGCGCTCGAGGCCGGGGAGGGACAGGGTGGCGCCTGGGAGGACTGTGTGCAGCTGATGACACTGCACTCGGCCAAGGGCCTCGAGTTTCCCGTCGTGTTCCTGGCGGGCCTGGAAGACGGCCTGTTTCCGCACAAGCGCAGCCTGCTCGACGCGGACGGCCTCGAGGAAGAGCGGCGCCTCGCCTACGTCGGCGCCACCCGCGCGATGCGCGAGCTTTACCTGAGTTATGCGGAGCAGCGCCGCCTGCACGGCGTGGACAATTACGGCATTCCCTCCCGCTTCATCGGCGAGCTGCCCGCCGAGCTCGTCGAGGAGATACGTCCTGCAGCCCGCGTGACGCGGCCGTCGGCCGCCCCGAGCGGCCGGTTCCGGGACGAACCCCCGGCCGGGATTTCGCTGGGGCAGCGGGTCCGCCACGAGTCGTTCGGCGAGGGCGTGATCCTCAATCACGAGGGCCACGGGAGTCACGCCAGGGTGCAGGTCAACTTCGAGCACGCGGGCCCCAAATGGCTGGTGCTCGCCTACGCTCGGCTGGAAGTGATGTAACATCGGCAGCGCCGCCCAGGCCGGACAACAAGCACTATGAAAATCCTCATTCTCGGCGCGGGCACCGTCGGCTCCACGGCCGCCGAATCGCTTTCCGAGGAAAACGAGATCACCGTGGTGGACCTCAACGGCCGCCACCTGCGCGAGCTCCAGGACCGCCTCGACATCCGGACCGTCGAGGGGCACGCCTCGCACCCACGGGTGCTGGACCAGGCAGGCGCCGCGGACGCCGACATCCTCGTGGCGCTGACCGACAGCGACGAGACCAACATGGTCGCCTGCCAGATCGC
>CAYTXS010000421.1:0-1834 GCA_964441585.1 uncultured Thioalkalivibrio sp.
ATGTGCTCGATCAACCTGTCGGGCCAGAGCCTGTGCGACGACAAGTTCCTGCCCTTCGTGATCGAGCAGTTCGAGCGCAGCGGCCTGGACGCCAGCAAGATCTGCTTCGAGATCACGGAGACCGCCGCGATCGCCAGCTATTCGCAGGCCAACCGCTTCATCAATTCCCTGAAGGAACTGGGCTGTCGCTTTGCGCTGGACGATTTCGGCACCGGGCTGTCCTCCTTCGGTTACCTGAAACACTTCCCGGTGGATTTCCTGAAGATCGACGGCAGTTTCGTGAAGGAAATCCTGCACGACCCGATCGACCGCGAGATGGTCCGCTCGATCAACGAGATCGGCCACCTCACCGGCAAGCAGACGATTGCAGAGTTCGTCGAGAACAAGGAACTCATCACCATGTTGCGCGGCATGGGCGTGGACTACGCCCAGGGTTACGGGGTCGACGAGCCCCGTCGCATCATGGACCCGGAATTCTCCGTCCGCGAGATCCGCTGATTTCCCCCGCGCCACGGGTGCGAACCGCCTGCTAAGCTTCCCGGTATCAATCCACTCCGGGGAAGCAACATGACGATGCTGATTGTCGGCCTGGCGATCTTTTTCGGCGTCCACCTCGTGCGGGTGGTCGCGCCGGATTATCGCACCGCGATGATGAACAGGATGGGCACCTGGGGCTGGAAGGGCGTTTACGCCCTGGTCGCCCTGGTGGGTTTCGTCATCATGGTGATGGGATATGCGGAGATTCGTTTCACGAGTCCGCAGCTGTGGGCGATGGATGCGCCCATGGTGCGGATGGCCGTGTCCCTGCTGATGCTGCCGGCGCTGGTGCTGCTGGTCGCCACTTACGTGCCGGGCAAGCTGCGCACCAAGGTCAAGCATCCCATGCTGATCGCGACCGTGGTCTGGGCCGCGTCGCATCTCCTCGTCAACGGGCGCCTGGCCGACCTGCTGCTGTTCGGCAGCTTCCTGCTCTGGTCGCTGGTGGTCCTCTACGATGCGTCGGCCCGTCGGCCGCCGGTGGCGCCGACCGTGAAGTCTCCGGCGCTGGTCTGGGATGGCGTGGCGTTGGCCGTGGGCGGCCTGGCGTGGTGGTGGCTCGCCTTCGGCGGCGGCCACCTGCTGCTGTTCGGCATGCCGGTCATGCGCTGAACCGGCGAGCGTCGCCGCGCGCGAAAGCGCGCGGCGACGCTCAGCTCTCAGGTGCTTTAAGCGGCCTCCTGGCCGGCGGTCTTGTCCTTCTTCTCGACGCCGGGGAAATCGTCCACGGCGATGGCGCGCGTCGTGATGTCCATGGCTTCGCGCACGAGCTCGGCTTCCGCCGCATCGATGACGCCCTCGGCGACACCCTTTTCGAGCACCGCGTCCATGTTCACCGTGTTGACGCTCGCACCGAAGGCCTTGGCGAGCTTGCGCTCGACGGGTTCGCCGGCGATGACTTTCTCCAGTGCCAGTTCCATGAGTCCCATGGGATCCTCTTCACTGCGCTGGAGGAACAGGCCGTCGGTGAGGCGGTCGCGCGTGGCCGAGGGGCTGAGCAACAGCTTCGCGACCTTGTGGCCGAGCTGGTCTGAGGCACCGCGGAAGCGGCGTCCCAGCGGCAGCACGAAGGGCCGCAGCAGCGGGCCGACCCCGGCGACGGGGAAATTGCGCAGGATGCCGTCGAGGCGCTCCTCGATGATCGCCAGCGAGTCGTCCAGCGCCCAGCGCACGATCGGCAGGTCTTCCTCCGGCCGGCCGTCGTCCTCGAAGCGCTTCAGGACCGCCGAAGCCATGTAGAGGTGGCTGAGGATGTCGGCGAAGCGTCCGGAGATCTTCTCCCGCCGCTTCAGGTCGC
>CAYTXS010000422.1:0-1832 GCA_964441585.1 uncultured Thioalkalivibrio sp.
GGCCTGGAACTCGCCGAATGGGTGCGCGCGAACCACCCGCAGGCGAGCGTGCTGGTGCTGACCACCTTTGCGCGGCCCGGCTACCTGCGGCGCGCGCTGGAGGCGGGCGTGCGCGGCTACCTGTTGAAGGACACGCCGGCGGAGCGTCTCGCCGATGCGGTCCGGCGCGTGCATCGCGGCGAGCGGGTGATCGATCCCGAGCTCGCGCTCACCGCCTTCGACAGCAAGGACCCGCTCACCGACCGCGAACGCCAGGTGTTGCGCCTCGCCGGCGAAGGGCTCGGCAATGCGGAAATCGGCAAACGGCTGCACCTCGCCGACGGCACCGTGCGCAACTACCTGTCGGAAGCGATCGGCAAGCTGAATGCCGACAATCGCCTCGAGGCCTTCCGCATCGCGCGCGACCAGGGCTGGTTATAGCTGCCGGCGACTGCTCAGTCGAAGCGCAAGGCGCTGAAAGTGCAGTCCCATGGTCCGCCGAATCCGTCCGGGCAGATATAAGTACCGAGAAACAACAGGTCCGGGCTCATCAGTGCGCCGGCCAGGCCGGTGTCGCCGAAGGAATCGACGAAATCGCCGCGGTACATGCCGAAATCCTCTTCCAGTACGTCGAAGAACAGCGTCGCGGCATAGCCGTCGGCCGCCACCGTGTCGCAGCGTCCGGCGCCACACAGCGCCCAGGTGTCCTGCACGTAGGCCGGGCGCCAGTCGCCGTAGGCCTCGCGCCCGCTCCACTGGCCGTCGAGGTCGCTGAAAAACCAGCCCGGCAGCCCTTCGGCGCCGCGCTCGAGCACGGCGAACTCGAACAGGTCGTTCACCATTACCAGGTGGCGCCGTGCCGGATCTGCGAGCAACCGGAACCAGGTGCCGTCGCTGAGCCGGCCTTCCCAGGTGCCGGCGCCTGTCTGCCAGAGGTCGCCGGACACGCTCGAGGCGAAGCCGTTGACGTACTCGCGCGTGATCCGGTCGCCGCACACCTCCCACTCCAGGGTGAACAGGGTGCCGGCGTCGTCCTCCATCGCGCCGAACCAGCGGCCGTCGAAGCCGAGGTCGGGACCCGTGCATTCGACATCGACCACGATCACGTCGACTTCGCTGTCGCAGCCGGCCAGCGCCGCCAGCGCCAGCAACAGGGTGGCGATCTTGAGATGTGCAGCCATGTCTCTCTCCCGCTTTACGGCTGGGCTTTGCCTACGGGAGCCAGTCTGCAGGGCCCAACCTGAACGGGAGATGAGCGGGCCGGTCCTCGCGCTGCGCGGATCCGAGCGCCGCCTGGACCGGCATCAGTGTTGGATCGCCGCCCAGTCGACCACGGTGGCGTCGAACACTGGCCCGTCCACGCAGACGCGCTTCATCGCCGGGCCGGCCGGATCATTCACCCGCACCGTGCAGCCGGCGCAGCCGCCCACGGCGCACGCCATGTACTCCTCCAGCGAGACCTGGCATGGCAACCCGAACTCGGCCGCGAGCCGCGCCGTCGCGGCCAGCATGGGGGTCGGACCGCAGGCGAAGACCTCCACCTGTGCGAGGTCCTCCGGCGACAGGGCGCACAGCCATTCGCGCGCCAGCTCCGTGACGAAACCCGGGTAACAGCCGGCGAAACCCCCGCCGCTGCTCAGCCGGCAGGTGACGCCGAGCGTGTCCATGGCCGGCATCGTCGCCGTGACCTCGGCCGGCAGCCCGGCAAAGGCGCGTTGCGCCGGCCCGAGTTCGAAAGGAAACGGGATCTCGGAGCCCATCAGCACCAGCGGTTCGGTCGCCCCCGCGGCCGCCAGCGACTCGGCCAGGAACACCATCGGCGGAATGCCCACGCCGCCGCCGATCAACAGCGG
>CAYTXS010000423.1:0-1827 GCA_964441585.1 uncultured Thioalkalivibrio sp.
GCTAGCACAGAGCGCTCATTCGGCAAGCTGGGCCTCGAACCAGGCGCGATGTTCCACGCCAGCCACTTCCTCCAACACTGTCAGTAAATCCGGCGTGGTGGGGATACGCTCGACCATGTAACGGCGCATGAACTGGTCGAAGGCTTCACGGCCGATCCGTGCCTCCAGGGCGGCCAGGACCAACGGGCCCTTGCGGTAATTTACGAGATAGGGCCGCCGCCCGGTTTCGTTTGGGGTCCAGATCGGCGGCTGCGGACCGGCATCGTCCAGCTGGGCTCGAAAGCGAGCCAGCATCGCCTCGGTTGCGGCTTCGCCCCGCGCCTTGCCCAAGGCACGCACGCCAGCGTATTCCGCGAACGATTCGTTAAGCCAGTTTTCGATGCTACCGGGGTTGCCGTTAATGCTCCAGAAGTGAGCGAACTCATGGCAAATGAACATCAAGGCCTCGTCATCCACCAAGTCCGGAACATCCGTCAGGGCGATCAGCGTCCCACGCGCGTAACCCGCTTCGCTGCGATCATGAACCACAATGGTCGCGGTCGGCAGGGGCTCCCGCTCGCCAAAACGCTCATTGAGATAAGCGACGCAGAACTCTGCTGCCTGCACCAAGCCGGACATATCGCGCGCGCCGGGGCGAGTGTCCAATACCTGGTAGCCCGGTCCCGTTTGAGAGCGCGCTGCCGACAGCATCGTCACCGCGATATCGAGCTGGGGTTGGGTATTGACGACGCGGGCCCCTGCCTCAGTCAGCTCGGCGCAACCGGTGGAGATGGCCCGCATCCAGTCGCCGGGCGCAACGATCTCCATGGTGGCCGTCAAGCGCTGGGAGAACCGACTATCGAAAGGAAGCCAGAAGCTGTCGACGGTGAGTTCGATCTTGTCGGGCGCCACCGTGTTGATCCCGCTCTGGTCCGTCGGATCGAACAGTTTCCCGCCATAAGACATCTCGAAGGTACGCGGCGAATCCTCGGCCGAACGGAGCGTGACATCGACCCGAGTAACGTTGCCCAGGACGCCTTCGCCAGGACCGACCGTGAACTGGACCACGTCCGGTCCCGTGATCGCGACCTGCTCGATCGCTTCACTGAGCAGGAAGGTCAGCTGTTCTTGCCCCGGCTGGTTCACGTAGATCGTCCAGTCCGCCGCAATTGTGCCGCGGTCCGGATTCAGGCTGACGACGCCGTCGTAATGATAGGCCTGCCCTGCGGAGAAGTCGGGTTCGCCGCTGGCGCAAGTCGGCCCGGCCGCAACGACCGGCCGGGCGGCGACGATCATCGCCATCATGGCAATCAGGCGGACTCCGGCCATCCTCGTCATCGTTTCCACCAAAGCGGCTGGCCAGCTGTACGAATGAGACGCTCGCGTCGCATGACGAGGTCTACTGAAGTGCATGCAACACTGCGAGCGCATGAGGTTTCATAGCCTGGATCCCGGCCTGCTCGCTGAGCGTAGAGTTCAGGTAGATCTCGAGCGCGAAGGCGCGCAAGTTGTGTCGCCGCGCCAGGCCACTTGTACTCTGCCACGCGTCTTCCCAGCTCGACAGCGGTGCCGGGTCCGTCAGCTCTTCAAACCATGCCTCCCAGCCCTCAAGGACGAGTTCGTTCCGCCTGGCGATCAACAGTACCGGTCGAGCGAGGCGTGCGGACTCGCCAAACCGGTAGGCGTGAGCGGGTGCGACCTGTCGGGCAATCGCTTGCAAAAGCTGCAACTGTTGGTCGATTCCGAGGGCGGGGTTGAGGGTCAGTTGCATGACCAGGTCGGCGCCATGCGCAACGCCGTGGCGCCAGCCGACCTGTGGGTCGAAACCGCGATAGTCGGATACGCTTT
>CAYTXS010000424.1:0-1827 GCA_964441585.1 uncultured Thioalkalivibrio sp.
CTAACCGAAGCGTCCCGTGACGTAGTCACTGGTGCGCTTCGCTTTCGGGTTCGTGAACACGGTCTCGGTGTTGCCGTATTCGATGAGCCGGCCGAGATACATGAATGCGGTGTTGTCGGAAACACGCGCCGCCTGCTGCATGTTGTGCGTCACGATCACGATCGTGTAATGGCCCTTCAACTCGTCGATCAACTCCTCGATCTTGGCGGTAGCGATCGGGTCGAGCGCCGAGCAGGGTTCGTCCATCAGCAGGATCTCGGGATCCGAGGCGATCGCCCGGGCGATGCACAGGCGCTGCTGCTGGCCCCCGGACAGCCCCAGCGCCGACTCCGTCAGCCGATCCTTGGCCTCGTTCCACAACGCCGCGCCGCGCAATGCCCGCTCGCAGGTCTCGTCCAGCACCTTGCGGTTCCTGACGCCGTCGACGCGCAACGGGTACACGACGTTCTCGTAAATGGACATGGCGAAGGGGTTCGGCTTCTGGAAGACCATGCCCATCCGCTTGCGCAGCGCGATGACGTCGATCGCCGGCTTACAGATGTTCTCGTCATTGACGATGATCTCACCGGAGACTTTCAGGTTGTCCACCAGGTCGTTCATCCGGTTGAGCGAGCGCAGCAGCGTGGACTTGCCGCAGCCGGAGGGCCCGATCATTGCCGTCACGAGGCCCTTCTGTATTTCCATGTCGATGTCGTACAGCGCCTGCGCCTCGCCGTACCAGAGGTTGTAGCTGCGCACGTCGAGCGCCGGCCCCTCAGGCGACTTGCTGAAGTGGTATTTCGTGTGCTCGACGGCGCCGGACGTATCCCCGGGCGCTTGCTGGGCAACCGAATTCATCGGCAGGCCTCCATTGGTTGATCAGAACTGGCCGACCGCGAACTTGCGCTTCAGCCGGTTACGAATGTAGATCGCCGACGCGTTCATCGTCACGATCAGGAACAACAGCAACAAGGTGGTCACGAAGACCATCGGCTTGCCCGCCTCCGAGTTACGCGACTGGAAGCCGACGTCGAAGATGTGGAAACCGAGATGCATGAAGCTGCGCTCGAGATGCAGGTAAGGGTAGAAGGAATCCACCGGCAACATCGGCGCCAGCTTCACCACACCTACGAGCATCAGCGGCGCGACCTCGCCGGCGCCCCGCGCCATCGCGAGAATCAGCCCGGTCATGATACCGGGCATGGCGCGCGGCAGGACTACCCGCCGGATGGTCTGCCATTTCGACGCGCCGCAGGCCAGCGACCCTTCGCGCATCGAGCGCGGTACGGCTGCGAGCGCTTCCTCCGAGGCGACGATGACCACCGGGACCGTCAGCAGGGCCAGCGTCAGCGCCGCCCAGAGAATACCGCCGGTGCCGAAAGTCGGACTAGGCAATCGTTCGGCATAAAACAACTGGTCAACCGTCGTGCCGAGCGTATAGGCGAAGAAGCCGAGGCCGAACACGCCGAACACGATCGACGGCACCCCGGCCAGGTTGTTGACCGAGACACGCACGATGGACACGATCCGCCCCTGCTTGGCGTACTCGCGCAAATACAGCGCCGTGATCACGCCGAACGGCGCGACGATGACCACCATGATGAGCGTCATGGCGACCGTGCCGAAAATCGCCGGGAGGACGCCGCCCTCGGTGTTCGCCTCACGCGGCTCCGACGTCAGGAATTCCTTCCAGCGCGAGAAGTACACCCCCAGCCGCTGGACCAGGCCCATGTCGTTGGCAGGATAGAGGCGTACGATGTCCGAGAGCAGCTCCTCCTTGGTCCGCCCGCCGATCTCCTCGAGGATGATCCGGTCCTGCCGGTCCTCGACGCGGATCTCGCTGATGCG
>CAYTXS010000425.1:0-1815 GCA_964441585.1 uncultured Thioalkalivibrio sp.
TCGTGCAGCGACTTGCCGGCGTCCTCCTCGAGATGGGCGCGCGTGATGCCGATCGTCTTGCGCGCGCCGTCTTCGAGTTCCAGCTCGATCCGACCGCCGTGCACCACCGGCAGCTCGTACTGGCTGATCTGGTAACCCTTCGGCAGGTCCGGGTAAAAATAATTCTTGCGCGCGAACACCGACCTCGGCGCGATGGTGCAATCGGTCGCCAGGCCGAAGGCCACGGCCATGCGCACGACGCCCTCGTTCAGCACCGGCAGCACGCCCGGATAACCGAGATCGACGAGACAGGCCTGCGAGTTCGGCGCCGCGCCGTAAGCGGTGGTGGCCCCGGAGAAAATCTTGCTCCGGGTGGCCAGTTGGGCGTGAATTTCCAGCCCGATGACAGTTTCCCATTCCATGCGAGATCCTCAGGCGAAGGCGCCGCCGGGCGCCCTCGCATGCCAGTCGGTTTCCTGCTGAAAGCGGTGCGCGACGTTCAGGATCCGTCCCTCGTCGAAGGCCCGGCCAACGATCTGCAGGCCGACGGGCAGGCCGTCCACGAAGCCGCAGGGCGCCGACAGGCCGGGCAATCCCGCCAGGTTGACGCCGATCGTGTAGATGTCGTTCAGGTACATCGTCACCGGGTCGTCCACCTTGGCGCCGAGCTCGAAAGCCGGCGTGGGCGAGGTCGGCCCGACGATCACGTCGACCGTCTCGAATGCCTGGCGGAAATCCGCGGCGATGAGCTGCCTGACCCGCTGCGCCTTCAGGTAATACGCATCGTAATAACCCGCCGACAGCACGTAGGTCCCGGTCATGATGCGTCGCTTGACCTCTGCGCCGAAACCTTCACCCCGGCTGCGCTTGTAGAGATCCTCCAGGTCGCGCGGCGACTCCGCGCGGTAGCCGAAGCGGATGCCGTCGAAGCGCGACAGGTTGGAGGAGCATTCGGCCGGCGCGACAACGTAATACGTCGGTACAGACAGGCCGATATTCGGCAGGCTGATCCGACGCACCTTCGCGCCGAGGCCTTCCAGCACCTTCAGCGAGGCCTCGATGGCGGCGGCATTGGCCGGGTCGAGGCCCTCGTTCATGAACTCCTCGACCACGCCGACGGTGAGGCCCTCGAGAGACTCACCGAGTCCCGCGGCATAGTCCGGCACGGGCGCATCCACCGAGGTGGAGTCGCGCGGATCGTGCCCGGACATGGCGTTCAGGAGCAGCGCGGCGTCCTCGGCGGTCTGCGTGAGCACACCCGCCTGGTCGAGGCTCGAGGCGAACGCGATCATGCCGTAGCGCGACACCCGGCCGTAGGTCGGCTTGATGCCGGTGATGCCGGCCAGCGCGGCCGGTTGGCGGATGGAGCCGCCGGTATCAGTCCCGGTCGCGGCCGGCACCAGCCGGGCGGCCACCGCGGCGGCGGACCCCCCCGAGGATCCGCCTGGGACGCGCCCGGTGTCCCACGGGTTGCGCACCGGGCCGTAATAGCTCGTCTCGTTGGACGAGCCCATCGCAAACTCGTCCATGTTGGTCTTGCCCAGCATGATCGTCCCGGCTTCGCGCAAGCGTTCGACCACGGTGGCATCGTAGGGGGAAACGAAATTGTCGAGCATGCGCGAGCCGCAGCTCGTCTTGACGCCCGCGGTGCAGAAGATGTCCTTGTGCGCGATCGGCACGCCGGTCAGACCCGACGCGCCACCGGCCAGGCGGGCATCCGCGTCCCGCGCAGCAGCCACCGCCGCCTCGCCGGTCACCGTGATGAAGGCGTTCAGCTCACCGTCGAGCCGGCCGATGCGCTCCAGCAGGTGGCGCACGAGCTCTTCGCTGCTGAAT
>CAYTXS010000426.1:0-1812 GCA_964441585.1 uncultured Thioalkalivibrio sp.
CGAGATGAACGAGGTGGGCACCAAGCTGGACCTGGCCCGGGCCTACATCGACATGGGCGACCCGGAAGGCGCCCGGAGTATCCTCGGTGAAGTCGTCGAGGAAGGCGACGAGGCACAGCGCGAAGAAGCCCGCGAGCTCCTCGACAACCTCGATTGAGCCCATGGAGCCGGCGGCCGGCGTTGCCGCGCCGGATGAAAATCCCGGCGGTCTTCATCCGGCTTTCCGGATCGTCCTCTTGGTGGCGCTGGCCGCCATGCTGTTCCGCTATTCGCTGAGCGGGATCGCGCTGGCGCTCGCAGTCCTGATGCTCGGAGCGGCCGTGTCCGGTGGGGAGACCCTGCGCGGGATCCTGAAGTCGCTGGGCCGCATCCGCTGGCTGCTGCTCTCCATCGTCATCATCTACCTCTGGGTCGCGCCCGAGCCGCAGGCTGCGGGTCTTCCCTGGTACCTGCCCGCCTGGAGCGATATCGAGATCGCGTTGCAACGCGCGGGCGTGCTGGTGGTGCTCGTCACCGCGGTGGAACTTTTGCGGCGTCGCACGAGCGTGCCTGCGATGGCGGCCGGATTGCTGGTGCTGCTTGCGCCGCTGGCCCGTCTCGGCATCGACACGGGGGTGTTCGCGCGGCGGCTCGCGATGACGCTTGACGCGGTGCCCCTGACCGCGGAGCGCGTCGCCGCCGCCGCCGGCGCAGGAAGGGTGGATCGCGGGCTGGCCGGCTGGGGGGACGCGGCGGCCGCACTGGTGCGAGAACTCGAGACAGGCGCAATCGAGGCCCCCTCGGACGCGCGTCTGCCGCGCTTGCCGCGGCCACGTGTGAGCGACTGGTGCTGGCTGGCGGCGGGCCTCGCTGCCTGCTGGCTGGTGGGACGGTTGTGAGTGGGCCGTTGCCGGGCCGGCGGCGGATCGCCGTCGGCGTCGAGTATGACGGTGCCGGCCTGTTCGGCTGGCAGGTGCAGAAGGACGGCCCCAGCGTGCAGGCGGCGCTGGAAACTGCATTGTCCACGGTGGCGGACGAAGCCGTGCGCGTGGTGGGCGCCGGGCGCACGGACACCGGCGTGCATGCAACCGGCCAGGTGGCTCATTTCGACACAGTCGCCCGGCGCCGTTCCCGTGACTGGCTGCTGGGTGCGAACAGCGCGTTGCCGCCGGGTATCGCGTTGCGCTGGGTAGACGAGGCCCCGGACGACTTTCATGCGCGCTTCTCCGCCGCGGCCCGCAGCTACAGCTACCTGTTGCTGAACCGCGAGGCGCGTCCGGCGCTGTGGCGCGATCGCGCCTGGTGGGTGCGCCGCCGCCTTGATGCCGAATGCATGCACGCCGCGGGCCAGGTTCTCGTCGGGCGGCACGATTTTTCCGCGCTGCGGGCCTCCGAGTGCCAGTCCCGGACGGCGGAGCGCTCCATTCACAGGCTGGACGTGACCCGGCACGGTGACTTTTTGCGCCTGGACGTGACGGCCAACGCGTTCCTGCATCACATGGTGCGCAACATCGTCGGCACGCTGGCCGTGGTGGGTCGCGGGGATCGCCCGCCGGAATGGGTGGCGGAAGTGCTGGCCGGCAGGGATCGGCGCCTCGCAGGCGCCACCGCCCCCGCCGTGGGCTTGTATCTCGTGCATGTCGATTACGGCGAGCTGCTGCGGACGCCGCCGGCCGAGCGTCCGGGGCCGCTGAGTTGAGCGCTTTCGTTTATCATCGGGCCAGGTCGTCGCTGGGGTGCGGCGGGCGCGGCGCCATAGCAAGCCGCAAGCGGAGTCGCGAGGGGAAGGCATGAACTGGTTCGACAAACTGATGCCGTCACGGATCAAGACCC
>CAYTXS010000427.1:0-1807 GCA_964441585.1 uncultured Thioalkalivibrio sp.
CCGGCCATGATGTCCTTGATCTGCCCTTCGTCGATCGTCTCGTACTTGATCAGCGCCTCGGCCATCGCATGCAGGTTATCCATCCGGTCTTCGAGGATCTGCTGGGCACGCCGGTAATTGTTGTCGATGATCGAGCGAATCTCCTCGTCAATCGCGTGTGCCGTGACATCGGAAACCTGCTTGTGCTGGGTCACGGATCGCCCGAGGAAAATCTCGCCGTCGTCCTCGCTGTACGCCAGCGGTCCGAGCCGCTCCGAAAGGCCCCACTTCGTCACCATATTGCGCGCCAGGCTGGTCGCCCGCTCAATGTCATTGGACGCCCCGGTCGTCACGGCCTCGCCACCGAAAATCAGCTCTTCGGCGATGCGCCCGCCGAACAGCGAGGCGATCTGGCTTTCCAGCCGGCGCTTGCTGTAGCTGTAGCGGTCCTCCTCGGGGAGGAACATCGTAATGCCGAGCGCCCGCCCGCGCGGAATGATGCTCACCTTGTAAACCGGATCGTGGTCCGGAACATTCAGGCCGACGATGGCGTGTCCTGCCTCGTGATAAGCCGTGAGTTTCTTTTCCGCGTCGTTCATCACCATGGAGCGGCGCTCCGCGCCCATCATGATCTTGTCCTTGGCCTTCTCGAACTCCTCCATCGTCACGGTACGACGATTCGCCCGCGCAGCGAACAGCGCCGCCTCGTTGACCAGGTTGGCGAGATCGGCGCCGGAGAATCCCGGCGTGCCGCGCGCGATGATACCGGGCCGCACGTCGTCGGCGAGCGGCACCTTGCGCATGTGGACCTTGAGGATCTGCTCGCGGCCGCGCACGTCGGGCAGCGGCACCACCACCTGGCGATCGAAACGGCCCGGACGCAACAGCGCGGGGTCCAGCACGTCGGGGCGGTTCGTGGCGGCGATGACGATGATGCCCTCATTGCCCTCGAACCCGTCCATTTCGACCAGCAGCTGGTTCAGCGTCTGTTCGCGCTCGTCGTGCCCGCCGCCGAGGCCGGCACCGCGATGACGGCCGACCGCGTCGATCTCGTCGATGAAGATGATGCAGGGCGCATGCTTCTTGGCCTGCTCGAACATGTCCCGCACGCGCGAGGCGCCCACGCCGACGAACATCTCGACGAAGTCCGAACCCGAGATCGTGAAGAACGGGACTTTGGCTTCACCCGCGATGGCGCGGGCGAGGAGCGTCTTGCCGGTGCCCGGCGAGCCGACCATCAGAACGCCCTTCGGGATCTTGCCGCCGAGTCGCTGGAATTTGGCCGGATCCTTGAGGAAATCCACGATCTCGCTGACTTCCTCCTTAGCCTCTTCGACGCCGGCCACGTCCGTGAAGGTGACGGACACCTGGTCCTCGCCCAGCAGCCGCGCGCGGCTCTTGCCGAAGGACATCGCTCCGCGCCCGCCGCCGCCGCCCTGCATCTGGCGCATGAAATAGACCCAGACGGCGATCAGCAGCAGGATCGGGAACGAGGAAATGAACAGCTGCATCAGGAAGGACTGCTGCTGCGGCGGGCTGGAGCGGAAGGTCACACCCGCGTTCTTGAGCTCGCCGATCAGGGCGCGATTGTCCGTTTCCGGGCTGAACGTCGTAAAGCGTTCGCCCCCGGTGAACGTGCCGACGATCTCGTCGCCCTCGAAGACGACTTCCTCGACGGAGCCTTCATCCACACGTTGCAGGAAGGTCGAATACGGGATGTCCTGCACCGTGCGGGGTGCAGTCCCGAAACTGTTGAACACCGTCAGCAGCACCACTGCGATGACGATCCACAACACGATGTTCTTGGCTAGATCGTTCAATGACCTCG
>CAYTXS010000428.1:0-1806 GCA_964441585.1 uncultured Thioalkalivibrio sp.
GCTAGTAGGCTCGGCTTGGCTCTGCTTCTTTGTCGCCTATCCGTTTGACGGCGGCTTCACGCCGAGCGACATGAATGTCGTCATTCGTGCGTCGCTGGACTGGCTGGACCGCTGGATGGGGCCTGCGTTGTCGCCCGCGTAGAATCGGACGCCGGACTTTCCCCTTAGCGACGACCTGACCGTTTGCGGGCGGCATCGAGCGCCTCGACAAGCGAGCCATCACCGGTAGGGTCATTGTGGACGGCGCATTCCCAGGCATCGACGGCCTGGTCGTGGCGTTCAAGCGCGCCGAGCGCGCGCGCCCGCCAGCTGCAGGTGTAGCTCAGATAATAGCGAGCGAGAGCCATGTCCGGAGAACGGCCGAGGATCCACCTGAGCATCTCAGTGGATTGGTCGTACCAGGGAAGCGCATCCTCGTGTTGAGCCTGGCGGCTGGCGAGTTCGCCGAGATTGGTGTAGGTGCCGGCGAGCTTCAGACGGAAGTCGAGTACGGCGGGATGATCCATGACCAGTGCCGCCTTGAGTTCCCGGGAGCGGTCATAGGCCGCCGCGGAGGCATCATAGTCCTCCAGCAGCATCTCGATGCCACCCAGGTTCTCGTAGGCGGCGCTGAGGCTGATGCGCGTCTCCGGGTTGTCGGGCTGGCGGGGCAGCAACGCCTCGCCCTCGCCCACGCCGAGCCGGGCGGTGTCTCGCCCCGCCTCCAGCTGTCCCGTGCGCCCGTAGAGCGCAGACAGGTTGATGGCGCTGTAGATCACCAGGCCCTGGTAGATCAGGTTGTCCGGGTCGGCCCGCACCAGCCCCTGGCGGAGTCGCAGCGCCTCCAGCATCCGGTTTTCGGCGTCCTCCGGACGGCCCTGCCGTTCGATCCACTGGCCGTAGTTGTCGAGCAGGCTGGCGAGTGCGGAGCGATGGAAGAGGTTATCGCTGTTCTCCAGGTCGAGCCGCTCCATTCGTGCCAGGGCCTCCGCATAAGCGTCACCGGCCGCCGGTTTGCCCTGGTCTGCCAGCACCAATCCAAGCTCGCTCGTCATGTTCGCGAGATTGAAGGCATGCAGCGGATCGTCCGGGTTGCGTGCGAGTAACTGCTCAGTGTTATCGATCGCCAGCCGGACCTCCGCTTCCGCCACGTCGAAGTCACCCATGACGCGGCTGATGTTGGCTAGACGGTGGTGCGCGTGCGCCAGTTCTGCGGTGATCTCCTGGCCTTCCTGTTGGGCCGCGAAATCCTCGTAGAACTCACGGGCGGTCTCCAGCAATTGGCGCCGCAGGGTCGTCAGGCCGCTGTTCTTGAGCTCCGGGCTTTCAGCAACGCGGGTCAGGTAGCGGTCAACCGCGTCGCGTGCAAGATCGAAGTTGGCTTCGGCGTACGCGCGCTGCACGTCGGCCTCGATGCGCGCGAACCAGGCGCTGGCTGCGAGAAATGACGTGATACCCATGCCCAGGATCGCTGCCGCCGTCACGGCGACGAGTCGTCGTTGCCGGCGCTGTGCTTCGCGTTGACGTAGCGTGTCGAAGCCCACGCCCAGGATGCCTGCGACCAGCTTCAGCAGCACGGCATGCCTGCCGTCCTTGCCGGGGCGCAGGTCGGCCGCGATCAGCTCGGTACGTTCCTGTGTCAGTTTTCCCGCCTGGTCGACCGCGTAGCGGAGTGCCTCGGGAAAACATTCCTCATCAGCCCGGTCCGGCAGGTCGGAGGCCCATGGCTCGCCGTCGACGATTACGGCCAGCACCCGGTGCGCCTTGCCCAGGGCCTTGAAGCTGCGGATTTCCTCGTTCACCCAGCGTGACCGAACTGCCGCAGGG
>CAYTXS010000429.1:0-1802 GCA_964441585.1 uncultured Thioalkalivibrio sp.
ACAGCTGGAGGAATCTCCGATATGTTTTCAAAGAACACCGCCCTTATCGCCATCATGGCCAGCGCCGCGATCATCGCGGGCTGTGATGATGACGACGGATCCGATTTCGGACCCGGCTCCCCCTCGATCGTCATCAACCAGCCGCCCATCACCGTGATCGTTCCCGGTGGCGGCGGTGGCGAGACGCCCGACCCGACGCCCGGCGACGACACCGTGGGTGGCCAGCCGATCGCCCCGGGGCTTGTCGACAACCCCAACGACCCCATTCCGGACGGCGCATTGCTGGGCCTCGTGGCATCGAACGACGGCGACAGCGCGACCGGCGCGACGCCTGCTCCTGACCCAGTGGTCACCGATCCTTGGTCCACGGACGAGTTCTTCGCCGGCGCGAGCGCCGCGACGCCCTTGAACAACTCCGAGGACGTGCGCGGTGCCATTGACAGCACCGGCATGCCGATCGACTCGCCGGCCCGCCTGTCGGCGGCCTTCTCGGCCCCCGCTGACTGGCCACCCGCTTCCGCGACGGATGCCACCTCGCTGCCGGTGCCTGCCTATATCGGCAACACCACCTACATCGGTGCCATGGCGCCCGGCGTCACCCGTGACAACCAGTGGACCGCAGACTGGACGGTCCGCCTGAACGGCAACAGCGCCGTCTGGGGCTTCGCTGGCGGTGAGCCGGGTACGGCGCTGGCCGGCAACACCTCCGCACCCGTAGCCGACGGCACCTGCCCCACGGGCACCACGCTGGCGGGCACCTTCTCCGACCTCGTCGGTGCACTGGCCGACGACGGCGAAGGTCTGTTCACCGGCTCGGCCGCAAGCGGCGACTACGACGTCTGCACGCTTGCCGCCCGCTATGACACGGACGCCTCGACGATCACGTTGACCAACGATAATGTCTACAACATCGCCGACGGTTTCCCCGGCACCAAGGTCGGCACCGGCGACGACGAAGACGGCGCCAACGACGTGAGCGTCAACCTGGTGATCGAGGCCGGCACCCTGATCTATGGCGAGCCCCAGGAGGCGCTGGTCGTCACCCGGGGCGCCACGATCGAAGTCAACGGTACCCGCGATGCGCCGATCGTGATGACCTCGCGTGCGCAGCTCACGAATCGCTTCGACGGCGACCCGTCGACCAACGTCGATGGCAGCCAGCAGGGTGAATGGGCGGGCTTCGCGCTCATGGGCCGCGCGCGCAGCAACCAGTGCGGCGGCGGCAGCTTTGCAGACTGCAACGTGCTCGCCGAGGGCGGCATCGGCAACTATGGCGGTGACGTAGAGGACGATTCCTCGGGCAACGTCAACTTCCTGGTCATCCGCCATGCCGGCAACGACCTGGACGGGCAGGGCAACGAGCTCAACGGCTTCACCCTGTTCGGCGTGGGCCGTAACACCGAGATCCAGTACGTGCAGATCCATCGTGGCTTCGATGACGGCATCGAGTTCTTCGGCGGCAACGTGTTCGTCCGCTACCTGTTGCTCACCGGCAACGGTGACGACAGCCTCGATTATGATTCGGGCTGGACCGGCGGTGCGCAGAACGTCCTGATCATCCAGGAGGGTGCGCCCCGCAGCAACAACGGTATCGAGGCGGACTCGCGTTTCGCGCTGGAGCCGATCACCTTCGAGCTGCTGGCCAACGTGACGATCCTGGGACCGATCAACCGCGCGTCGAACAACCCGGCCTCGGGTGACGAAGCCCTGCGCTTCCGCGAGGGCAAGCGCGGCCAGGTACACAACTCGATATTCAGCGGCGAGTACAGCGGTTGCATCAACATCAATGACGATGACACCTT
>CAYTXS010000430.1:0-1797 GCA_964441585.1 uncultured Thioalkalivibrio sp.
GCAGGAGGAACCTGAGGATGTACGCGATCAGGTACAGGTCCAGCAGCGTCTTGATGACGAAAAACAGTGCGGCGTTCATGTCGCGGGAGGTCTCCGGTGATGGGCGGGGCCGGTGGAACCCTGTGTCGGGCCGGCTCCCTTTTTAATTGTCGCCCAGCTGTTCTGCAAGTTCGCGGGAGCGCGCCGCCGCCTGCGTTAGCGCGCTGCGCACGAGTTCCCGCAAGCCGCCTTGCTCCAGGGTGCCGACCGCGGCCTCGGTCGTGCCGCCGGGTGAAGTGACGCGCCGGCGCAGCGCGGCGATGTCCTCGCCGCTCTCGATCGCCATGCGCGCTGCGCCGAGCGCGGTCTCTACCGCGAGCAGGCGCGCGAGCTCCGTATCGAGCCCTGCGGCTGCGGCCGCGTCGGCCATCGCTTCGGTGAGCAGAAAGAAATACGCGGGCCCGCTGCCCGACAGCGCCGTCACGGTGTCCATCTGCATTTCGTCGCTGATCCAGCTCACCGAGCCGACGGCGCGCAGGATGCTTTCAGCCAGTTCGCAGTGATCCGCGTTCGCGCCGGGCCCTGCGCACAGCACGGTCGCACCGCAGCCGAGCAGGGCCGGGGTGTTCGGCATCGCACGGACGACCGGCACAGCGTCCCCCAGCCAGCGCGCGAGGTCGGCGCTGCGTATACCCGCGGCGATGGAGACGGCCAGTGCACCGGTGCCGGCCAGTCCCGGCGCCAGGCCGCGTGCGACGGTTTGCAGGACCTGCGGCTTGACGGCCAGCAGGACGACGTCGGCGTCGGCGGCGGCGTTGGCATTGTCCGCGGTGACGGCGACATCGAATTCCCGTCCCAGCGCCGCGCGACGTTGTGCATCGGGTTCCGCGACCTGCAGGCGCTGCGCAGGCACGCCGTCGGCGATCAGCCCGCCGACGATGCTGCGCGTCATGTTGCCGCCGCCGATGAATGCGATCCGGGTGTCTTTCATGATCCTGGCCAAAGAATAGCGGATCGCAGCGTCATGTGGTGCGCGGGCCGAAGATGGCGGTGCCGACGCGCACCAGCGTCGCGCCCTCGGCGATCGCCGCCTCGAGATCGCCGGACATGCCCATCGACAGCGTGTCGAGCGCGAGCCCCCCGGCACAGAGGCCGGCCTGGAGTTCTGCGAGTTGGCGAAACCAGGCGCGCTGACGCGTGATGTCATCTTCGGGCGGCGGCACCGCCATCAGGCCACGCAGCCGCAGCCGCGGCAGGGCGGCGATGCAGTGAGCGAGCTCCGCGGTTGCGGCGGGCGGGACACCCGACTTCGATGCCTCGTCGCCGATATGCACCTGGATACACACGTTCAGAGGCGCGAGGTGCTCCGGGCGCTGTCGCGAAAGCCGCTGGGCGAGTTTCAGCCGGTCCACGCTGTGTACCCAGTCGAAGCGCTCTGCGACCGTGGCCGTCTTGTTGGATTGCAGGGCGCCGATGAAATGCCAACGTGCGGTCGTCGGGCCGAGGCCGTCCATCTTGGCCAGGGCTTCCTGCAGAAAGTTCTCGCCGAAGTCCTCCAGTCCCGCCGCCAGTGCTGCACGCATCGCCTCGATGGGTTGCCGCTTGCTGACGCCGATCAGGCGCACTTCGCCAGGCGCCCGACCGACGGTCGTGGCCGCCCGGGCGATGCGTTCGCGCACTGCTGCGAGCCGCGTCGCGATGCTGCTTTCTGAGAACCCCGTCATATTCCCCGAAACCATGTTATGTATACTTCGACAAACCGTCGCCGCCGGGCGGCAAGCGCCTGACAGGGCAGCAATTCAAGGGATCGACGATGGC
>CAYTXS010000431.1:0-1796 GCA_964441585.1 uncultured Thioalkalivibrio sp.
CCGAAATACCAGGCCGCACCCATGCCGCCGAGCACGGCGTGCGCGATCGCACCCGCCAGCAGGCTGATGCGCTGCACCACAACGTAGCTGCCGACGATGCCGCAGCCGATGCTGGCCAGCAGGCCGCCGGCGAGGGCGCGTTGCAGGAAGTCGTGTTCCGCCAGGGCCTGCAGGAATTCCATCAGCCTCGATCCGGCGGCGGTTCATGGGGATGGGCATGATGCACGGCGCGGACGGGGTGGCCGTAGAGCTCGTTGATCACTTCGCCCGTCACTTCCGAGGTCCCGTGGCAGATCAGGGTGCGGCTGATGCACGCGACCCGCTGCACGTAGCCGGTGACGAAACCCACGTCGTGCGAGACGAGGACGACCGCCATGCGGTCGCTCAGCTTGGCGAGAAGGGCGAACATGTCCTCCTCGGCCCGCTGGTCGAGGTTCGACGTCGGTTCGTCGAGCAGCAGCAGCCGCGGCTCGGCGGCGAGCGCGCGGGCGATCAGCACGCGTTGCAACTCGCCGCCCGACAGGGCGCTGAGCGATCTGCCGGCAAGCGCATCCAGCTCGGTTTCATGGATCGCGCGAGTGGCTGCCGCCCGGTCGGCTGCGCTCCAGCGGAGTCCGGAGCCGACCCCCAGCCGGCCGAGTAGCACCGCCTGCGCGACGGTAATGGGGAACTCGCGCGGAAACAGCGCGAACTGCGGGACGTAGCCGATGTCTTCCCGCGCTGCATGGGGCGGCCGGCCGAACACATGCACTTCGCCATCGCGAGGCTTGAGCAGGCCGGCGGCGAGCTTCAGGAGCGTGCTCTTGCCGCCCCCGTTGGGGCCGATCAGGCCGATCAGTTCGTGGGGGCCGATTTCCAGGTCCACATGTTGCACAACGTCCGGACCGTCTCCGTAACCGAAGCTGACATCGCGGAAAGACAGTGCGGCCGTCACGAGCCGCTGTCCGCGCTCGCGCCGTCGAGCGCGGACGCCATGGCGATGGAAACGCTTCGCAGGTTTTCGATGTAGTCCGGGGCCAGCGGGTCGGCCTCGACGGTCGGCACGCCCAGGGCCGCCGCGACGGCGCGCGCGCTGCGTTGAGTGAACTGGCGCTGCACGAACACTGCCCTGACGTCGGCCGCGCGGCCGCGACGGATCAGCTCGGCGAGGCCGCGCGGGCCGGGTTCCCGCCCCCCGATTTCGATGGGCAACTGCACCAGCCCGTAGGCGTCGGCGAAATAGCCCCAGGAGGGGTGGAACACGATGAAAGCCCGGCCCTCCAGCGGCGCGAGGCGTGCGGCGATCTCGTGGTGCAGATCGTCCAGGTCCTTCTGCAGGGCGGCGGCGCGTTCCCGGTAGTAGCTCGCTCCCTCAGGATCGAGCCGGACGAGCGTGCTGGCGATGCGTTCCGCCATCCGCGCGGCCAGGCGTGGATCCGTCCAGGTATGGGGATCCGGCGCGCCGCCATGGCTGTGATCGTGATTATCCTCGTCTTGATGGCCATGATCGTGGGCGTTCGCCGACGAACCTGCCGTGAGAACGTCGCTCTCCTCAGTGCTACGCAACGGCAGATCCTCCGCCAGGGGGACTATCTCAAGGCCCGGTCGGTCGCGCGCTATACGGTCGAGCCAGACGGCTTCGAAATGCACGTCGATGGTGAACCATGCCTGCGCGGTGTCCAGGGCGGCGAGCGTGGCGGGGCCGGGCGCGTAGGTGGCCGGGCTGTCTCCCGGCTGCACCAGCGTAAGCACCTCGACGCGCGACCCGCCGATCCGCGCGACGAGGTACTGCTGCGGCAGGATGCTGACGACCACCT
>CAYTXS010000432.1:0-1791 GCA_964441585.1 uncultured Thioalkalivibrio sp.
TCACCACGCTGGAGAACGGCACGGCCACGGCCTCGCTGGGCACGGCCGGTGATCCGACGAACCGCACCATCACGGTGACCGCAGAGGTGAACGGCCTGACGAGCGCCGTGGACGTGAACGTGGTGGGTACGACCATCACGCTGCAGGGCCCGGCCAGCCTCGCTCAGGGCGATAGCGCAACCTACAGCGTGGTCCTCGCCGATTCCAATGGCGATGGTATTGCCGGTCAGACCGTGGACGTCGGCTCGGCGAACGGCAACACCCTCGCCTCCAGTTCTCTGGTAACGGACAGCCAGGGACAGGCCCAGGTGCAGGTGACGGCCTCGGCCGCCGGTGCCGATACGCTATCCGCCACGGCGCTGGGCATCACAGATGAGGTGACGCTGACCGTGTCGGACGACTCTTTCGTCATTACCGCGCCGGCCTCAGGTGCCGAGGTGGCGCTGAATACGCCGGTGACGGTCACGGTCAACTGGACCGTCGGCGGAGCGGCTCAGGCAGGCCAGACGATCACCTTCTCCACCACCCGCGGCACGCTCGCCGCGTCCTCTGCCGTGACCGATGCAAATGGCGATGCCAGCGTGGATATCCAGGCGTCCAACGCCGGAGCCGCGGTCATCACGGCTACCAACCCGCAGGGCACCGAGACGACGGTGCAGATTCAGTTCGTCGCGACAACGGCGGACAGCATCGAGGTGCAGGCGAGCCCGTTCACAGTCGCGCCGAGCGAGCAGAGCTCAATCACCGCCATCGTGCGTGATGCGGCGGGTAACTTGGTCGCCAACAAGGTCGTGGACTTCAGCCTGGACGATGTGACCGGCGGTTCACTCTCCGCCGGCTCGGCCACTACCAATACCCAGGGCCGTGCCACCGTCTCCTACACGGCGGGCTCTACCACCAGTGCGAGCAACGGCGTGGTGATCACGGCGACCGTTCGTGATACGCCGGCGGTCACCGGTTCGGTGAATCTGACCGTCGCACAGCTGGAGGTGTTCATCACGCTCGGTACGGGCAATGAGATCAACGAGCCGAACCAGGCTCAGTACCGCAAGGAGTACGCGGTGCAGGTGACCGACTCCCAGGGCGCCGGTGTCGCGGGCGTCACCGTGCAGATGCGTATCCAGTCCAATGCCTATTTCAAGGGCTTCTGGGGCTATGACACCGTCGCCACTCAGTGGGTCCAGGTGGTCAATGCGGGCCCCTGCGCCGACGAGGACGTAAACCGCAACGGCGTGCTGGATCCGGGCGAGGACAACAACGCCAACGGCACGATTGAAGCGGGCAATATCGCGACCGTCGCGGCCCAGAGCACCGGCAGCGGCACCTTTACGACGGACGATAACGGCTTCGGCATCGTCGACGTCATCTATCCCCAGGACTTCGCCCGCTGGGTGGATGTCACCCTCACCGCTCAGGCGACGGTGCAGGGCACGGAGACCACGGAGACAGCGCGGTTTGTGTTGCCGATCGCGGCAAGCGATGTGACCGACGAGAATACGTCTCCGCCGGGCAATCCGAGTCCGTTCGGCCAGTCCGGAAGCTGCGCGGATACGCTCTGATCGAGAACGGCAAAGCCGGCCTGTGGGCCGGCTTTCTTCTTTACGGGCGGCATCTTGAGTGACGGCATCAGGATATTCCTCGTAGGCCCGATGGGGGCCGGCAAGTCCGCGGTCGGCCGTGCGCTGGCCCGCTCGCTGGGCCTGGAATTCGTCGATACCGACGACGAGATCGAGCGGCGCACCGGTGTCGATATCCCCTTCATCTTCGAGAAGGAGGGCGAGGCGGGTTTCC
>CAYTXS010000433.1:0-1787 GCA_964441585.1 uncultured Thioalkalivibrio sp.
AGTTGGCGCGCTTGCCGGAGTAGGTCACGACGCCCGCGGCGATCGCCAGCACGTCGCTGCCCGCGGGACTGACGAAATCGAGCCCGCTGTGGAAGGCGCGCTTGCCCGTGAACGGATCGGTGCGATAGCCGTAGCCGGAAGAGGTCCAGCCGCCACGTATGGGACGGCCCTCCAGGCGAACCTCTTCGCTGAGGCGGCGATTGAACAGCAGCGCCTCGAGCACGTCGAGCTGGCGCGTGCGATCAGCGATCTGGTACTCGAGCTCGTCGAGCAGCACGGAAATCTCGCCGGAGCGCAGCGAGGCGGCATCCTCGACCGGGTCGGGCCCGCCCTGCGGCGGCATGGAACCGAAATTGAACTCGCCGTCCTCGAGATCCGCCATGGTCACGAGGCGCTGCCCGAGGGCGTCCAGACGGGTTATGTGGGCGGACAGCTGGCCGAGCCGGATCGCTAGCGCGTCGAGATTGCGTCCCGACTGTTCGCGGATGGCGGCGAGTTCGTCCTGCTGGGCCTGAAGCGTGGCGCGCAGCTCGGCGATGATCGCCGGTTCTTCCTCGGTCTGGGACACGCGGCCGGCAAGCAGCCCGGCCACGAACACGAGCGCGAGGACAGCCAGGGAAAGCAGGAGCACGGGCCGCAGCCGCAGGGGAACCTGGCGGGTGCGTCCGGTGCGGGAAGTGAATACCAGCAGGTTCACCACGGGCTCCGTGCGGCTGCCGACGGGGCGGCATGCGACAGGCGTCCGGCGGACCGGTTTCGGCCAGGTAACTTGCTGGTTTTTCGTTCCATCATGCTCGGCAGCTCCGCTGTCGCTAGTCCGGCCCACCAGGACCGGAAACCTCAGACCGGTGGCTTTGCGCCGGCGCCTCTCGACGCCGTTGCCTTTTACAAGCTACGCCACTATGCCGCAAAATCACCGCTCGCTCAACTCGGGGAAAACCACATCACTCGCGGAGAACCCAAGCAGCTCAAGGACTTGCTGGCGGGCAACGACCTCTCACAGCTCGTCCTGCGGGCCCGGGAGGCCGGCGAGCTCGATGCCCGCGTGCGCACCCTGTTGCCCGAGGAGCTCGCGGCGCACGTCACCGGCGCCGTCCTGCACGAGCATACCGTCGTGATCCTGGCCGACAGCGCCGCCTGGGCGACCCGCATTCGTTTTCATGCGCCCGAGCTCGTCGCGCGCCTCGCGCCGCGCTACGATGGCGTCGTGACCCGCATACACGTCAAGGTGCGGCCGGCGCGCTGAGCTGCAGCGATCGAGGTCCGGCCCGCTCGCTGAGCCGCGGCTACCAGGCTCAGGCCGCGGCGGCGGCAAAGTTCAGGGGTGCGTCGCGCTCGTCCGCATAAGTCACCTCTTCCCAGGCAGCTTCGGTGCGCACCAGCTCGCGCAGCAACTGGTTGTTCAGGCCATGCCCCGACTTGTAGCCGCTGAACTCGCCGATGATGCTGTGGCCGAGCAGGTAGAGGTCGCCGATGGCGTCGAGGATCTTGTGGCGCACGAACTCGTTCTCGTAGCGCAGGCCGTCGTCGTTGAGTATCCGGTAGTCGTCGAGCACGATGGCGTTGTCGAGGCTGCCGCCGCGGCCGAGGTTCATCGAGCGCAGGAACTCCATGTCGCGCATGAAGCCGAAGGTGCGCGCGCGGCTGATCTCGCGGAGAAAGGAGGTGGTGCCGAAGTCCATCGAGGCGGTCTGGGCGTGGCGCTTGAACACCGGGTGATCGAATTCGATCTCGAAGTTGACCTTGAAGCCGTCGAAGGGCGTGAAACGGGCCCACTTGTCGCCGTC
>CAYTXS010000434.1:0-1782 GCA_964441585.1 uncultured Thioalkalivibrio sp.
TTCTGGATCAGCTTGAAGAAATAGTAGGGGCCGTCGATCTTCTCGATCTCGCCGGTGCGCGAATCGCCGACGACCATGCCGGGGCGGTAGATGCGCCAGGGGACCGAGCACTCGCGTCGCACGATGCCCTCCGAGTCGTGCTTGGTCCGAAAATAAGGATGCTCCAGGCCGGTCGCCTGCTCGAACATGTCTTCGCGGAAGATGCCGTCATAGGTGCCGGCGGATGCGATCGAGCTGACCTGGTGGAAGCAGCCGGCGCCCACGGCCTCGGCGAAACGCACCGCCTGGCGCGTGCCCTCGACGTTGACCTTGAGCTGCACCTCGAGGTCGGCGTTCATGTCGTAGATCGCCGCGAGATGGAAGAAATGGTCGATGTCGCCCTTGAGCTTCTCGCGAACTTCGTCCGCGACGCCGAGCAGCGGTTCCGCGAGGTTGCCGACGACGGGTATGACGCGCTCGCCCCCCTCGCCCCAGAACTCGCGCAGCGCGTCGATGTTTTCCAACTCGCGCTCCAGCATGAGCACGTAGACCTTGCCTTCACGGCGCAGCAGCTTCCTGATCAGGCGACGGCCAATGAACCCGGATCCGCCGGTGACGAAATAACTCATGTCGGGACTCCCCTCGCAGCTCGTTCTTGTTGGTCGCGAATCGCGGATATTAGCAGGGCTTTGCGGCCGGACGGCAGTCACGCGGCGCGGGCCGCCGGTGGCGGGCCCTGTGACGGTGGCCGTTACCCGGCTCAGCGTTTCAGATAAGCGGCCAGATCCTCGCGTGCCTGGTTGAGCACCGAATCGCGGTCCACGGACTCGAGAATCTCCTGCACGACGGCCTTCGGGCCCCCGTCGCCCCAGGACTTGCCCTGGGCGAAATAACGCTCCGCGACGCGACCGATCATGAAGGTCCCGTAATAGGAGACCGCGCCCTGGGCGCCCGCGGTCAGCACGGTGGACAGGCCGCCGGTGCCGGCCTTGAGCGTCGCGGACACGAAGTGCGTGAACCAGACCGTGCCCATCAGCAGGGTCATCTGCGTTGCGATCACGGTGACCAGGGATCCCGCCTCGCTGCGCGTCAGGGGCAGTCCGTACAGGCGTGACAGGTGCAGCACCAGGCCGGCATCGAGTGCCGCCGCGGCGAGCAGGTCTGCCACCGGCACCGGGTTCACCGCCACGGCCACGCCCTTGGCGATGCAGTACTGCCGTACCAGCCGCTCGGCGGCGCTGCGCCGTACCTCGACCACCCGCGCCCCCACCCGCTCACTGACGCGACCCGCGAACACGCCGGCCGTCACCGCGGCGAGGGTCTGCCCTTCCGCCTCCAGGATCGCCCACAGCCGCTCGCGCAGCATGCCGACGTCCGGCGGCGGCATTTGTCGCTCTTCGCGCTCGGTGCCGTCCGCCGCCAGCAGCACCCGCGTGACCGGGGCCGGGTCCGCGGCCGCCGCGACGATATTCTGCGGCGCGATGCGCCCGGCGACGCGCGTCGCAAGGCGGTCGAGCAGCACGGCACGCTCATCATCCGTGTAGCGGTCGGCCTTGTTCAGCACCAGCAGCAGGGGGCGCCCCGGCGCCAGCGCCTGGTTGAGCGCGGCCTCCTCCGCCGCATTCAGGTCGCCGTCCACCACGAACAGCACGAGGTCGGCCCGCTCGGCCACGTTCCGGGCCATCTGTTCGCGGTCCTCCCCGCCGATCTCGTTGATGCCCGGCGTGTCGACCAGCACCACGCCGCCACTGCGTTCCTCGCGCCACTGCGCCTCGGCCGGCGCCCGGGTCTCGCCGTGCAACG
>CAYTXS010000435.1:0-1776 GCA_964441585.1 uncultured Thioalkalivibrio sp.
CCGACAGGGCCACGCCGAGCGCGGTGTTCTCGCCGCTGCACCAGGGCGAGGACGGTGACCACACGACGCATTTTTCCGTGGTCGATGCGGCCGGCAATCGGGTTGCCGTGACACAGACGCTGAACGGCTGGTTCGGCAGCAGCTTCATCGTCCCGGGTCTCGACCTGCTGCTCAACAACGAGATGGACGATTTCGCCATCAAGCCGGGCGAACCCAACCTGTATCAACTGGTCGGCGCCGGCGCGAACAACATCGCCCCGGGCAAGCGGATGTTGTCGAGCATGACGCCGACTTTCCTGGAGTCCCCACGCGGTGTCGCCGTGCTCGGCACGCCAGGCGGCAGCCGCATCATCAGCATGGTGCTGCTGGCGACACTCGCCTGGATCGAGGGTGCGGACGCCGCGACGATGACTGCACTGCCGCGCTACCATCACCAGTACCTGCCGGATCGCGTCGTGCATGAGCCCGAGGCGTTCAGCCCGGAGGAAAGTGCGGCCCTTGCGGCGCGCGGGCATGCCCTGCAGGCCAGTCGCCGCATGTACGGCAACATGAACGTGATCACCTGGGATTACGCCGGCAATCGCCTTGAGGCGGCGACCGATCCGCGCGGCGAGATCGAGGGCTGGACCTACTGAGGCCTTGCACGGGGTCCTGCGGCGCGCGGCCCGACTCAGCGCTGGCAGCTCGCGCAGTAGTAGCTCGAGCGCTGGCCCTGCACGATGGAGCGGATCGTTCCTGCGCAGCGCAGGCAGGGCTCGCCCGCCCGATCGTAGACGGCCAGCTCGGGACGGAAATAGCCGTGCTGGCCATCGCCCCAGGCGAAGTCGCGCAATGTCGTGCCGCCCTGGCGAATCGCTGCTTCCAGCACTTCGCGAATTGCCGTGACCAGCGCCGCCAGGCGCGGCGCACCGATCCTTCCGGCGGCACGGCGCGGGTGAATGCCGGCGCGAAACAGCGCCTCGCTGGCGTAGATGTTGCCGACCCCGACGACGATCCGCCCGTTCATGATGAGCTGCTTGATCGCGATCCGGCGACCGCGGCAGGCTGCTGCAAGGTATTCGGCACTGAAGCCGGGGCCGAGCGGCTCGGGACCGAGCTCGCGCAGCAGCGGATGGTGGAGCGGTTCGCCCGCGATCCAGTCGGCGGAGCCGAAGCGGCGCGGATCGTGAAAGCGCAGCAGCCGACCTCCCTCGAGAAGCAGGTCCAGGTGATCGTGCTTGCCGGGCGGCGCGGCGGCCTGGAGCACGCGCAGGCTGCCGCTCATGCCCAGGTGCAGCATGAGCGTCCGGTCACCCTCGGCGCGGAACAGCAGGTACTTGGCGCGGCGCTCGGCTGCCAGCACCCTGCGTCCGGGCAGCTCGCGTGCCAGGGTCTCGGGCACGAGCCAGCGCAGCTGCGGCTGGCGCAAATCGACGGCCACGACGCGTGTGCCTTCGATCCACGGCGCGACGCCGCGACGCGTGGTTTCGACTTCGGGCAGTTCAGGCATGGGACTGGCTTCGATCCGTGGCGCGACGCCGAATGACTTCCGGTGGCGAAGCCCATATAGTGGCACGATTGATTCTCAATACGGTGATATCCACTTGATGGAATTCCTTGTCGCGTACCAGCGTGGCCTGCTCGACCTGCCGGTCTGGGGCTACATTCTCGCGTCCTTCGTCATGGTGCAGGTCACCGTGTTCGCGGTGACGCTTTATTTGCATCGCGACGCGGCGCATCGCGCGGTCGATCTGCATCCGGCGATCCGGCATTTCTGCCGCTTCTGGCTGTGGATGA
>CAYTXS010000436.1:0-1774 GCA_964441585.1 uncultured Thioalkalivibrio sp.
CCTGCAGGTTCTCGGCGCCGCGTTTCTGCGCGGTCACGACGACCGTTTCCAGTTGTGTTGAATCCGGCGATGATTCATCCGCTGCAGTCCCGCCTGCAGCAAACGCACAGATCACGAGCAGGCACGCGTATCCGAGTCTGATTGGTTTCACAACGTCCGTCCCTGTCGCTGGCACACCGCCAGCCGCCATGTGTACCAACTAATAGCGCCGAGGGGAAGCGCGGACCCGCATGACGAATGGCGGTGCCTGGCCGATGTGATGCTGCCCTATGGTGGATGGCGGCCGGCTTTAGTTGCTGGCGGGGGCGAGCTCGCGGCGGGGCATCCGGCCCCAGGTGGTGACAATCGTCATATGCGCCCCATGACGAATGGCACTCCCCCGCGGACCGCAACATGACGGATAATGCCTGCTGCTAGAATCGAGGCCGTCATGGACAAAGCCGAGCTGCTCAAGGAACTGCGCATCGATCGCGAGCCACCCGCTGGCGGAGGCTCGCGGACCGGATGGTGGATTCTGCTTGCGCTTGCACTGCTGGCGGCGGTTCTCGTGGCTGCTTATCTCTGGGGGACAAGGGCGGACGAGCCCGTGCTTGTGCGCGTCGCTACCGTGCAGTCCGCCGGGACCGCCGAGGCGGCCCGCTCGGTGCTGGATGCCACGGGCTACGTCACCGCCCGGCGCATCGCCACCGTATCGGCACAGGTGACCGGAAAGGTCGAGACCGTGCTGATCGAGGAGGGCATGCAGGTCGCCGCGGGCGAGGTGCTGGCCACGATCGATGACACGGAGTGGCGTGCCCAGGTCGCGCTTGCCGAGGCGCAGCTGGAGTCGGCGCGCTCCCAGCTCGCGGAGATCCAGGCCCAGCTGAGCAACGCGCGCCGCGATCTCGAAAGACAGCGCGACCTTGCGGCGCGGGGCCTCGCTTCACAGGCCGCGGTGGATGCGGCCAGCACCGAGGTCGATGCGCTCGCGGCACGGCTGGACAGCGCCGCGACCGGCGTCACGGTGGCGCGGCGCTCGCTGGAACTTTCGCGGGTGCGGCTGGACAACACCGTGATCCGCGCCCCGTTCGCCGGCGTCGTGACGGTCAAGGCGGCCCAGCCGGGCGAGATGATTTCACCGGTCTCCGCAGGCGGTGGCTTCACGCGCACCGGCATCGGCACCATCGTGGACATGGACTCGCTGGAGATCCAGGTGGACGTCAATGAGTCATTCATCCAGCGGGTGTATCCAGGGCAGCCCGTCGAGGCGACGCTGAACGCCTATCCGGAATGGCGCATTCCTTCAGAGGTCATCGCCATCATCCCGACCGCGGACCGCAGCCGCGCAACGGTCCGGGTGCGGATCGCGATCCTGGAGCGCGACGAGAGAATCGTCCCGGATATGGGCGTGCGAGTGGCGTTCCTCGGCGAACGCGAGGCGGGCGCGACCGATGCGGCGACGGCGGCCGCGACGCTCCGGGTGCGGTCCGCGGCGGTCGTGGAAGATGGCGGCGAGTCGTTCGTGTTCGTTCTCCAGCGCGGCGACGAAGGTGAACGCGTCGCGCGTCGCGCGGTGCGCGTCGGGCCGGCGCGGGGAGAGTTTCAACCGGTGTTCGAAGGGTTGCGCAGCGGCGAGCGCGTGGTTCTGCAACCCCCCGCGGATCTCGTTGACGGCGATCCGGTACGCGTGGAATAGAGGCAGGTATTTTATGAGTGCATTGATCGAGATTCGCGGCCTGACAAAGGTCTACACCCGCGGCAAGCAGAAAGTCGAAGCGTTGCACGCGGTGGACCT
>CAYTXS010000437.1:0-1770 GCA_964441585.1 uncultured Thioalkalivibrio sp.
GGCAGAACGGCAGGCTGGTTCCCGGCGAAAATGCCACCACCCACGTGTTGTCCCATGCGTTGCATTACGGCTCTTCCGTATTCGAGGGTGTGCGCGTCTACAAGACGCCGGAGGGATCGAGATCGTTCCGCCTGCGTGAGCACATCACACGGCTGTTCAATTCCGCCAAGCTGTATCACATCGATATTCCTTATTCCCCCGCTGAGATCGAAGCGGCCTGCAACGAAGCGGTGCTCGCCAACGACCTCGACAACGGCGCCTACATCCGCCCCGTGGTGTTTCGCGGTTTTGCGGGGCTCGGTCTGACCGCGCCGGCCGGCTCGCCGGTCGAAGTGGCGATCGCCGCCATCCAGTGGGGTGCCTACCTCGGCGCCGAGGGTCTGCGCAACGGCGTGGATGTCTGCGTCTCGTCATGGCAGCGCGTGGCGCCCAACACGATTCCGGCGGGCGCCAAGGCCGCGGGCGGCTACCTTTCCAGCCAGCTGATCAGCATGGAGGCGAAACGCAACGGCTACGCCGAGGGCATCGGCCTGACCACGGACGGCATGGTGGGCGAGGGCGCGGGGGAGAACCTGTTCGTGGTGAAGGACGGCAAGATTTACACGCCGCCCGCCGCCTGTTCGATTCTCGCTGGGATCACGCGCGACACCGTGATCACGCTGGCACGCGCCGCCGGCTTCGAGGTGGACGAGCAGCCGATACCGCGCGAGATGCTTTATTTCGCCGACGAGCTGTTCTTCTCGGGGACGGCCGCCGAGGTGACGCCGATCCGCTCGGTGGATCGCATCCAGATCGGCACGGGTTCCCGCGGCCCGGTCACCGAAGTCATGCAGGATCGTTTCTTCGGTCTGTTCTCGGGCAAGACCCGCGACGAGTGGGGCTGGTTGCAGCCGCTGACGACCACGATGGACACGCCGGTGGCGTCGGTGGCGGTATGACGGCGGAAGTCGATGTAGCGCCGCGCACGCTGTTCCAGAAGGTCTGGGACCGCCATGTCGTCGTGGCCGAGACGACCGACACGCCGGCCGTGCTGTACGTCGATCTTCACCTGGTCCACGAGGTGACCTCGCCGCAGGCCTTCACGGTGCTGCGTGAGCGCGGCCTGAAATTGCGCCGGCCCGAGCGCACGCTCGCGACGGTCGATCACTCCGTGCCGACGGATGCGAACAGCTGGAGCGCCGGCCTCGGCGACATGGATCCGGCTGCGCGCCACCAAGTGCGGATGCTCGGCGACAACTGCGGGCGCTCGGGCGTGCGGCTGTTCGGCGTCAACAGCCGCCGACGGGGGATCGTGCACGTCATCGGTCCGGAGCAGGGTGCCACCCAGCCCGGCATGACCATCGTCTGCGGTGACAGCCACACCACCACGCACGGCGCCTTCGGCGCGCTGGCATTCGGCATCGGCACGACGGAAGTGGGCCACGTGCTGGCGACCCAGTGCATCCTGCAGCGGCGCCCGAAGACATTTCTCGTCGAACTCGCGGGCCGTCGTCCGCCGGGCGTCACGGCCAAGGACGTCATCCTGGCGGTGATCGGCAAGGTCGGCGTCGGCGGCGGCACCGGGCACGTCATGGAATTCCGTGGCGCCGCCGTGACGGCGATGTCGATGGACGAGCGCATGACCCTCTGCAACATGGCCATCGAGGCCGGCGCGCGCGCCGGGATGGTCGCGCCGGACGACACGACTTTCGAGTATCTCGCCGGACGCCCGATGGCGCCGGCCGGCGAAGCGTGGGACCGGGCAGTGGCCGACTGGCGCGGCCTCGCCTC
>CAYTXS010000438.1:0-1763 GCA_964441585.1 uncultured Thioalkalivibrio sp.
ATCCGCCGCGAAGCGGTGCACCGCAAGGTGACGTATTACACTACGATCTCTGCAGCCAAGGCGACGTGCGTGGCGCTCGATCACCTTGATGCGACCGACGTCAACCGGCTGCAGGACCTGCACGCGGAGATTTCCACATGAACAAGGTGCCGATGACAGCCGGGGGGGTGGAGCGCCTGCGCGAGGAACTCGCTCGGCTCAAAACCGTCGAGCGGCCGCGAATCAGCCAGGCCATAGGCGAAGCCCGGGCACACGGCGATCTCAAGGAAAATGCCGAGTATCACGCCGCCAAGGAGCAGCAGGGCCTCGCCGAAGCCCGCATCCGGGACCTCGAATACAAGCTTTCACACGTCGAGATCATCGACGTCCGCAAGCTGAATGCAGGGGGACGAGTCGTGTTCGGCGCGACGGTCGAACTGTTCTGTGCCACCGAAGAGACGGAGCTGCGTTACCAGATCGTCGGGGAGGAAGAGGCAGACATCAAGGCGGGCCGCATTTCCATCGCGTCGCCGATCGCCCGGGCCCTGATCGGCAAGAGCGAAGGTGACGAGATCACGGTCCAGGCCCCCGGCGGCGACCGAGTCTACGAGATCCTGCAGGTGTTATACATCTGAGCGCGGCGCTTTCGGCAACAGTATCTTGCGCTCGTCGGGATTGGGCCGCCACAGCAGGGCGACATTGCCGATGCGCTGTACGAGCTCGGCACCTGAGCCTGCGCAGATCTCCCGTATCATTTCGTCACGGGCCTCGCGGTCGCTGGTGCGCACGCGGATCTTCAGGAGCTCGTGGTGGTCGAGCGTGCCTTCGAGTTCCGCAAGAAACCCAGGCGACAGGCCGGCGTTGCCGGTGGACAGCAGGGGTTGCAGCTCATGCCCGAGCTTCCTCAAATGTTTTCTTTGCTTTTCATTCAGTGACATGAGCGTATTTCTTCTAGTGATATATGAAGTAAGCGGCGCTCTGCAGCGGCGACGCCGGGCGTGCGGGCGCGTAGTCTAGCAGGGCATGGGGCGCGCACAGGAATCCACCGGAACATGACGGGACGAACTCGCCACGGTAAGCGCTGGATGGACGAACATGTCGCCGATGAATTCGTGCGGCGGGCCAAACAGGAGGGGTGGCGGGGTCGCGCGGTATTCAAATTGATCGAGATTCAGGAGAAGGACCGCCTGATCAAGCCAAATATGACCGTGGTGGACCTCGGCGCCGCTCCGGGTGCGTGGAGCCAGTATGCTGTGCGCGCCGTCGGGCATCGGGGCCGGGTGATTGCGCTAGACGTGCTGCCGATGGATCCGCTGGCCGGGGTGGAATTCATCGCGGGTGATTTTCGCGAGCAGGCTACGCTGGAAGCGCTGGAGGCGGCGCTCGGGGATGACCGGCCCGGGGTTGTAATGAGTGATATGGCCCCCAATATCAGTGGGGTGCCGACGGTGGACCAGCCGCGGGCGATGTACCTCGCGGAGCTCGCGCTGGACTTTGCGCGGGCGCATTTGACTCCGGGAGGGGCCCTCGTGACGAAAGTATTCCAGGGCGAGGGCAGCGAGGCCCTGGTCCAGGAGGCCCGCAAGAGTTTTGGTACCGTACGCATGCGCAAGCCGAAGGCGTCGCGGGACCGCAGTCGGGAGTTTTATCTGGTGGCGGGAAACTACCGGGGCTTATAGTGTCTAAAATATCCAGTTGGGGCCTCGGTCCCGCATTGCCAGCTGAGGAGCGAGGTCATTGAACGATCTAGCCAAGAACATCGTGTTGTGGATCGTCATCGCAGT
>CAYTXS010000439.1:0-1754 GCA_964441585.1 uncultured Thioalkalivibrio sp.
CACGAGCTGCGACTCGAATTTCGCGACGTCGGGATCCGGGTCCACTACGGCACGCATCATCTCGACGCACACATCATCGACCTTGGCGCAGGTCGCGTGCAGGTCGAGGTCCAGGGTCACATCGGCGAAGCACTGGTGACCGCGGACGCCGAGCGTATCTATGTGGGACTCGAAGACCACGGCTGGGATTTCGTCGTGGAACCGCTGCACCCGGTGGAAACGGCGGCGAGCGAGGAGGACGCGCACCCCGTCGCGCCGATGCCCGGCACCATTGTCGCCGTAAGGGTGAACGCAGGGGATCGGGTGAGCGTCGGGGATGCGTTGCTCATCATGGAGGGCATGAAGATGGAGCTGACCCTGGCGGCGCCGGTCGCGGGGGTGGTCGAACGCGTGCTCTGCGCGGTGGGCGACAGCGTGGAAGCCGATGCGACGCTGGTGGACATCCGGCCGGACGAGAGGGCGTGACATGACGTTCCCCGCACGCGTCCGGGTGGTCGAGGTCGGACCGCGCGACGGGCTGCAGAACGAGCCCGAAGTCGTCCCTTCGGCCGTCAAGATCCAGTTCATCGAGCGGCTTGCTGCCAGCGGCCTGCCCGCCGTCGAGGCCACCAGCTTCGTCAGCCCCGGCTGGATTCCCCAGCTGGCGGACGCCGCAGAGGTGTTCGCGGGACTGCGGCGACGCGCCGGCGTGAGCTACCCTGCCCTGGTACCCAACCTCAAAGGGCTGGAGCGTGCTCTCGCAGCCGGCGTCGAGGAGATCGCCGTGTTCACGGCCGCGTCGGAGACCTTCAACCGCAAGAACATCAATGCCTCGATCGACGAGAGCCTGGCCCGCATCGAAGCCGTCGCCGGGCCGGCGCGGGCACAGGGCCTGCGCGTGCGCGGCTACGTCTCCTGCGTGCTGGGCTGCCCCTACGAGGGCGAGATCGCGGCGGAACGCGTCGTCGAGGTCGCCCGCGCGTTGCTGGAACTCGGCTGCTATGAAGTGTCGCTCGGCGACACCATCGGCGTGGGCACGCCGCTGGCGGCCCGGCGCCTGCTCGAATCGGTGGCGGCGGCCTGCGGCATGGAACGCCTGGCGGTGCATTTCCACGACACGCGCGGCCAGGCTCTGGCCAATATCTACGCCTGCCTCGAGGCAGGCGTCGGTGTGGTGGACGCCTCGGTCGCGGGCCTGGGCGGTTGTCCTTATGCGCAGGGGGCCTCCGGCAACGTGGCCACCGAAGATCTCGTCTACATGCTGCACGGCCTCGGCATCGAGACCGGCATCGACCTGCCGGCGCTGGTCGGGGCCGGCCATTACATCTGCGGCGAACTCGGTCGCAAGCCCGGCAGCCGGCTCGGCCGCCTGCCCGAGTATCGACCCTGAGCTTGCGCGGCGCGCGCCGCCGCAGAACGACCCATACTCCCGTGGAACAGAGGAACTGTACGAATGGAACTCAGCACCTTGAAAGCCGTCGTCTCGGGCGGCGCTTCCGGTCTCGGTCATGCGGTGGCGCGGCGGATCGTCGCGGCAGGCGGCCGGGTCGCCATTCTCGACGTGAACGAGACCCAGGGACGCGAAGCCGCCCAGGGGCTGGGCGAAGCCGCGCGATTCTTCAGGACGGACGTCAGCAATGACGCCGAGGTCATCGCCAGCGTAGATGCCGCGGCCGAGGCCTTCGGCGGCATCAACCTCGCCGTGAGCTGCGCCGGGATTCTCGGCGCCGGCCGGGTGCTCGGCCGTGAAGGTCCGATGGCCGGCGAGTATTTTG
>CAYTXS010000440.1:0-1739 GCA_964441585.1 uncultured Thioalkalivibrio sp.
CGTCGCGGTCCCGTTGTATGACAGCCATGGCGACACCCGCGCCGCGGGAGGGTCCCGGTCCCTCGCGCAGGCCTGATCGGTCCCGGCGCCTGTCCATGGCCTCTCGCGAGGACAGCGTTCCTTTGGAACAAGGCGAATTTTCTGGCGCACTCGACGAGCCCGCCGATACCGAAGCGGGCCCCGCGAATGCCGGGCAAGCCGAGTCCGCCGAGACGGTCCGCGACCCGGCGAGGATCGCAGGACTGCTGAGTGCGATCACCTTCCCGCCCCTGCTGCTGAACGTCGCGCTGCCCGGCGTGCGCGGGCTCTATACGAGCGCATTGTTGCAGGTGAACTCCAGCGGCGGACGCCTGCTGCTGGACGGACTCAGCCCCGAAGACGGCCATGCCCGGATCGAACCCGGCACCGTGATGCACGTGCACGGCAAGCTGCGGGGCGTACAACTCGATTTCGCCACCCAGGTCATCGAGATCCAGGCCGGCGACCGCCTCCCGGCCTACCTGGCCCGCATGCCTGGATCGGTGCGCTACCACCAGCGCCGCCGGCATTTTCGCGTGCACACCGGGCACCTGAACGACTATTCGACGGTCATCCTCGGTCCTGACGGCGGCGGACTGCGCGGGCGGCTGCTGGACTTGTCGGCCGGCGGGCTGAACGTGATGTTCCCGCGCAATCCCGGCCTCGAGACCGGCGACGTGATCGACGGCTGCCTGCTGAGTTTTCTCGGCGAACAGCAGGTGGAGTGCAGCCTGGAGCTCGTCCACCTCGGCGTTTCACCCCTCACCGGCGAACTGAAAGCCGGGGCGCGTTTCGTCCAGGCGACGAACCCGCCCACCGAGCAGCTGCAACGACTGCTCACCCGCCTGCAGCGCGAACAGCTCCGTCACCGCCTGCCCGGCTAGGCACAAGGGGGCTGCCTGGCCACTCGCTTAGCGGGTGGCCAGGCAGCCGGGCTGGCCGTGACATGGGCGAGCTGGACGGCCCCCGCGAAATATTTACTCCCGGCAAAACTAACGCCCTAAAGAGTTCGGGCGCCTTGCCGATACGTCTAGGGAACCCATACATCGGATTCACCCGGCATGAAGTCTTTGAAGCTTCCAGCAGACCTCCGCATCCAGTCGGCGACGGCGTTGCGCGACCGGCTGTTGGCGGCGCTCGACGGGACCGGGCCCCTGCGCTTGCAGGGGGGCGGCGTAGCGCGGCTCGATACCGCCGGCCTGCAGTTGCTGGTCGCCGCAGCACAGGAGGCTGCACGGCGCGGGCGCGAGTTGCGCCTGGCGGCGCCGAGCGCCCCGCTGGCCGAGGGAATCGAACGCCTGGGTCTGCATGATTTTTTTCCTCTTCCGGACAAACAAGACGGCCGCAATCGGCCGCAGGGTAAAAACTGATGGCAACGATTCTCGCCGTGGACGATTCCACCTCCATGCGACAGATGCTCGCGTTCACGCTGCAACACGCCGGCCACGAAGTCCACGAGGCAGGTGACGGACAGGCGGCGCTGGATCTTGCCAAGACGACCTCGATGGACCTGGTCATCTCGGACGTCAACATGCCGGTGATGGACGGCATCACGCTCGTCAAGTCGCTGCGTGCCCTGGCCGAGTTCCGTTTCACTCCGATCCTGCTGCTGACGACCGAGGCTTCGCCCGAGAAGAAGATGGAAGGCAAGACGGCGGGCGCCACTGGCTGGATCGTCAAGCCGTTCAACCCGGAACAGCTGCTCGCCACCGTGCAAAGGG
>CAYTXS010000441.1:0-1735 GCA_964441585.1 uncultured Thioalkalivibrio sp.
GCCTTGTGGGCCTCGCGCTCCACCCAGACGACCGCGCCGACCTCGAGGCGACCCTGCTCGCTCTCGCCGAGCCGCTCGATCTCCACCGCGAGCCCGTAAGGCAGCTCATCCCGGAGGCGGCGCATCAGTTTCTCGCGCACCACCTCGGCGATGTGAAAGCGTTCGTCCCGATTGCTCCACTGTTCCGGCGGGAACAGCGCCGGGCCCTCGGGAACGGCCGCCTCGAGAAGCTCCCGCAGCCGCGCCAGGTTCTCCCCCCGCTCAGCTGAGATTGGCACCACGGCGGCGAACTCCCCGCGCGCTGCGGCTTCCTGCAGCATCGGCAGGACGGCCTCCCGTGGCCGGATCCTGTCGATCTTGTTCAGCAACAGCATCACGGGCCGCCCGGCAGCCTGCGCGCGCGCCAGCACGTCCTCGTCTTCCTCGGTCCAGCGCCCGGCCTCCACCACCACCAGCACCACGTCGGCATCGGCGAGCGACGACTGCGCGCTGCGGTTCATGAGCTTGTTGAGCGCGTGCTTCTCATGCCGGTGCATGCCCGGCGTATCGACAAACAGCAGTTGGGCCCGCTCCGTCGAAGCGACGCCGATGACGCGCTGTCGGGTGGTCTGGGGGCGGCTCGTCACGATGCTGACCTTTCTTCCGACCAGCGCATTGACCAGCGTGGACTTGCCGACATTGGGCCGGCCGACCACCGCCACGAAGCCGCAACGGAAATCGGGCTCAGACATCGAGTTGCGCCAGCATGCCGGCCGCAGCAGCCTGTTCGGCGGCGCGCCGGCTGCTTCCCGTGCCCGTGGAGGTCTCGTTCATCCCTTCGATCGCACACGAAATGCGGAACTCCTGGCGATGATCCTCGCCCGCCACGGATTCCAGTTCATAGCGCGGCAAAGGCAAGCCGCGCGCCTGCAGGCGCTCCTGGAGCAGCGTCTTGGGATCCTTGAGATCCTCGTGCGCGGGCAGTTCGTCCAGGCGCGAACCGTAGAGCCGCAACACCACGGGACGCAGGGCGTCGATACCGCCGTCCAGGTAAATCGCGCCGAGCACGGCCTCGAGCGCGTCGGAGAGTATGGACTCGCGCCGGAAACCGCCGCTTTTCAGTTCGCCGGAGCCGAGCCGCAACCGGTCCGGAAAGCCCGCCTCCCGCGCGATCTCGCCCAGCGAAGAACGCCGTACCAGGCTCGCGCGCAGTCGGCTGAGGTGCCCCTCCGGGGCCTGCGGGAGCCTTTCGTACAGGGCCTCGGCCACGACCAGGCTGAGAGCCGCATCACCCAGGTACTCAAGGCGCTCGTTGTGGTTCCCGCCGGCACTGCGGTGTGTCAGGGCGCGATCCAGCAGGTCCGCGTCCGAAAATCGATAGCCGAACTCGCGCTCCAACCACCCGAGGTCGTCGGTCAACGCGCGACCTCGACGGACTTGTCGAAATCCACCAGCAGGTAGAGATTACCGATGAACTGCGCGCGACTCTCGTAGTCGGCCCGCACCACGTAGCCGTTCGCCGCACGCTCGATCTTGATGTCCCGCGGACTGATGCTGCTGATGTTGTCGATGTCGAAGCGGCGCTGCAGCGCCGTGCGGATCTGCCCCGGACCTGCGTTGCTGCCGTCCAGATCGCGCTTCATCGACTTCAGCGCGGAATCCACGTTCATGTATTCGAGATAGATCGGCGTCAGGCGAAGCGCGGCGAGCACGAACACGCCGGCGATAAACGCCACGATCACCATCCCGATCAGGG
>CAYTXS010000442.1:0-1734 GCA_964441585.1 uncultured Thioalkalivibrio sp.
ACCGAAAACAACCAGATCGGTCCGACAGGAGAGTGCATCCAATGGCCAGAGGGCAGTCGCTTCAGGACCCGTTCCTCAACGCCTTGCGGCGAGAGAAGGTACCGGTGTCCATTTACCTCGTGAATGGCATCAAGCTGCAGGGCCAGGTCGAGTCTTTCGACCAGTTCGTAGTGCTGTTGAAAAACAGCGTCAGCCAGATGGTCTACAAGCACGCGATTTCCACCGTCGTGCCTTCACGAAATGTCAGGATCTCCACCGGGGATGACGCGTTCGGCGACGACGCGCAAGACTGAGCCGGGGATCGGGAGGTTTTTTGTTCGAACGTCCGGGGCACGGTGAGCGTGCCGTACTGGTCCAGTTAGGGTTTGGCACGCGTCCCTCGGAGGACGAGCTCGGCGAACTCGAACAGTTGGCCGTGTCCGCCGGCGCGACGATCGTGGGTCGTCTGCTGGCATCGCGTACCGTGCCGGACGCCCGCCATTTCATCGGCAAGGGCAAGGTCGAGGAGCTCAGCGAGCTCATACGTGCGAGCGGCGCCGACCTCGTGCTGTTCAATCATGGCCTGTCCCCAAGCCAGGAGCGCAACCTGGAAAAGGCGCTGAGCTGTCGTGTTCTCGATCGCACAGGACTGATCCTCGACATCTTCGCCCAGCGCGCCCGCAGCTTCGAAGGCAAGTTACAGGTCGAGCTGGCGCAGCTGCGTCACCTGTCCACCCGGCTGGTGCGCGGCTGGACTCACCTGGAAAGACAGAAAGGCGGTATCGGCCTGCGCGGCCCGGGTGAGACGCAGCTCGAGACCGACCGCCGCCTGCTCGCCCAGCGCATCCGCAACCTGACGCGACGGCTGGAGCGCGTCGATAAACAGCGCGAGCAGGGACGGCGCACGCGCCGCAAGGCCGAGGTGCCGACGGTCGCACTGGTCGGCTACACCAATGCCGGCAAGTCCACATTGTTCAACCAGCTGACTTCGGCGGACGTCTACGCTGCCGACAAGCTGTTTGCCACGCTCGACCCGACGTTGCGCGGCCTGCAGCTGGCGCCGGGCCTGGAAGTGGTGCTGGCGGACACTGTCGGTTTCGTGCGCGACCTGCCTCACGAACTCGTGGCCGCGTTCCGCTCGACCCTCAGGGAGACGCAGGACGCGGAGCTGCTGCTGCACATAGTCGACCTCGCGGATCCCTTGCGTGACCAGCGCATCGAGGATGTGAACCGCGTGCTCGAGGGGATCGGCGCGGAAGAGGTGCCGCAGTTGATTATCTACAATAAAACCGATCTGCAGGGTGAACCGCCGAGTCTCATCTACAACGAAAGCGGGGCAATCCGCGGCGTCCGGCTTTCGGCAAGAACCGGCGACGGCCTGGACCTGCTGGTCCACGCCTTGCGAGAGCTTTTCGGCGAAGGCCGCGTAGCGGGGCGTGTGCACCTCGACGCATCGGAAGCGCGGATGCGAGCGAAACTGTACGATGCCGACATGGTTCGCCAGGAAACGGAGGACCAGGCCGGCGGTTGGGAAATCGACGTCGAGGCGCCCAAGGTGGCGTTGGAACGATTCTGTCGCGATACTGGTCTGAACAGGGGACGAATTCGACCCCGCCCTTGTGAGGGTATGGGCGCATCCCTACAATCACGCACGGTCGCCTGACGAGTATTGCTCTCGGGCGGACCTCGCGCTTGGCTTTAATTTAAGGAATACCATGGCTTGGAATGAACCTGGCAAGGGCGGCAATCCCTGGA
>CAYTXS010000443.1:0-1710 GCA_964441585.1 uncultured Thioalkalivibrio sp.
CAGCAGGGTGCCCCCGCCGGACGCCATGCTCAGGCGTGGCCCGCCTCGGGAGACAACGCCGCCATGTTCACGCCGAGCAGCGCCGCGGCGGATTCCCAGCGTCTCTCGAAAGGCACCGAAAAGATGATGTCCGCCGAGGCGGGCACGGTCAGCCAGGAGTTGGCGGCCATCTCGGCCTCCAGCTGGCCGGCACCCCAGCCGGCATAACCCAGCGCCACCACGGCGCGCGACGGACCCTGTCCGTCGGCGAGGGCCACCAGGATATCCCGTGAGGTGGTGATGCGCAGCCCGTCGGGCACGGCCATCGTGGAGCTGAAAGCGGCGCCCTGGTCGTCGTGGATGACGAAGCCCCGGTCCGGCTGCACCGGTCCCCCGAGCAGGACGGGGTGCTCGGCGAGTTCCGGGTCCGAGATATTCAGGTCCATCTGCTCGAGGACCTCGCCCAGCAGCATGTCGGTCGGCCGGTTGACGATGATCCCGAGCGCCCCGTCTTCGTTGTGCTCGCAGATGTAGGTCACGGTGCGATCGAAGTTCGGGTCGGCCATGGCGGGCATGGCGATCAGGAACTGGCCGGTGAGATACGGATTGTCTGTCATGTGCACAGTATTGACCGCGACCCGGGGTGCGGCAAGTCGGATTTTAGTGCGGCGCGGCGCGTAACTCGCCCGGACTGGCCTGGCCGTCGATAAAACGCCACTCGTAGGCGAAGCGCAATACGTCGTAGCGCGTGCGCACCAGGAAGGGGAAGGCGTCGAAGGGACTGGCCAGGCGCACCAGCTCGACGGCAGCCTGGTCCAGCTCACGGTGGCCTGACGACTGGGTGACGCGCACGTCCTCCAGGCTGCCGTCCGCCGCCACCGCGACCTCCAGCACCGGGTTACCGGTGCGCTGGTCGCGCGTGACCTCCGGGAAGTTCAGCGTCCCGAGGCGCTCCATGCGCGCCTTCCACGCGGCGAGGTACTCGGCGAACACGCTTTCCCTGGCGCTCACCGAGACGAAGTATTCGAGGCGGCCGGTGGCCGTGACGCGGGTGATCCCCCCTTCCGGCGGCGGCGCCGCGGGGACGATCTCGGGTTCGCTGTACGGCGGCGCGACGGCGGTCAGCAGGGCACCGTCCCAGGACGCGATGATGTCCGGCGCGGGCAATTCCGGTTCGCCCGGAAGAGTTTCCATGGCCTGCTCCGGCAGCGGCGCGGGGGGCTCGTCCGGGTCGCTGGGCGCCGGCGGCGTGTCAAAGAATTCGGGCCGCACCTGCTCCTCGACGTTGCCTGCTCCCTCCTGGCTGGCCTGGGCCAGGTAACGCGCATCTTCCGGCGCGGGCTGGTCAGGTACCGGGGCGTCGAGCAGGGTCACTTCGAGCGTCGGCGCCTCGGCCGACGGGTCGGGCAGGGAGGGCGTGAAGCCGACCCCGAGAATGAACAGCCCGTGCGCGGCGGCCGCCATGAAAATGGCCCACGCCAGGCGTTCCGAGCCGGCGGCGCTTTGGGTCACGGGGGTCATGCGCGCGCCGTGTCCGGTCCGGAATCGAGCTTCGCCAGGACGATTGCAGCAATCACGCCGCTCACGATACCGAAGACCAGCGCCGCGGTCAGCAGGAACGGCGCCAGCGTCAGCAGTGCGGGATGAGGGATGAACAGCTGCCAGGCCACCAGCAGCTGGGTCGCCATGTGGGCGAGGGCGGCGCACACGCTGTAGCCGAGCGCGCCCAGC
>CAYTXS010000444.1:0-1708 GCA_964441585.1 uncultured Thioalkalivibrio sp.
GCATGAGCGACGCGCGCATCAATCTGTTCGGCCTGTCCCGCGAGGGACTGGAGGCGTTTTTCGCCGACCTCGGCGAGAAGCCGTTCCGCGCGCGGCAGCTCATGACCTGGATGTATCGCTTCGGCAATGCCGATTTCTCCACGATGACCGATATCTCCAAGGCGCTGCGCGCGCGCCTGGCGGAGATCGCCGAGATCCGCACGCCGGAGATCCGCTCCCTGCACGACGCCGGCGACGGCACGCGCAAGTGGATGCTGTCGATGGACGGCGGTCAGGCGATAGAAACGGTATTCATACCGGAGCCGGCGCGCGGCACGCTGTGCATCTCGAGCCAGGTAGGCTGCGCGATGGACTGCGCCTTTTGCGCCACCGGCAAGCAGGGCTTCAACCGCAATCTTTCCGCTGCGGACATCGTCGGCCAGGTATGGCTGGCGAACCGTGAGCTAGGCTACCGGCAGGACGGCGACCGGATCATCACCAACGTCGTCTTCATGGGCATGGGCGAACCGCTGGCGAATTACCGCCAGGTGGTGCCGGCGATCCGTGTGCTGATCGACGATTTCGGTTTCAATATTTCCAGGCGCCGCGTGACCGTCAGCACCTCGGGGCTGGTGCCGCAGATGGATCGGCTCGCAGAGGACTGCAATGTCGCGCTGGCGGTTTCTTTGCACGCCGCCGACGATGCGCTGCGCGATGCGCTGGTGCCGATCAACCGCCGTCACCCGATCGAAGAGCTGCTGGACGCCTGCTGGCGGTACGCCGAACGCGGCGCAGGGCGGCACATCACCTTCGAATACGTGATGCTCGACGGGGTCAATGACGGCGAGGCCGACATGCGGCGGCTCGCGAAACTGCTGGCCAATCGACCCGCCAAGGTGAACCTGATCCCTTTCAATCCTTTCCCCGGCACCGACTATCGCCGCTCGCCGCTGCCGGTCATTGAGCGGTGTCGCGACCAGCTGCTGCGCAAGGGCGTGCGCACGACCATCCGGCGCACACGGGGCGACGATATCGATGCGGCCTGCGGCCAGCTGGCCGGCCAGGTCAACGACCGCATGCGTTACCGGCTCGGCAACAAGCTGGTCAGCGTCTCTGCGAGGGCGTCATGAGCTTTTTGCGGATCGCCCTTGTCGCAGCTGTGATCCTGTCGGCCGGTTGCGCGACGACGTCGTCGGACAACCAGGTGTCGATCCGCGACGCGGCGCGTTACAACGTGCAGCTTGGCATGAGTTACCTGCAGCGGGGCGACCTCGAGGGCGCGCGCGAGAAGCTGGAGCGAGCCGTGCAACAGGATCCTTCCCTGCCCGCCGCCCATGCGGCGCTCGGCATTCTCTACGAGCGGGCCGGCAAGCCCGAGCGGGCGGGCGAGCACCTGCGCCGGGCGACGCGCCTGGCGCCGGAAGACCCGAACATGCTGAACAGCTACGGCGGCTTTCTGTGTCGCCAGGGCGATCGTAAGGATGGCATACGTTATTTCGAGATGGCGGCGTCCAACGCCTATTATCGAACCCCCGAGGCGGCGCTGATCAATGCGGGCGTCTGCGCGCGCGGCATCCCGGACGCCGAACTCGCCGAGAATTTTTTCCGCCGGGCACTCGACCGCAACCGCGGCAATGCCGAGGCGCTGCTGCCCCTGGCCGACCTGAGCCTCCAGACCGAGCGTTTGCTGCAGGCTCGGGCTTTCCTGCAGCGCTACGAGTCGGTCGCA
>CAYTXS010000445.1:0-1704 GCA_964441585.1 uncultured Thioalkalivibrio sp.
AGGGTCGCCTCGAGGTCGGCGCGGTCGTCTGGGTGGAGCGCGAGGCCCACAAGGCCATCGTGATCGGCAAGGGCGGGGAAATGCTTAAGGCCGCCGGCCAGGCGGCCCGGCTGGAGCTGAAAGCGCGCTTCGAACGCCCCGTGCATCTCGAGATCTGGGTCAAGGTGCGGGAACGCTGGACCGATCGCGAAGCCGACCTGAAGCGACTGGGTTACGACGGCGACTGACAGCCTTGCTGCGCGTCGAACTCGAACCCGCTTTCATTCTCCATCACCGGCCTTTCCGGGACACCAGCGTGCTGCTCGAGGTCTTCAGCGAAACCCACGGCCGCGTAGGCCTGGTGGCGCGGGGCGCCCGCGGGCCGCGCAGCCGCCTGCGCAGCCTGTTGCAGCCGTTCCGTCCGCTCCTCCTGTCGTGGCAACTGCGGGGCGAGCTCGGCACGCTGACAGGTGCGGAGACGGCCGGCCAGGCCGCCAAAATGCCGGCCGGGGGCGACCGCCTCATGGCGCTTTTTTACCTGAATGAACTCCTTTTGCGGCTCACCGCCCGGCTGGATGCCCACCCGGCGCTTTATGCAGTCTATGGCGCCGCGGTCGAGGACCTGGTCGCCGGCGAGCCGGTTGCGGCTGTACTGCGCCGCTTCGAGAAACGCCTTCTGGACGCCCTGGGCTATGGCCCCGATCTCGCTCTCGATGCGACCGGGCAAGCCGTCGATCCGGCCGCGAGCTATCGCTATGACCCGGCACTCGGCCTGGCTGCCTGCCCGGAGGGCGTCACGGGCGCGGTGCTCGGCAGCTCGCTGCTGGCACTGTCGAAAGATCGCCTGACAGAGCCGCGCGCCCTGGCGGATGCACGTCGTCTCCTCAGGGCGGCCCTCGATGTGCATCTCGAGGGCCGGCCGTTGAAGACGCGCGAGATGCTGGGCCGGCTGCGCGGCGGCTGAGACATCGCTACAGGTGCGGAGTTCGGCGGGATCGCCGCCGGGGTGGCGCGATCTGGCAAAATGAGTTCAATCGACGGCCTGTATGGCGGGAGTTCCCGATGAAGAACACGATCGCGCTCGGAGTGAACATCGATCACGTTGCGACGATCCGCCAGGCGCGACGCACGCGCTACCCCGATCCCGTCTACGCTGCCTTGATGGCCGAGCAGGCGGGAGCGGACAGCATCACCCTGCACCTGCGCGAGGATCGGCGTCATATCCAGGACCGGGACCTCCGGGCCATGAAAGACGTGTTGCAGACGCGCATGAACCTGGAAATGGCAGTGACGGATGAAATGCTGCGGATCGCGATCGAAGTGCGTCCCCGCGACGTGTGCCTGGTGCCCGAGCGGCGTGAGGAGTTGACGACCGAGGGAGGGCTGGACGTCGCCGGGCAGCTGGAGCGGGTGCGCGACGCCGTGGCGCGGCTCGCGGAGGCGGGAATCCGCGTGTCTTTGTTCATCGATCCGGAGGAGCAGCAGCTCGAGGCGTCGGTGGCGGCCGGAGCACCCGTCGTCGAGTTGCACACGGGCGCCTACGCGGATGCCGAGGCGCCGCGGCAGCAGCAGGCCGAGCTCGCACGCGTCATGGCAGCCTCGCGCACCGGGGTCGAGCTGGGCCTGGAGGTGAATGCCGGGCACGGCCTCAATTACCACAACGTGCAGCACGTCGCGCGCATCGTCGAGATCGCCGAGCTGAATATCGGCCATGCGATCGTCGCG
>CAYTXS010000446.1:0-1695 GCA_964441585.1 uncultured Thioalkalivibrio sp.
CTGGGTCGCCATGTGGGCGAGGGCGGCGCACACGCTGTAGCCGAGCGCGCCCAGCCAGCGCCCGGCCAGCGCCTGGGCGAGCCAGAGCACCGCCATCGCCGCGACGGCGCCGCTCAAGCTCATGATGAAAGTGGGTCCGAGGAAGGTGCCGACCAGCAGGCTGCCCGCGAGCACGCGCAGGCCGGCCACCCAGGCCGCCGTGTACCAGCCGTAGCGCAGCAGCACGACGACGGTCACCACGTTGGCGAGACCGGGCTTCACGCCGGGCAGCGGGCTTGGGAAGGCCGCCTCGAGGATGTGGATGGCGATCGCGAGCGCGGCGAAGCCGGCGATCAGGCGGTCGTCGCGGCGCAGGTGTTCAGAAGGTGACGGCATCGAATTCCCGGTCGCCCCCGGTGACCTCGATGACGACGCCGTTGGGCAGGCAGGCGGCGACCTGGCCGCTGCGCGACAGCCAGCCGCTGTGCACGCAGTAGCGCCCCACGCAGGGCGAATCCACGAAACGCACGCGCCCGTCGCGGATCTCGATGCGGCTGTCGCCGAGGTGCCCGCGCACCTCCAGCGTGTCGTCCTCCGAGAGCGCCGCGCGGCGGGACTCGTCGCCGGGCGCGATCACCTGTACGGCATCCGCCGGCCCGCCGCCCGTCCAGAATGCCGCCCACGCAGCGCCCACCAGGAGCGCGGCCAGCGCGACCACCAGCGCGTCGGCCGGGCGGACGAGGGTCATGGCAGCGGGCGCACGCGCACGCGGCGCCCCTGCTCCTCGTCGGTGAACCAGATCCGTGGCTGTAGCGCCCCGGTCAGCTCGACCGCGCCGTCCTCGAGCACCACCAGGACGCGATCAAGCCCCAGCGCGTCGGCCATGCGCGGCCAGTCCTCCGGGCCGGCGACCAGCAACGCGGTCGCGCCGGCGTCCGCCAGGGCCGCGTCGTCATGTACCACGGTCACGGACGCGATGCCGCGTGTCGGGTAGCCGGTGCGCGGATCGAGGATGTGGTGGTAATGCCGGCCTGCGTAATCGAAGTAACGCTCGTAGTCCCCGGAGGTGAACACCGCCTCGCCGTCAGCGACTTCCAGCGCGGCGACGATGGTGTTGTCGCGCGCGGCGCGGATGCCGATGCGCCAGGCGCGCTCGCCGCGCCGCCCGATGGCCCGCAGGTCGCCGCCGGCGTTGACGATGGCATGCTCGATGCCGCGGGCCTGCAACAGTTCGATGCCGCGTTCCACCGCCACGCCCTTGAGGAAACCGCCGAGATCGAGCTGGGCGCCGGGCGGGCCCTGCACGACACCGTCCGCCAGCAGTTCGGGCAAGGGCGCCGTGGCTGCGAGCCGCGCGGCGATCTCGTTAGCCGGCGGCGGCGCCACGGGGCGTGATTCGTCGTCGGAGAAGCCCCACAGCCGCACCAGCGCGCCGATGGCCGGATCGAACAGTCCCCCGGTGGCCTCGGTGAGGGCTGCGGCCTCGTCCAGCAGTGCCGCGAGATCCGGGTCCGGCCGGATCGCCTCGCCGGCAGCCAGCGCGCGGTTCACCGTGCCGAGCGCGCCGGCGCCCCACGGGTCCCAGGCCGCATGCAGCGTCACGAACAAGGCCTCGATTTCGCGTGCGGCCGCTTCGGCTTCCAGCGGTGGTGCGCCCCAGATGCTGACGTCCACCAGTGTGCCCATCGCGGTGAAGCGATGGCGGGTTTCTTCTTC
>CAYTXS010000447.1:0-1688 GCA_964441585.1 uncultured Thioalkalivibrio sp.
TGCCGCCTGCAGGGCTACAAGACCGGCAGCCGCCAGCGCAACAACAAGTCGAAGCTGGGGCACGTGAACGTGCGCATCGGCGACAACAGCAAGTGCACGTCAACCGGCCTCGGCAACTGCCGTCGGATCACTCAACTGACGTGCAGGGATTGAAAGGGCTTCAACGATCATCGGCCGCGGCACGCGGTCCCAGGAGTTGCAACGTGAAGACATCACTCAAAAAAGGGACGCTGGCATTGCTGGTCTGCAGCCTGTGGCTTGGGGCGGGCACCGTCGTGCAGGCCTACGAGCCGGACGTCATGGTGTTCGACGGCGAAGTATCGCTGGACTTCCCGCCGTCGCCGCGCCTGGCGCTCGCCGAGGGCGGCACACTGGAGTTCTGGGTGGCGCCGGACTGGAGCACCGATCCTGGCTATGACCCGGTGATCATCACGAGCGCGGGCCCCGAGGGTCCCGCTTACCTCTTGGCGATGCTTCGGGACCGCGACGGCATCGCATTTGCCGCCGGCGACGAGGAGGCGGTGTTCCTGTTCGACTTCACTGACGGCCAGTTGCACCACGTGGCGATCAGCCAGTATGCCGACGGCATCGAGGTCTATATCGACGGTCGCCAGGTCGGCAGCGAGCCGATCATGGCGCTGGACCTGCCGGTGACCGGCGTCTGGCTGGGGTCGATAGACGGGACGAACAACACGTTTCGCGGCGTGCTGGCCGGGTTGCGTATGTGGCAGGAGGTGGTGCCGCGCGAGACGCTGGTAGCCTTCGCCCTGAAGGACATTTTCGAGGGCGAGCACCCGCAGCTGGCGGCGCTCGGCGCGATGAGTGACTTCAATACCGCCGCGTTGCTCCTGGTCGAGTGAGGAAATCCGCCATGAGAGACCGTTCCGTCATTGCTTCCCTTGCATTGAGCCTGGCGCTCGGCGTGGCGTTCACCACGGCAGGCACATTCGTGATCGTCGCGCCGGCCGAGGCGAGGTCGCCATCGCCACCGCCACGCTCGGCTGCACCGCCGGCAGCCCGGTCTCCGTCGCCTGGCACGTCGGCCCGGTCGGGGTCCCGGTCACATCAGCCGCGGCGCCTGGAATTTCGCCAGACCACCCCGGAAGCAAGGCGCGTCAGGGACGCCCAGATCCAGTTTCAGAATCTGCGCAACAACCAGGCACGCTCCGCCACCGGGGATTCCCGCCGCCGGGCGGTGAACCTGGGCAGCACTTCACCGCTGAACTGGTCCACCTGGAACCGGGCCACCCGCCCGGCGACGTCGGCGGCGACAGCGCCGCAACGCACCCGCCAGACCGGCAGCGGCCGCACCGTGGCCTTCCGCGAGCATCGCTCCACGGCGGCTTCCGCCAGCACGGCCCGGCCCGGTCCTAAACCGTCCGTCTATCGCAGCGCACCGACGCAACGCCGTGCCGTCGCCAACCAGGCACGCGCCACGCAACGCACCACCAGCGGGCGCGCCGCCGTGGGCGACGGGCGCCGCAATGCCGTGAATCTCGGTACGGCATCGCCAGTGAGTACCTGGTCGGGATGGAACCGCGCCGTGAACACCCTGCAGCCCGCGGCAAACGCATCGCGCACCCGCCAGAGCGGCGGCGGCCGCCAGGTGACGTTCCGCGAATCACGGGCGAGCGTGGAGCTGACCCGCCTGCGCCGGGATGCTGCGGGTAACATCATCAACCCTTAGC
>CAYTXS010000448.1:0-1688 GCA_964441585.1 uncultured Thioalkalivibrio sp.
CCCTCAAAAAGGAGTTTGAGCGCTGTTGTTGCATCCACATTATTTTTTTGACAAGTAAGGAGATAACTTCTGATGAGACAAAATGTTTTTGCTCCACTAATAGAGCGAAAACAGCCGGAAATTTTTTGTTGAACTTTAGTCATTCTAAGATCATTTTCGGCCAAATTGTTTGTAAACGGAACTAAGCTTTCTTTCATAAAACGAAGTGTGTCATCTTCAAAATCACGTAATCGATTGAGTAGATTTCGAGCCGTTGTTTGTTTGGTGCGACCTCTTTTTTCATTTTCATCAGCCAGGGGGCATTCCTTTTCACCTTCAGACAAAATAGCTCGATATTTTTCTTGATAGTAGGCGCATTTTTTCTTGGACAATTTCTTTCTTTGAGTTTTTTGAACTTTTTTATTAATCTTCGTTAAAAGTTCTTGCAAAGATTTTGCCCATTTCTGACTGTCTTGCTCCCATGCTCTTTCTAGCTCTCTGAGAAGATGAGATCCACAAAGACTATGAGTGCAAGAATATCGATAATATGGTTTCCAATGATCATGACATAGGATGCCTTTAAAATGAGGCAAAATGCCCATGCGATCCATAGCTTCTTGCCCCCTTTTTTTGTCTACTTGATAAAGGGTAACTTTTTTGTTTGATAAAAGATGAAACCAAAATTGTTTACCATCAACATTGACACCAGTTTCATCAGCATGATTAAGAGGTGATGCAAGAAGTTCTTTTTTGGCCCATTCTTCAAAATACTCAAGTTTTTGAAAAGCTAAACGATTAAAGTTTTGAACTGAAGCTTTTGAAAGAGGTATTCCCATTTGATTGCTGAAATAATCCGCTACACGTTGTCCTGGGATTAATTGATATTGCGACATATAAACAGAGTGAGCTTTTAAACCATTTCCATATTGAGTAACAGCCTTTGCCCCTTCAGGAAATGAAGCTAACCATTGAGCTCCCGTTTCATCTTCAAGTATTTCAGCTTGATACTCAATGACTTGTCTTGTGATTTTAAAATCAAAAACTTGGTGTTTTTGAAAGCCAACATGAGTATAGTTGCCTTTAGGTAAAGTTCTTTTGTCGATAAAAATTTGTTTTACTTCATCTGGGTGATCAATAGGATCTAAAGTAGAACCTTTATGTCCTTTTTGTCCACCAGGCTTCTTTCTTTTAATCCCTCTATCTTTAGATGTTTTGTTTACTCGATTTGGATCTTGTGAGGGAGGCTTGCTACTATTTCGACTGTTTAGGTTCTTTTGGTTCAAAAGAATATTTATAATCGTAATAAGCAATTCAATAGATGCTTTAAGTGCCGGAGAAAGGGCCTTATCTTTTTTTAAATCGTCGCGAACTTTTTGAATGGCTGCGGTAACATCAATTTTTCCTATTGTCATGACTGCTCCTATAAAAAGAGTATAACATGACTTTTGAAATTGATTTTTCCCCTCTGAGAATTCGATTTAAGAGGTTTTTTGAAAAAATGAAGTCTCTTCAAGGGGGCATCTAGAAAGCCTTTGTTATTGACGACAAGAAAGCGTTATATAACGAATTTAGCAGGACTTTTGTTTTTCGACTTTTTTCAAGAAAATTTAACAAAAACCATGTCAACAACTTTTATAAAAAAATCATAACACCCCCAGGGTAAACGCATCAAAATCATAAACATTTCAACAAATTAAAAGTTGTTCTAT
>CAYTXS010000449.1:0-1686 GCA_964441585.1 uncultured Thioalkalivibrio sp.
GATTCCCTGCCTCACCGCCATGCCGGGCGGGCGGCTAAACCAATCCGAAGGGAGACAACATGCGGCATTACGAGATCGTGTTCCTGGTCCACCCGGACCAGAGCGAACAAGTCCCTGCCATGGTCGAACGCTACCGCGGGATGATCGAGGGCGAAGGTGGCTCCATCCACCGCCACGAGGACTGGGGCCGGCGCCAGCTGGCCTTCCCCATCCAGAAAGTCCACAAGGCCCACTACGTCCTGATGAACGTCGAGTGCAGCAAGTCCGCGCTCGACGAGGTCACGGGCGCTTTCCGCTTCAACGATGCCGTCCTGCGCCACCTGGTCATCGCCAGGGACGAGGCCGTCACCGAGCCGTCGCCGATGGCCAAGCCGGAAGAAGAGCGTGAAGGCCGCTCGCGCGATCGCGATGACGACGGTGAGAGCCGCGGTCGTCGCAGCCGTGACGACGACGATGATGATTCGGGCGATGACGACGACGATTCCTAGGACTCGTTTCGACCGGACTCGTCTCAACTGGACTCAGGAGTAATACGAACATGTCTCGATTCGTTCGCAGGAGAAAGTTCTGCCGGTTCACGGCAGACAAGGTCGTCGAGATCGATTACAAGGATCTCGCCACGCTGAAGGCCTATGTCACGGAAACCGGGAAGATCGTCCCGAGCCGGATCACAGGCACGCGCTCGAACTACCAGCGCCAGCTCGCGGTCGCCGTCAAGCGCGCCCGGTTTCTGGCCCTGTTGCCCTACACCGACCGTCACTGAGATCGGTGTAGGCCCGCGCCGCTTCTGAACGGCGGCCGAGGGTCGTTGCATGTTCGAGTTTGCCCGCTGGATCACGGAACGCGACTACCGAGCGGCATTGATGGCGGCCGGGCTGGCCCTGTTGCCGTTGCTGGCGCCCGTCAGTTGCGCGGTGCTCGCCCTCGTGGCCCTGCAGCGCGGTGCGGGACGGGCGTGGGCGACGGGAGTCTTCGCGGCGGCGATCCTGGCGCTGGTGACCGGGCTCTCCGGCGCTCAGCCCATCGCCGGGGTGTTGTCCGCCATGACGATCTGGGCGCCGACGCTCGCGGTCACGCAGTTGCTGGTCAGCAGTGGCTCGTTGTCCGCGGCGGCGCGGGTGGCGACAGCGGGAGCGATCGTGCTGGCCGGTGCATGGGTATTGCTGGCGCCGGTGACGGGCGACCCCTGGCTGGGGCGGGTCACGGAAATGATCGCGCCGGTGGCCGAGCAGACCGGGACCGATGCGGCGTTGCTGGCCGATCGGCTGCTGGCATTGCTGCCGGGGATCATAGCGGCATCGCTCCTGCTGGTGTCGCTCGCGGGATTGTTCCTGGGCATGTGGTTGCATGCGGGGCTGGCCAGCCCCGGGGCCTTCGGCGAAGCGTTCAGGGACCTGCAGCTGGGCCCCGTGACCGGGGCGGTGGGGGCGCTGACGATCGTGGCGGCACTGGCGACCGGCAATGCGGTGGCGGCTGCGGTGGCGCTGCCGGCCGGGACCGCGCTGTTCCTGCAGGGAATCGCGGTCATGCATGCGGTGGTGCGCATTCGCAAGATGCACCGGGCATGGTTGTTCGCGGGCTGGTCGGCGCTGATCGTGTTGTCGCCATGGGCGATGATGGGCTTCGCGTTTTACGGCCTGGCTGATACGTTGATGGACCTGCGGCGGAGGGCCGGGGCCAAGGTTT
>CAYTXS010000450.1:0-1673 GCA_964441585.1 uncultured Thioalkalivibrio sp.
ATCAAGACGCTGCTGGACCTGTACCTGATCGCGTACATCCTCAGGTTCCTCCTGCAGTGGGTGCGGGCGGATTTCCACAATCCACTGTCGCAGTTCATCCTGCGGATCACCGACCCGGTGGTGCGACCCCTGCGACGCATCGTGCCCGGCTGGCGGGGGCTGGACCTGTCGCCGCTGGTCGCGTTGCTGATACTGCAGCTGCTCGTCACGACCATGCTCCAGTTCATGGCGGTCGGCACCGTGACCGATCCCCTGACGCTCACCTACTACGCGGTGCTACGCATCATCATCGGCACGATCAGGCTGTACTTCTTCGCCATCCTCGTGCACGTCATCATCAGTTGGGTCAGCCCCGGACACTGGAACCCGCTCATCAACGTCCTGCAGAGCCTGGTGCAGCCGGTGCTTCGCCCGATCCGTCGCATCATCCCGCCGATCGGCGGCCTCGACCTGACGCCGCTGTTCGTGCTGATCGGCCTGCAGGCACTGTTGATCATGATTCGTGTCCCCGGCTACCTGCTCTGAATCGTCCCGGCAGCGGCGTGTCCGCGGGAAAACCCTGTAAAAACCCTGCCCAAACGCCTTGCCGATATCCGCAAGACGGTCGACTTGAGCTATAGTTCTCTGCTGGAGCGTAACTGAAACCCCGGAGGTGAAACGGATGACCCGAACCAGAGCCCTGCTCGCCGTCGCCGTCGCCTGCCTGGTGGCCGGTACGACAGCCTGCGGAAGAGACGCGTCACGCGATTCGCAGGGTGCGCCGCCCGCACGGGAAATCACCCGGCCGAGTTCCGCGACTTTCGGTGACTACATAGTGCACTTCAACGCGCAGTCGACCACCATGCTCCCTGCACAGGTCGCGCGCGCTTTCGGCATCGAGCGTAGCGAGAATCGCGCCATGCTGAACATCACGGTGTTGCGCCGGGATGCAGGAGCCGAGGACACGCCCGTCGAGGCGAACGTCAGCGTTGTGGCGAGCAACCTGCTTGGCCAGGTCAAGAATGTCCGCCTGCGGGAGCTGCGTGAAGGCGAGGCGATCTACTACATCGGCGAGATGACGGTGGCAGACGAGGAAATCATCAAGTTCGACATGGCGGTGCAGCCGGAGGGGCTGGAAAGACCCTACGAATTCAGTTTCAAGCAGCAGTTCTACACAAACTGAGGCAACAACCGGGTAAACCGGGGCGGACACGCCGAAAGGGCACGGGGTCGACGAGGACCGGCCGAATGCCCAGGCAGCCCCGCAACGGCGAACCCTTCATCAGCAAGACGACAAGGCAGGAGAACCAGATGGCCGTTAAGAAGAAGGCAGCCCCGGCGCCCAAGAAAGTAGCGAAAGCGCCGACCAAGGCCGAGATCATTACGCAGATCTCAGAGAAGACGGATCTCACCAAGAAAGACGTGGGCGCCGTATTCGACGAACTCAATGCGATCATCAAGAAGTCGCTGAGATCGGCAAGCGAGTTCTCCATGCCCGGCCTGATGAAGGTCCGCGTGGTCAAGAAGCCCGCCACCAAGGCTCGCCTTGGCAAGAACCCCTTCACCGGCGAAGAGATCATGATCAAGGCCAAGCCGGCGCGGAAGACCGTCAAGGTCACCGCCCTCAAGGGCCTCAAGGACATGGTCTGACGGCGCGGGCCCGGCGGACCGCGCCGGGCCCCGTCACTTCGGGG
>CAYTXS010000451.1:0-1658 GCA_964441585.1 uncultured Thioalkalivibrio sp.
GCGCCGGGGCGTCGCTGCAGGGCAGCCAGGACCGGGCGGCCATGCGCCGCCAGGCCATGGCGGCACGCCGCGGCGGCCGGAACCGGCCGCGCGGCACGCCTGCGGGATAATCGGCCTTAGTTGCAGGCCCCCAAAGAGTTGATCCATTCCTGGATCAACGACAGGCCCTGGGTATCGATCTCCAGGCTGCCCACCGGGGGCATGGCGTGCACATCGCGCCTTCCCATGCGCTGCCAGACGAGCGAGCGCTGCGGGTCGCCCGGTGCTATCAGGCGGGCATCAGCGATCCCCAGCTCGCTGCCCGAACTTGCAGAAACATCGCAGGTCGACGTGTCGGCCAGCGGCGTGTCGTAGCGCAAGTCCATCCCCGATGGTGTCGGCCCGCTGGGCCGGTGGCAACCGGCACAGTTGGTGTGCAGGTAAGCTCGTGCCCTGGCCTCCAGTGGCGCGTCGCCGAATGGGTTGGGCAATGCAGGCAAGCTCGCGGGTTCGCCGGGAAGCGGATCCAAGAACATGTCGACCGTGTCCAGGGTCGTGAGCTGGTTGGCTGTCCGGCCGGTTTGTGGATAGGTCAACGCGTTGTTCTGTTGTGCGATCTCGAGTCCCAGCGACCGTCCTGCAGCTTCCGTATGGCACTGCATGCACTGGGCCTCCGACGGATAGATCCAGTCGCTGCCGCCCGCGGGCAACACGGCGCCGCCGACAAGCCGCTCGGCGTCCGTTTGGGCCGGATTCCAGCGATAGGTGTAGCCGGCCCAGGTCCCGTCCGGATGGCGCATGAACAGGCGGGTTTCGATCAGCTGTTCCTGGCGCCGGAAATTCTTGACCAGCACCGAGCCGGGCGGGAATTCGAAGTCACCGTCGCTTGCGAGTCCGATGCGCGTGCCGTCCGGCACGGCCAGCCAGCGTTCCTTCTCGGCGCCGTCCGACCAGAACGGGGCCCCGGGGCGGTAGGGAACGAGGCCGGCGGCCGGCTGGGTCGGGTCCGACGGATCGACACAGCCCGTCTCGCTCAGCAGAGTCGGGATGGTGTCGTCCACGGCCGGTCCGGCCGGCTGCAACTGGTACAGGCCGCCGCCGAAGTGCGTGATGAACAATTCACCGGCCGTGCTTTCGGCGAACGAGCTGATGTTGAGGCCAGTGGTCAACAGTTCGGTCTGTGCATAGTTGCCGTCGACGTCTGCGTCGGCGACCCAGATGCGTCCGCTGATGAAGTCGCCGAATATGTAACGTCCTTGGAAACCGGTGAGCTCGTTACCGCGATAGACGTAGCCGCCGGTGACAGAGCTGCCGATCTCAGAGTTGGGGTAGTCGAGGATAGGGTCAATCAGCCCGGCGCTCTGGCAATCGGTAGCCGGCGGACGACAGATAAATCCTTCCCGGATGGGCCAGCCGTAATTGCCGCCCAACTCGACAATGCTGACCTCTTCGCGTGTGAAGAGTCCCACGTCGCCGACCCATAGCTGGCCGCCGACCCGGTCGAAGTTCCATCCCCAAGGGTTGCGGAATCCCCAGGCAAAGATCTCGGGGCAGGACTGGTCACCGCGTCCGCCGGCGTTACAACGTGGATTCCCAGCGAAGGGGTTGCCGGGCGGTATCGCGTAATCCGGGCCATCCGAAGACACGTCGATGCGCGCGATCGTGCCAAGCACGTTGGT
>CAYTXS010000452.1:0-1640 GCA_964441585.1 uncultured Thioalkalivibrio sp.
AGAGCCAGAGCCAGAGCCAGAGCCAGAGCCAGAGCCAGAGCCAGAGCCAGAGCCGCCGGTGCCCAAGTTGCCGCCGCTGCCCGCCGAGATGCCGGCCCTCGGCGCCGCCCCCGTCGCGCGCCAGGAACTCGCGCGCGTCGATGCCGAGCTGCTGGAGGCCTTGCTGAACAATGCGGGCGAGGTCGGCATCTACCGCTCGCGCCTCGAGGAGCAGCTTGGCGCCGTCCAGTTCAACCTCGAGGAGCTCTCGGCCACGGTGATCCGCCTGCGTGACCAGTTGCGCAAGATGGACATCGAGACAGAGACGCAGATCATCCATCGCCACCAGGGCGACATGGATGGGCGCGGCGACTTCGACCCGCTCGAGCTCGACCGCTACTCCATGATCCAGCAGCTATCGCGTGCGCTCGGCGAAACCGCCAGCGACGTGGGCAGCATCCAGCAGTTGATCGGCGAGCGCATCCGCGACGCCGAGAGCCTGATCGTGCAGCAGTCGCGCGCGGTGAGCGAGCTGCAGGACGGCCTGATGCGCACGCGCCTCGTGCCCTTCAACCGTCATGCGCAGCGCCTGTCGCGCCTCGTGAGGCAGGTCGCCTCGGAGTACGGGCGGCGCGCCGAATTGCAGGTGGTCGGCGGGACCGCCGAGCTGGATCGCCAGATCATGGACCGGATGCTCGGGCCGCTGGAGCACCTGCTGCGCAACGCCATCATCCATGGCCTCGAGCCGCCTGAAGAACGGCTCGCCGCCGGCAAGGCGGAATCCGGGCGTGTGACCGTCAGCGTGCGCCGCGAAGGCGCCGAGGTGGTGGTCGAAGTGGCCGACGACGGGCGCGGGCTCGACGTCGCCGCGATCCATCGCAAGGCGCTGGCCATGGGCCTGGTGCGCCACGACGAGAAATTCGGCGAGGCCGAGGCGGCCGAGGTGATCCTCAAGCCGGGCTTCAGCACCGCGCAGCAATTGACCCAGGGCGCCGGGCGCGGCGTGGGCACCGATGTCGTGGCCAGCGAGGTGCGCCAGCTGGGTGGCTCGCTGGAGGTCTACAGCAAGCCGGGGCAGGGCGCTGTGTTCGAGATCCGGCTGCCGTTCACCCGCGCTATCACCCAGGCGCTCGTGCTGCGCGCCGGCGAGGAGTGGTACGCGCTGCCGCTGCCCGCCGTCGAGGGCGTGGTACGCGTGCATGCCAGCGAACTGCCGCGCTACCTCGGGCCGCACTCGATCCCCTTCGGTTATGGCGAGGACGAGTACCACTTCGAGCACATCGGCTCGCTGGTCGAGGGTTACGCCTCGCCGCCGCCGGAAACGGGCTCGGTGCCCGCGATCCTGGTGCGCAGCGGAGACCGACCCACGGCCCTGCTCACCGACGAGATGCTGGGGGCGCGCGAGATCGTCGTGAAGCCGCTCGGGCCGCAGCTGGCGGGCATCCGCGGCATCGCCGGCGCCACCGTGCTGGGCGACGGCAAGATCGTGCTGATCCTCGACATCGCGGCGCTGATCCGTGCGCGGGCGCGGGCGCCGGAACTCGTGGCGCCCGGTCCGAAGGCGCCCAAGGACGACGAGCGCGTCTTTGTCATGGTCGTGGATGACTCCATCACGGTGCGGCGCGTCACCGAGCGCCTGCTCGAGCGCAACGGTATGCGTG
>CAYTXS010000453.1:0-1640 GCA_964441585.1 uncultured Thioalkalivibrio sp.
GCCCCGGAGACCTCGCTCGCGATCGTCGGCTCCGCGACGATCATCGCCGGGGCCAGCCGATCGAACGATGCGGTATCCGTCTTTGCTGGGCGGGTCGAATCCATGGGGTGCTTGGTCAACTCCGTTTGTGTCGTTTTATTGTCTGTCTGACGCCCGTGCGAACGCGACGGGTCGCCTCGGCTGCCCGATATGTTAACGGACCAAGAGACAGCTTAAGCGAATAGCGTCACATTTCCGACGCGGGCTTATACGGATTCGTGCCGGGACAGGGAGAACACAGCGGGAACGGGGAATTTCCCGCAAACCGCGCGGTCCTGTGGGACTAGGGCCTCGCCGCCTGAGGACGCTGCTGGGCGATGCTGCGGCGATGGCGGCGGAACACGAGGCGCTCGAGCCGTTCCTTGACCGCCGGCCCGAGATGCTCGAACTCGAGCGCGACGTGGGCCTCTTCGCCCGGCAGCGGCTCGAGCACCACGCCATAGAGCATCAGGGGGCGCGGCAGGCTGGCGCTGAGGTGCATGCTCAGTTCCACCATCGACCCGGCCTCGGCCGGATACGCCACTTCGAAGGCCATGCCGCGCGAGCAGAGCCGCACCTCGACAGCGCGCGGCGCCATGGCGTCGGGCAGCACCACCTCGGTGAGCAGCGTGAGGACCAGGTCGAACTTGGCCTCGAGGCGTTCCATCTGCGCGACCAGCGGCGACGGCTCGTCGGCGCGCGGCGTGCCCTCTTCGATGAGGGCCAGTGCGTTCAGCAGCGCAATGTTGCGCTCCTCGGCGCGCGCGAGCTGGGCTTCGTCGGGCATGCGATCGAGCACCCGCCACTGGATCGGCACCCTGCCGTCCCAGCACAGCCGGCCCTCGAGAACGCTGCCGTTCACGCACCGCGCTCCGCGTCATAGGCGCGCGTGGCGCGCCGTCCCTGGCGCACCTGGTTCAATTCGCCGGCCACCGTGTCACGGCAACGCTCGGCGAGCGTCATGACGCGCCGGTAGATCATCGCCACCGTCTCGATGGCCTCCGCTTTCTCCAGGTCCTGCGGACTCGCCAGCAAAGCGGTCAACAGTTCGCGGCACAGCGTTTCCATTTCCAACGCCTCGTCCCAGGCATCCGCGGCGGCCGCGGCGTCGAGCGCGTATGCGGCGTCGAGCAGGGCCTGCACCGCAGTGGCGGGCAAGGGATCTTCGTTACGCAGCTGCGGCGTCGCCTTCATTGCACTGCCTCTTTGTCAGCCACGATCCGGTCCCAGGCCTGCTTGATTTCGCCCAGCAAGGTCGCCGCCTCGTCGAGGATCGCTGTGTCGTTGCGCAGGTTCGCCTCCGTCAGACGGCGCCCGACGTATTCATACAGGGCCTCGAGGTTGCCCGCGAGTTCACCGCCGCGCTCATGGTCCAGCGACGCGCGCAGGCCGTCCACCAGGCCGATCGCCTTGGTGATGCGCTCGCACTTCACCGCCACCTGGCCGTTCACCATGGCGCCACGCGCCACGCTGATGCGATCCAGCGCCCCGTCAAGCATCAGCTGCACCAGCCGCTCGGGCGGCGCGCCCTCGATCTGCGAGCGGGCGCTGACCTGTTCGTATTCTTTCATTGCGCCGCGATAATGTTGCATGTTCATTGCCTCGGGACCTCCGCGCCCCGT
>CAYTXS010000454.1:0-1638 GCA_964441585.1 uncultured Thioalkalivibrio sp.
TCGTCGCGCCCGCCAGCCAGCATTTTCTCCAGCGCCGCCCGCATCAGCGCCGCCAGAATTCCGGTGTGAACAGCACGAGAAGGGTGAAAATCTCGAGCCGCCCGAGAATCATCGCCAGGATCCCGACCCACTGCGCGGTTTCCGGCACGGTGCCGAACGTGGAGCTCACGTCACCCAGGCCCGGTCCGAGATTGTTCAACGTCGCCGCGATCGACGAGAACGCCGTGATCTGGTCGAGGCCGATAAACATCATCATCGCCATGAGCACGCCGAAGACTATGATGTAGACCGAGAAAAACCCCCACACCGCCTCGGCAACCCGCGTCGGCACGGCCCGTTCGCCGAGACGCACGCTCATGACGGCATTGGGATGCAGGAGGCGCGCGAGTTCTCTCCAGCCCTGCTTGACGATCAACAGCCAGCGCAGGACTTTCATGCCGCCGGCCGTGGACCCCGCACATCCCCCGATGAAGCTCGCCAGGATCAGCAGCACGGGCAACGCGCCGGGCCAGGCCGAAAAGTCCGCGGAGACGAAACCACTGGTGGTGCCGATCGAAACCGCGTGGAACACCGCCTTGGTCATCGACTCGCCCGGCGTGTGGTGGCCTTTCAGGGCAAGGTACCCGGCGATGATGGCCATCAGCACCGCCTGGAGCAGCATGAACGCGCGGAACTCGGGATCCTGGAAATACCCGCCGATGGCCGCTGCCAGCGACACCTTGCGACGGTGCGGCCAGCGAAAGCGCGGCAGGCCGGCGCCGTGCTCGAGACGGATGTCCGGCATGATGCGGCGCATCGCATAGTAGTGCAGCGCGAAACTGGTGGCGCCGAGAAACATGAACAGGGCTCCGAGCCACTCCAGCAGCGCGCTGTCGAAGTACGCGAAGCTGGCGTCGTGGGTGGAGAAGCCGGCGGTGGAGACGGACGAGAAGGCGTGGCAGATGGCATCGAACCACGTCATGCCGGCGAGGCGATACGAGATCGCGCACACTGCCGTCAGGCCCACGTAGGTGATCCACAGCGCCTTTGCGGTTTCCGTGATCCGCGGCGTGAGCTTGGTGTCCTTCATCGGCCCCGGAGTCTCCGCCCGGTAAAGCTGCATACCGCCGACCCCGAGCACGGGCAGGATCGCGACCGCGAGGACGATGATGCCCATCCCGCCGAACCACTGGGTCTGCTGCCGGTACCACAGCACCGAGCGCGGCAGCGTGTCGAGGCCGACCAGCACCGTGGCACCGGTGGTGGTGAAACCGGAGACGGACTCGAACACGGCCTCCGTGAAGCTCATGATCGGAATTTCCACCAGCACCAGGGGAATGCCGCCGGCGATGCCGAGCAACACCCAGAAGCCGGCCACCACGAGGAAGCCGTCGCGGATGCGCAGTTCCGCACGATGACGGCGCAGCGGCAGGAAAACGGCGAGTCCCGTCACCAGGATGATGGCGAAGGCTTCGGCGAAAGCCAGCCAGGCGCCGTCGTTGTAGAACCAGGAGACGACCACCGGCGGGAGCATCGTCAGGCTGAACAGTGCGAGGAGCAGCCCGAGAATCCGCGTGACGACGAGAATATTCAACGCGTGCCGTCCGTCATCAGGTGTAGGTCACGCTTACCTGGAACAGCTTTTCCACGGCCGGAATC
>CAYTXS010000455.1:0-1625 GCA_964441585.1 uncultured Thioalkalivibrio sp.
GGCGTGACGTAACACAGCATCGCCGTGCCGTACCAGCCGATCTGCGCCGCACCGATCGCCGAGGTGATGTGGTCGTAACCCGGCGCGATGTCGGTGGTCAGCGGTCCGAGTGTGTAGAACGGCGCCTCCATGCAGTCGGCGAGTTCCTTCTCCATGTTCTCGCGAATCAGCTGCATCGGCACGTGACCCGGACCCTCGATCATCACCTGGACATCGTGCTCCCAGGCGATCCGGGTCAGCTCGCCGAGCGTCTCGAGCTCCGCGAACTGGGCACGGTCGTTGGCGTCCGCGATGCAGCCCGGCCGCAGCCCGTCTCCCAGCGAGAACGACACATCGTAGGCCGCCATGATTTCGCAGATCTCGTCGAAGCGCGTGTAGAGGAAATTCTCCTCGTGGTGCGCCAGGCACCATTTCGCCATGATGGACCCGCCGCGCGAAACGATCCCGGTCACGCGCCGGGCCGTGAGCGGAATGAACGGCAGCCGCACCCCGGCGTGAATCGTGAAATAGTCGACGCCCTGCTCGGCCTGTTCGATCAGGGTGTCGCGGAACAGCTCCCAGCTGAGGTCCTCGGCCCGGCCGTCGACTTTCTCCAGCGCCTGGTAGATCGGCACCGTGCCGATCGGCACCGGCGAATTGCGAATGATCCATTCGCGGGTCTCGTGGATGTGCTTGCCCGTGGACAGGTCCATCACGGTGTCGGCGCCCCAGCGAATCGCCCAGACCAGTTTCTCGACCTCTTCCGCGATCGAGGAGGTGACCGCCGAGTTACCGATATTGGCGTTCACCTTGACGCGGAAATTGCGGCCGATGACCATCGGCTCGAGTTCCGGATGATTGACGTTGCAGGGAATGATGGCCCGCCCCGCCGCCACCTCGTCACGGACGAATTCCGGGGTGACGAGGCCCGGGAGCCGGGCGCCGAATGCCTCGCCCGGATGCTGCGCCAGCAGGCCGGCTGCCGCATAGGCTTCGCGCCGCCCCTCGAGCTCGGCGTTCTCGCGCAATGCGATGTATTCCATTTCGGGCGTGACGATGCCGCGCCGCGCGTAATGCATCTGCGACAGGTTCCGGCCATCCAGGGCGCGCCGTGGCGCGCGCCGGGCAGGGAATGTGAGGGCCGCCGTCTCGTCATCCCGGGTCCGCGCCCGGGCGAAGACCGAAGTCTGGCCCTCGAGAAGCGTGGAATCCTCGCGCTCCTCGATCCATCCGGCACGCAAGGCCGGCAATCCGGCCAGCAGGTCGATCCGATACGCCGGATCGGTATAGGGGCCGGAGGTGTCATAGACGACGATGGGCGGATTGATCTCGGGCCCGTCGACGCCCGGCGTCACCGCCTGCCGGACCTCCCGCATTGCCACGCGCAGATCCGGCCGGCTGCCGCTGACATGGATTTTTGCGGAACCGGGGAACGGCTGTGTCACCGCGTCGGCAAGACGCGCGGGATCACGTAGTTCGTCGCGGGGGTTGGCACTCATACGAATTCCTGGCTGGCGGGGCGGCGCTCCCCATGGAACGCCACCGCAATGAACGACATGGGGATCGAAACCCGGCAGCGCTCTTCAATCGACAGAGCTTAGCGCATGGTCGCCGACACCCGAACCTGGATTCACCATAATGCAGGC
>CAYTXS010000456.1:0-1625 GCA_964441585.1 uncultured Thioalkalivibrio sp.
GAGCGGATCGTCCTCGTGGGTGTGGAGGTCTGAATGAGCAGTCCGTCGATCTATGCGGGTGTGGACGTGTCGAAGGCGCATCTCGATCTGGCGCTCACGAGTTCGGAGGCGCGTCCGCGCTTTGCGAACACGACGTCGGGGATCACGAAGCTGGTCACCCGGCTGACGGAGGCCGGGCCGGAGCTCGTGGTGCTGGAGGCGACGGGCGGCTTCGAGGTCCCGGCGGCTGCGGCGCTGGCCGCAGCCGGGATCCCGGTGGTGGTCGCGAATCCTCGGCAGGTGCGGGACTTCGCGCGCTCGACGGGGCAGCTCGCGAAGACCGACGCGCTGGACGCGAGGGTGCTCGCGCTCTTCGCGGAACGGGTCCGGCCCGCGGTGCGTCCGCTTCCCGACGAAGCCACGCGAGCCCTGGACGCGCTGGTAGGCCGCAGGCGTCAGATCATCGACATGCTCACGGCGGAGAAGAACCGGCTGGCCTTCGCGCGACCGGCGGTGCAGAAGGGCATCAAGAAGCACATCCGCTGGCTCGAGCGTGAGCTCTCGGACGTGGATGACGACCTGGATCAGCAGATCCGAGATAGCCCGGTCTGGCAGGCGAAGAGCGACCTGCTCCAGGAGGTGCCCGGCGTGGGCCCGAACCTCGCGCGGACAATCATCGCGGAGCTTCCCGAACTGGGCCGGCTGTCGCACAAGGAGATTGCTGCGCTGGCCGGCGTGGCCCCCTTCCCTCGCGACAGCGGACGCATGCGCGGCAAGCGCATGATCTGGGGCGGACGGGCTCCGGTCCGCTCGGCGCTCTACATGAGCATCTGGAGCGCATCGAAGTGGAATCCCGTGATCCGGGTCTTCTACGAGCGGCTACGCAGCAAGGGAAAACCGCCGAAAGTGGCCCAGGTCGCGTGCATGCGGAAGCTCCTCACCATCCTCAACGCCATGGTCCGGGACGGGCGACGATGGGACCCTGAACTGCCGCTTCAGCAGCTCCAGGCTCAACACAGTTGCTAACGGATCGGCATTTCTGCTGCGCACCGGTGAGGTAGTGCGTGCGTCAGCACGCCCAAGATGCTGATCGCGCTGCAGCAAATGCTAGTTAGAAGGCTTGTGGCCTGGGCGTCCCGACTCCGACGAACGCGCGGCCCAGCCAGGTGCGGAAGCGACGCGCGATACGGCGCACGATGCCTACGTCGCCTCGCGAGCTCGGCGACTCGATCTGCGGACCCACGGGAGGCTGGGGAGTCCGCCGAAGCCGGATCGAAGTTACGAGCGCGCCTATGGCGGCTGAGAGCCCAGCGAGGGACAGGAACACCTGGCCGACATCGGCGAGCATTTCAACAACGGGTGTAACCCCCCAGAACGGGGCGCCTGAAGCGACGATCACTCCGAGCCAAGCAGCTGCGGAGTCGAGCTGGTACGTGGCGTGGGGACGGGCGTCGGAGGGGAATAGGCCACGGAGGAACAGCGCGATGCCCATCGCGGCGACGATCAGCAGTCCGCCTTCAGGGGTGTAGCCGAAGACTCCGTCGATGCCCCACAGGAAGTGGTTCACGAGCCCAAGTCCGGCGCCGCCCATGCCGAACATCAACGCCTCGCGCCACGGACGTCGACTCCGACGGGTCGCGCGTTCA
>CAYTXS010000457.1:0-1616 GCA_964441585.1 uncultured Thioalkalivibrio sp.
CGTGGCCCTCGACCTGGCGCGCGAACATGCCAAGGGTGCCGCGGCGATCGGCACTACCGGCCGAGGCATCGGTCCGGCCTACGAAGACAAGGTCGCGCGCCGGGCCCTGCGGATCTCCGACCTGGCGCACCGTGAGCGATTCGCCGCCAAGCTCGGCGAGGTCCTGGATTTCCACAACTTCGTCCTGCAACGGTACTTCGGCCGCGACACGGTGGATTTCCAGCAGACTCTCGAGCATCTTCTCGCGCTTGGTGAACGTATCCGTCCCATGGTCGCGGACGTCGTGGCGCTGCTGGACGGCCATCGGAAGTCCGGCGCCAACGTGCTGTTCGAAGGCGCCCAGGGCGCGCTGCTGGACATCGATCACGGCACCTATCCCTTCGTCACTTCCTCGAACACGACGGCGGGCGGTGCCTGCACCGGCGCGGGCATCGGGCCGCGCTCCATCGATCACGTGCTCGGGATCGTCAAGGCCTACACGACACGCGTCGGCGCCGGCCCCTTCCCGACGGAGTTGTTCGACGAAATGGGCGAGCATCTCGCCCGCGTCGGCCACGAGTTCGGCTCGGTGACCGGCCGTGCGCGTCGCTGCGGCTGGTTCGACGCGGTATCCTTGCGCCGCTCGATCTCGCTCAACAGCGTCTCGGGCCTCTGCATCACGAAGCTGGACGTGCTCGACGCCATCGACACGATCCGCATCTGTGTCGGCTATCGCGTCGACGGCGAGGTGGTCGATACGCCGCCGCTGGCCGCCGAACAGTATGCGGACTGCGAGCCCGTCTACGAGGATATGCCCGGCTGGAACTGCTCCACCGTCGGCATCACGCAGTACGATGGGCTGCCGGCCAACGCGCGCGCCTACCTCGACCGGCTGCAGGAGGTGGTCGGGGTGCCCATCGAGATCATTTCGACGGGGCCCGATCGCGCCGAGACGATCGTGCTGCGCAATCCCTTCGACTGAGCTTGAGCTCCACCGGCGTCATGGAAATCTATCGTACGCCCGACAGCCGCTTCCTTGACCTGCCCGGCTACGACTTTGCGCCGCGTTACACCGAGGTGGACGGCTTGCGCATGCATCACGTGGAGGCCGGGCCCGCGACGGCGGCACCCGTGCTGCTTTTGCATGGCGAGCCGACCTGGAGCTTCCTGTACCGGACGATGATCCCGCCGATCGCCGCCGCGGGTCACCGGGCCATCGCGCCCGACCTGGTTGGTTTTGGTCGCTCCGACAAGCCGACCCGGGTCGCAGATTATTCCTTCGCCCGGCACGTCGGGTGGATGAGTGAATGGATCCGGTTGAACGAACTCCATGACATCACGCTGGTGGCGCAGGACTGGGGCTCGCTGATCGGGCTGCGGCTCGTGGGCGAGTATCCCGAGCGCTTCAGCCGGGTGGTGATGGCGAACGGTTTCCTGCCGACCGGCGACCGCTCTCCGCCGCTCGCATTCAAGCTCTGGCAGGCGTTTGCGCGCTGGTCGCCGGTGTTTCCGATCTCGGGCATCGTGCGCGCCGGATGCCGGCAACGCTTCGGCCGGGACATCGGCCGGGCCTATGACGCGCCGTTCCCGGAGCGCAGGGCGATGGCGGGCGCACGCGCCTTCCCGCGGCTGGTGCC
>CAYTXS010000458.1:0-1613 GCA_964441585.1 uncultured Thioalkalivibrio sp.
GGCAACGGCGAGAAGCTTCCTCATGGCTTGTTTTCTCCAGTATTGGCCCCGGCGGCTTGCCAGCCAGGTGCCCGGCGGGTAGAACCCGAGATGATACACCAGACCCACAAATAGCAGCCCATTCGCCATGACCGCCTATTCCGATGTCGAATTCCTCACCAGCGCCAACACGGTTGCCCAGTTCGTCCCAGACGACGGCGCCGAGGTCGCTTTCGCGGGCCGCTCGAACTCGGGCAAGTCCAGCGCTATCAACGCGATCCTGGCGCGGCGCGGCCTCGCGCGCACCAGCAAGACGCCGGGCCGCACCCAGCTGGTGAATTTCTTCTCCGTGGGCGAGCAGCTGCGGGTCACGGACCTGCCCGGCTATGGTTATGCGCGGGTGCCGGACGCGGTGCGGCGCCACTGGGGCAAGCTCATGGACGCGTATTTTCGCCATCGCCAGTCGCTCGCGGGCCTGTTCATCGTCATGGACGTGCGCCGCCCGCTGACCGACTTCGACCAGGGCATGCTCGGCTGGGCGGCCGAGGCGGGCTGTCCGGTCCATATCCTGCTGACCAAGGCGGACAAGCTGTCCCGCGGCGCTGCCAGCGCGGCGCTGCTCTCGGTGCGCAAACAGGTCGGCGACACCGCGACGGTGCAGCTGTTCTCGGCGCTCAAGGGCACCGGGGTGGAGACGGCCCGTGCACGGCTCGATGCGCTGCTCGGGGTCACGCTGCAGGAATAAAAAAAACCCCGGGGCAACGAAGTGCCCCGGGGTAAAGCATGGCCCGGCTTGGGGGAAACCGGACAGCTTGCCCGCTCAGGGAGGACAGCGGGCGAGCGTCGCGTTGGCGCTCAGGAATAGAGACACCGCAGTGCGGCAAAAAGTTCCGCCGCGCGCATGATCGGCCGGGGAACGCTATCCGCCACGCGTGCTAGTGGGCTTCGTCCCAGTTCAGCCCGGCGGCCGGCTCGATCTTGAGGGGCACTGACAGAGTCACCGCTTCGCCCATCAGCGGGCCCAGCGCGGCGATGAGCGCATCGACGTCGTCGTCGGCGACCTCGAAGACCAGCTCGTCGTGCACCTGCATGATCAGCCGGGCGTCCACCGGGTCTTCCGCCAGCCAGTCGGCGACGCGGATCATGGCCAGCTTGATGATGTCGGCGGCGGTGCCCTGCATCGGGGCGTTGATGGCGCTGCGCTCCGCGTACTGGCGGCGCTGTCCGTTGCGCGAGCGGATCTCCGGCAGGTAAAGCCGCCGCCCCAGCACCGTGGTGACGAAGCCGTCGTCGCGGGCCTGCTGGCGGGTGTCGTCCATGTAGCGCTTCACGCCGGGGTAACGCTCGAAGTAAAGCTGCACGTAGTCCTGCGCCGCGCCGCGCTCAATGCCCAGCTGGCGCGCGAGACCGAAGGCCGACATGCCGTAGATGAGGCCGAAATTGATCGCCTTCGCCGACCTGCGCTGCTCGGCGGTCACCTGCTCGAGCGGCGTGTCGAAGACCTCGGCCGCCGTGGCCTGGTGGATGTCGCGATCCTCGCGGAACGCCGCCAGCAGCCCTTCGTCGCCGGACAGGTGCGCCATGATCCGCAGCTCGATCTGGGAATAATCCGCCGCCACCAGGCGATACCCCGG
>CAYTXS010000459.1:0-1586 GCA_964441585.1 uncultured Thioalkalivibrio sp.
GCGGGCCGACACGGTAAGCGAAGCTGGCGGCGAAGATGAACCACACGCTGGCGCCAGGGTTGACCGGGCTCCATGCCACCGCGAGGGCGGCGATCGCCGCAACGTGCCACAGGGCCGCGCTGCCGCGGCGGCGAAAGGCGCTGAAATAAAGCGCCAGGAACACGACGATACTCGCCGCACCGAGGATGATCTCGAGCGGGCCGGCGGGGCGAAAGAACCACGCGACGAAAAAGAAGCCGAGGTAGACGAGCCAGAGGTACGCCGTCCAGCCCTGCTCCGACTCCGGCGGCACCAGCCAGTGATGCAGCGCGCGCACTGTGCCGCGGGGGTTCAATGCAGCCGGGCCGCGCGGATGGCGAACTCGAAGTCGCCGGGTGCGCCGCTGACGAACACGCCGATCGCGCGCAACCGGCTCGGGTCGACGCCGGGCAACTCGGCAAAGTCGAAACGCGCGGCCCCGGCGCCCACGTCGCGCCAGGTCGGCGGGTCGCCCTCGGCCCCGCTGAAAAACATCACCCGGTAGTTGGCGGCGTTCCCGTCGAGTTCGATCTCGAGCCTGCGGTAGCCGGACAGGTCGGTTGCTTGCATGGCGACCTCGCTGGTGTTCCACATGGCGCCAGCATACGGAAAAGCGAAGCCGGTGCGCAGCGTGCCGGTCACCAACAGGCCCCTGTCCGCCGTATCCGCCGAGCTGAGCTGCGCTGTGGATCGGCCCTGCTGGTAGGCGTCGCTGGCGGCCATCCATCGCGTCGGCTGCGTCAGCAGGTCGATCGGCTCGCCGGGTCCGGCGGCCGGGTTTTGCGCCACGGCAGGCGAAGCGCCCGGCGCGCGCGCGGCGGCGCGCTCCAGCAAAACGCGATGGCCGTTCTTCCAGACGCCCGCGATGCGCGCGGTGGCGTCGATGTCCTCCAGCGGATTGCCCTCCACCAGCAGCAGGTCGGCGCGGCAGCCGGGCTGCAGGCAACCGCGGCCCGGCAAGCTGAACATGCGCGCGGGCGTGGAGGTCGCCGCGCGCAAGGCGGCGAGCGGCGCCAGGCCCGCTTCGACCAGCAGCGCGAGTTCGTGGTGCAGGCTCGCGCCCTGCGCCGTGCCGGGGTTGGGCGCATCGCTCCCTGCCAGCAGCGGCACGCCGGCCTCGTGCAGGGCACGCACACCCGCCAGGATCATCGGCCAGCGGTCCCGACGCGCCGCGGCCCCGGGAAAGGTCTGGCCCAGCGTCTGCGCCTGCATCGGCGACAGGCGCGCGCCCAAGACCGGGTGTTCGCTTAGCTCGGCGGCGGCCGAGCGGCCGTGGCTCGCGGCCAGCACCGTGGCGGTCGGCATGATCCAAATTCCTGCCGACTGTGCGGCAGCGATGAACTGCGCGTCCACCGGCGCATCGACGAACAGGTGCACCAGTCCGTCCACGCCCGCTTCGAGCGCCTGGCGGGCCGCGGCGTAGGTGGAGACATGGGCGACGGCCAGCACGCCGCGCGCATGCGCTGCGGCCACCAGGGCGCGCACGGTTTCCGGCGCGAGGGTCGGCAGCTCACCGCCCCAGCTCGAGCCGTCCTCGATGACGATCTTGATGTAATCGGACCCTTCCG
>CAYTXS010000460.1:0-1585 GCA_964441585.1 uncultured Thioalkalivibrio sp.
CTCGGCAATCGACGGTACGTTTTTTGCGCGAGCTTGTCCATGTCAGCCCGGGCGGACGGCGCCGATCACGATAATGCGACGATATGACGAAAGCATGACGACCTGCGGCTCAACTCATGCGAGGGCCACGGACGGTGCAGGATCATGATCATCCGGCGGACAGGTCGCCGAAGCTAGGCGTCTCTGACAGTCTTCCAGAGAACGAGGACGACCGCGAGCACGGCGGCGGCCAGCGGGATTGGTGTCCAGGGGGCATCGAGCACGTACAGTGTTAGGCCCGTGATCAGGCACCAGAGCAGAGGGATCAGCATGGCCAGCCAGAGCCCGAAGCCGCGGAGTCCAACCAACATGATACCCAGCGTCGCCACGGCCGTAGGGTCCGGGTGAATGCCGAAAGTCTCGGCCTGGAACAGCGCGGACCCTGACAGCGGGCCAATCACGGGATACGCTAGCACACCGAATCCGGCGAGGATCAGCCCGCCAGCCAAGGGCGCGCCTTGTTGCAGGATGCCGCTGTGCGCAGAGCGTTGCGTAGTTGCGGCGCCGCGATCGAAAGCTGCACCCATCGCCGCGAGCAGAAGCAACCCGGCTGCCTGCACCAGGAAGGCGCCGGCAAACCAACCGCCGGCCCAGTTGAGCTGGGCGTATCGTTGCTCGAAGAACGTGATGCCGACCCAGGCCCAGGGCGCCGCGAGCAGCACACATGCGATGCGCCCCCTGCCCCGCCACATCAGGATCATTGCGGCAACGCCGAGCACGAGCGTCGCCAGGTGCAACGGCCACGAAGATTCGCCGACCCGTTCCAGCAGCCGCAAGTAGACTTCGGCCGTGAAAGGAACGAAGTCCACCAGCGCGTAGCTGCCGGAATCGCCGAGCGGACCGGCAGCTACGCGATCAGTCACAGCGACTCGACATGGCGGATCATGCGTGCACGTATTTCCTGCGACGGCATGGGACCATAGCCGGCGCGCATGTTTTCGTGCATGTGCTCGACGCGCGTGGTGGCCGGGATTGCGCAGGTCACGGCCGGATGGCTGACGATGAACCGGAGCAGGAAATCGGCCCAGTTCCTGCAATCGAACTCTTCGGCGGCCCAGGCGGGCACTTGGTGGCGCGCCTGGATTCGCTTGATCAGGGGCCCGCCGTCGTAGGGCCGGTTCGCGATCACGGCGATACCCTTCTCCTGCGCCAGCGGCAGCAAACGCTGTTCGACCTCGCGGTGCGTGATGTTGTAGGTCAGCTGGACGAAGTCCAGCGGCTGCTGCTCCATGATCCGCTCGAACTCCTGGTGACGACGCCCATGCGAGGTGGTGATGCCGATGTACCGGGCCTCGCCGGCCTGTTTCATTTCGCGCAGCGTTTCGAGGTGCGCCTGCCAGGCGAGCAGGTTGTGGACCTGCACCAGGTCGAAGCGGTCCACGCCCCATTGCGCTGCCTGTCCCAGTACTTGCCTGCGGGTCTCGCCGCCGTCACGGGTCCAGACCTTCTCTGCGGAGAAGACCGAGACCGGGCGCCCGAGCTGATCGAGCGCAAAGCCCATCACGGCCGCCGACGACCCGTACATCGGTGAGCAGTCGATCATGCC
>CAYTXS010000461.1:0-1576 GCA_964441585.1 uncultured Thioalkalivibrio sp.
AGGCGCATTGCATCTCCAAGTGGGGGCACGATTTCCGGCCTGATTACCGCTACGCGGTCCGGTGTTTGCGCGACATCAACGGGGAGGAGACGGCCCCGCAGGTTCTCTGCGTCACGGCGACCGCCAAGCAAAGCGTGATCGCCGATATCCGTCAGCAGATCGCAGATGTGACGGGGCGCGAGATGCACCTCTTCGACGGCGGGGCCGCGCGCACGAACCTCACCTTCGATGCCGCTCCCGTGACGAAGATGTCCAAGCCCGGTCTCGTCACTGAGGCCGTCGCGGCGCAGAACGGGCCCGGCGCAAGTCTCATCTATTGCGCCACCCGCAGGGAGACCGAGCGCATGGCCGAGGCGCTCGCCGCGATCCCCATCGACGCGGCCGCCTATCACGCAGGGCTCGGCCGCGAGACCCGCCACAAGGTCCTCGACGATTACCTCTCGGGGCGGCTGACGGCCATCGCCGCGACCAACGCCTTCGGCATGGGCGTCGACAAGTCCGACATCAGGCAGGTCATCCATGCCGACGTCCCCGGCTCGCTCGAAAACTACCTTCAGGAGGCCGGTCGCGCGGGCCGAGACGGCGCCCCTGCCTCCTGTCGCCTTCTCTTCGACCCCTCCCAGATCGAGGGGCATTTCCAGCGGCAGTCGCAAAACCGGCTGACCCGCCGAGAGATCGGTCGCGTTCTGAAGGCGCTCCGAGAGATGGCGCAGCGCTTTGCCAGGGACGGCGAGATCATCGTCAGCGTCGATGACCTGATGCGCCGCGCCGGCATCCCGTCGGGTCATGACGGGGCAGGGCGGACACGGGTCATGACCGCCATCGCCTGGCTGGAGGAGGCGGGGCTTCTGACGCGCGGCCAGAACCGCGTCACGGTGGAGCCCTCGTGCCTGCGCGTCGCCTCGGTGGAGGCGGCCGAGGGCGAACTGCGCGCAAACGGCGTCGCGGGGCCGCGCCGGAAGACCGCCGTGCACCTTCTGACCGTGCTTCTTGAGGCCGCGCCCAGCCACAGTTTCACCATCGAGGATCTGGCCGACATCATCTCACGCCCCGGCTGGCAGGTGCGTCAGCTCCTGCGCGATCTCGACGCGATCGGGCTCCTGGCCCGCGACACCAATCTCGTCGTATACATCGCCCATGGCGTTCCGAACCCCGTCGCGGACAGGCTGGCCGAGATCGCCCGGTTCGAGCGCACGCTGATCGACGCGCTGGAACCGGACCTGCTGGCCGCGCCGCCCACGGGTGTCACCGTCAACCTGCGGCGGCTCGCGCAGGACCTCCGCGACCGGGGGCAGAGCGGGCACCGGCCCGACCAGGTGGTGCGCCTGTTGCGCGCGCTCGCCATGGACGGACGCCGCGATCTCGACGAGATGCCGCCGCTGGAACTGCGGCAGGTCGACCGGGAACGCATTCACCTGACGCTTCACGGCGACATGGACGCACTGCGGGAAGCGTCGAGCCGCAGGCAGGCCGTCGCGAGCCTTCTGGTGAAGGAGCTGACCCGTCGCCTCGAAAAAGGTGCCCGCGGCGCGGCCCTGCCCGTGCCCGTCGCGCTGACCGAGCTTTACGATCTGCT
>CAYTXS010000462.1:0-1570 GCA_964441585.1 uncultured Thioalkalivibrio sp.
TCGTCGCCCTTCTGGGCACCGGGCTTGCCACGGTGGCACTGGGCCTGCTCGCATACGACCTCGCGGGCGACGGCGCGGCGATGGTTCTTGGGACTGTCTTCACCATCAAGATGCTCGCCTATGTCGGGATTGCGCCGATCGCCGGGGCCTTCGCGGACAAGGTGAACCGCCGAGTGCTGCTCGTTGGTCTCGATGTCGTGCGGGCCGGCGCCGCGCTTTGCCTGCCCTTCGTGACCGAGGTCTGGCAGGTCTATGTGCTGATCTTCCTGCTGCAATCGGCCTCGGCCGCCTTCACCCCGACCTTCCAGGCGACGATCCCCGACGTCCTCCCGGAGGAGGCGCGCTACACCCGCGCGCTGTCGCTGTCACGACTGGCCTACGATCTGGAGAACATCGTCAGCCCGACGCTCGCCGCGCTGCTGCTGGCGGTGATGAGCTACAATTCGCTCTTCCTCGGCACGGTCGTGGGCTTCGCCGCCTCGGCTCTCCTCGTGGTCTCGGTCATGCTGCCGAGCCCGAAGCCGTCCGAGCCGCGCGGCATCTACGACCGGACCACGCGCGGCATCCGCATCTACCTTGCCACGCCGCGTCTGCGGGGGCTTCTGGCCCTGAACGTCGCTGCAGCGTCTGCAGGCGCCATGGTCCTCGTGAACTCGGTGGTCCTCGTGCGCGGCACCCTCGGCCTCGACGAGAGCGCGCTCGCATGGACCATGTTCGCTTTCGGCGCCGGATCGATGATCGCGGCCCTCCTTCTTCCGCGCCTCCTCGACCGGGTCCCCGACCGGCCGGTGATGGTGGCGGGGGCGGCGGTGATGGTGATCACGCTCCTCGGTCTCGCCGGCGAGGTCGTTGCCCTCGATCTGGTCTGGCCCGTCCTGCTCGTGGCCTGGCTCCTGGTGGGACTCGGCTACGCGGCAGTGCTGACGCCATCGGGACGTCTCCTACGCCGGTCCGCGCATCCCGAGGACCGCCCAGCCGTCTTCGCGGCGCAGTTCGCGCTTAGCCACGCCTGCTGGCTCGTGACCTACCCGCTGTCGGGCTGGCTGATGACCCGGTTCGGCGCGGTGACGGCCCTCGTCGGTCTCGCGGCGGTGGCCGGGGCGGGCGTCGCGCTCGCCCTGCGGCTCTGGCCCGCTGACGATCCGGAGACGCTCGAGCACACCCACGACAACCTGCCGGCGGACCACCCGCACCTGAAGGGCGACAGGCACCACAGCCATGCCTTCGTCGTGGATGACGAACATCCCAAGTGGGCCACTCGCCTGTAACGGGCAGTTCGTGGTGGCACTCCGCCAGCGCCTGTCTCCGACAATGGTGCGGTCGACTTGAGGCAGCTGGAACACAACGGCCCGGGGCTGCTTTGTCCGCGATCCGGACGATCGAGCCTGATCTGGGGAATGTCTGCTTCCGCTGGGAGCCGTCGTTCGGGCCCTAGGCCGCTGTGATTAGTCCCTCCGACGTCTGCTTCGGCCAGAAACGGACGTTCTCGAATATTCGGTCAATGACCGCCCTGCGGACGAAGCCGACCTTTCACCAGCGTCAACAAGCTGGCCCATCGCGCACATTTACC
>CAYTXS010000463.1:0-1564 GCA_964441585.1 uncultured Thioalkalivibrio sp.
CCAGCAGGGCAAGTGCGAGACGGGCGCGCTCTCCCCCGGAAAAGTGATCCACCACCTCGAAGGCGCGATCACCCGAGAAATACCAGCGCCCGAGAAAATTGCGCATCTCCTGGGGCGTGGCCCTCGGGGCAATGTCACGCAAGTGATCGATCGGACTGGCGCCGGCCTTGAGGCTTTCCACGGTGTGCTGGGCGAAATACCCGATCCGTACGTCCCCGTGCACCCGGTACTCGCCGGACAGAGGAGGCAGTTCGCCCACCAGGGTCTTCACCAGCGTGGACTTGCCGGCCCCGTTCGGGCCGAGCAGGGCGATCCGGTCGCCGGCCTCGAGCGCGAAGCCGACATTGCACAACACCTCCACGGCATCGCTGGACGCACGTTCTTCAGGAAGATGCTCATGGGATTGCTGCGCGTCGGCCGCCCGGTAACCCGCTGTGACGTCGTCCAGGGTGATCAATGAAAACGGCAGCCGGGCGGGTTGCTCGAAAGCGATCCGTATTGCGCGCTCGGCCCGCACGGCCTCGGTCCCGGCAAGCTTCTCGAGACGCTTGATGCGCGACTGCGCCTGAGTGGCCTTGGTCGCCTTCGCGCGAAAGCGGTCGATGAATCGCTGGAGATGCTCGCGCTCGGCCTGCTCCTTTTCGAAAGCGATGTTCTGCTGGCGCAGATGCTCCTCGCGTTGCCGCTCGAAGGCCGTGTAATTCCCCACGTAGAGTTTCGCGTGACCATCGTGCAAGTGCAGGATATGAGTGCACACGCCGTCGAGAAATTCGCGGTCGTGCGAGATCAGCAAAAGCGTGCCGGCGTACTTGAGCAGCCACTGCTCGAGCCACAACACGGCATCCAGGTCAAGATGATTGGTCGGCTCGTCGAGCAGCAACAGTTCCGAAGGAGTCATCAGTGCGCGCGCCAGGTTGAGACGCACCCGCCACCCCCCGGAGAACTCCGCCACGGCACGGCCTTGCGTGGCGGCAGGGAAACCCAGGCCGTGCAGCAGCCGCGCAGCACGCGCCTCCGCGTCGTAGCCCTGCAACTCCGCGAGATCGTGATGCGCCAGCGCCGCAGCCTCGAAATCGCCCGCCCTCATGGCTTCGCGCTCAGCGCTGAACGCGCTCCACAGCGGCGCATCGCCCGCAATGACGAATTCAACCGCCGGATCCGGCAGGGAAGGGGTCTCCTGGGCCACGCCGGCGATGCGGATTTTCGGCGAAAGGCCGATCTCGCCCGCATCAGGTTCGAGTTCACCGTGGATAGCCGCGAACAGGCTGCTCTTGCCGCAGCCGTTTCTTCCGATCACCCCAACGCGCCACCCTGCATGCAGGCTGAGATCCATCCCGGAGAGCAGCAACTGCGGGCCGCGGCGGAGGGCAAAGTTGGAAAAGCTGAGCATCAGGTCGCAAATTGTAAGGCATAAAAAGGGCCGGGGGAGTTGCCTCCCCCGGCCAGTTCGGTCGCAGCTTGATGCTGCTTGTTGGTTAGTCGTCGTGTCCCGGAACGATCTGCCCTTCACCATGACACACGGCGCAGGACTCGGCGTCTTCCGTCGTGTTCAGCTCGAAGTGAG
>CAYTXS010000464.1:0-1564 GCA_964441585.1 uncultured Thioalkalivibrio sp.
GATGTTCCGCCACCATGATGGCGCAATTCTCTTCGGCCTCGCGCGTCGATGCGCCGAGGTGCGGCAACGCAATGACCTTCGGATGGCTCTTGTTGGCGGCGCTCGGAAAATCCGTGACGTAACGACCCAGATGGCCGGCGTCGAGCGCAGCGATCGCCGCCGCGTCGTCGACGATCTCGCCCCGGGCGAAGTTCAGCAGTATGCCGCCGGGCTTCATCAGGGCGAGACGCTCCGCATTGACCAGCCCCCGGGTGCCCTCGGCCAGCGGCACGTGCACGGTGATGATCTGCGAGCGGCTGAACAACTCGTCGATGCTGGTGGCCTGGCGGACGCCGGAATCCAGCTGCCATGCGCGCTGGACGGTAATCCGCGGATCGAAGCCGATCACCTCCATGCCCAGCGCCAGCGCGGTGTTGGCGACTTCGACACCGATGGCCCCGAGGCCGATCACTCCGATGCTGCGCCCGGGCAACTCGAAACCGACGAATTTCTTCTTGCCGCTTTCCACGGCGCGATGGAGTTCCTCGGCATTTCCGTCGAGCGTGCGCACATAATCCCACGCCTCGGCGAGATTGCGCGCCGCGAGCAGCATCCCGCCGACGACCAGCTCCTTCACGGCATTGGCATTCGCGCCCGGCGCATTGAAGACCGGGATGCCCCGCTGGCTCATCTGCTCCACGGGGATGTTGTTGACCCCTGCCCCGGCGCGCCCGATGGCTTTCACGCTGGCGGGGATGTCGGTCTTGTGCATATCGGCGGATCGCACCATCACCGCATCCGGATGGCCGATCTCGGAGGCGACCTCGTAGCGGTCGCGCGGCAGCCGTTCCAGGCCCGCGAGGGCGATATTGTTCAGGGTCAGGATCTTGAAGCTCATGTCGCTCTCCAGCGGCGCCGATTTATCCGCTCGATATTGGCAGATTCATGTCGCATTGCAACAGTCCGCCCGGCCGGGCGGGCTTATCGTCGCTATCCGTGGGTGCGCTCGAACTCTTTCATGAACGCCACAAGCGCATCGACGCCCGCCTGGGGCATCGCGTTGTAGATGCTCGCGCGCATGCCGCCCACGGAACGGTGGCCCTTGAGATTCAACAGCCCTGCGGCCTTGGCCTGCTCCAGGAATTTGCCGTCCAGCGACGGATCCGCAATCGTGAACGGCACGTTCATCCATGAGCGGGCCGGCTTTGCGACGGGATTGGCATAGAACTGCGACGCGTCGATCGCGCCATAGAGCGTCTCGGCCTTGCGCCGGTTGCGCCGCTCCATCGCATCGAGCCCACCTTCTTCCAGAAGCCACTCGAAAACCAGGCCGGCGATGTACCAGGCCCAGGTGGGCGGCGTGTTGTACATCGAGCCCGCTTCGGCCTGCTGGTGGTAGTCCATGGTCACCGGCGTCGTCGGGCGGGCACGCCCGATGAGGTCCTCGCGAACAATGGCGATCGCCAGGCCCGCCGGGCCGATATTTTTCTGCGCGCCCGCGTAAATCAGCCCGAAGCGGCTGACATCCAGCGGCCGCGACAACAGTGTCGAGGACATGTCCGCGATGAGCGGCGGGGCCACTTCC
>CAYTXS010000465.1:0-1561 GCA_964441585.1 uncultured Thioalkalivibrio sp.
TGTTGAGGTTGTTCTTCAGGGCATTGAAGTCGCCCTTGTATTCGTCGGTGATCTTCTCAGGGATATCGCCGTTGGAGATGCGATCGACGTAACCTGCCGCCACGTTCAGCGGCCCGATGACGGCGTCCAGCGTGGCGTTCACGCCTTCCACGATCTTCCGATAGTCCCCTTCATGATGCGTAGCATCCGCGCGCACGTCGAGTTGGCCTGCCACCGCAGCCTCTGACAGAGCGCGCGTGTCTTCAATCATGTTGCGCACGCTATGCCCAGCACCCGACACGGCCCGGCTGAGTTCGCCGATCTCGTCCTGCTTGTCGTTTTCGAGTCGGAAGGAGAAGTCGCCCACTGCCATTTGCCGTGCCGCAGCGACGACCTTCGACAGCGGTGCCAGCAAGGAGCGCTGCAGTATGAGCAGACCGAAGAACAGGCCGAGGACCACCGCGATGACGCCCAGTGCGCTCTGGCCGACGTAAGCCGTCCTGGATTGTTTCGAGGCCGCGGCCTCGATGGCGAGGCCGGCGGCCTCCTTTCGCTGCATCGCGTCGGTCGCAAGCCCGGCAAGTTTGTTGTACTCGGGAATCACGAAGCGGACCAGCACGTTGTTCGCACGATTGATCCTGGCGTCCTCGTAGGACTTCAGTACCGGCTCGATACCCTTCTCCAGCCACCCCAGCTTGATCTCCTCGAATTGCGCGACGAAGTCCGCATCCGCTTCGTCCTGGATGCCCTGCTCTTTGAAGCGCGTCCAGAGCTCGTCGAGGCGCGCGAAGTTTTCCCGAACGCCTGCGAGCTGCACCGCGGCATCGTCCTGACCGAGGATGGCGATCGTGCCCTGCACCGAAACCAGTTCGGTAATGGTCTGCTGTTGCAGCATGATGAATTCAGCGAGCTGGACCGTCGGCGCGAGTCCCGCTTCGTACAGGTTCTGTACCTTGCCGTGCATCACGCGCGTGCCCCACAGGCCGGACGCCAGCTGCACGAGGACCATTGCGGCAAGCATGAAAATGACGGCCCTCAGGCAGGCGTTTATAGACAGGTTCTTGATCACCAGACGCTCCTTCCCCGTGTCTTTGCGATTGTTCGTCCTTCGGGAGGATTCTTCTTGCCAACCGCAACTAATTACGAGTTCAAATTGGCCACGATTTGTTGCGAATAGCTTTCATGTCGGCGCAAGTGCTTGTTTCTTTAGGCTGTAGACGTGGCGCTCGATTGGGGACGTGCCGGGGAGGCGGTTGACGGTGGTTACGTCAGGTCCATGAGTCGAAGTCGATCGGGCTGGTATCGCGGTGCAGCACAGAAAATAAAATGGCCGGGTTGCATTGCTGCAACCCGGCCGACCTGCCAAGGGGGGGAGGCAGGAGCCCCGGCCGTGAGGCCGGGGCCGAGGGGGTCTAGAACTCCGCCCACTCCTCGCCGACGTCGGCGACGGCCGCGGGTTTCGGTGCCTTGCGGGCGGCGGGCTTAGGCATGCTGCCGTTGGCCTTGGCGGCGGACGCCTTGGCTGCTGGCGCCTTGGCCGGTGTGCTGCGCGCCGCGGCGATGCCGGAGGTCTTGGCGTCGT
>CAYTXS010000466.1:0-1556 GCA_964441585.1 uncultured Thioalkalivibrio sp.
TCGCATCGATTCGCCAAAATCCGTTTGCCTACGACCAGGTTGAAGTCGACTGTCGGCGTGTCCTGCTGCAGAGATTTCCATACTCCCTGGTCTACAGGGTTGAATCGGATACCGTCGTGGTTGTTGCGGTCTTCCATCACAGTCGCGAACCTGGCTTCTGGCGAAAGCGCCTGCGCTGACAATTTGGCTGGCCCGGCCGCAGGTCTCGCAGCGTTACGTCCATCATGTTCAGGACCCTGCCGGAAAGACGGTTTATAGTGCGTCTGCATCGCCAATAAATGAGCAGCCCTTCCGCCATGACCAGCCTGCCCACCGAAGAATCCGTCTGGGAATACCCGCGCCCGCCGCGCATCGAGTGCATCGACTGGCCGCTCAAGGTCGAAGACCACGGCATGATCCTGGCTGCCACGACCAACGGCCTGCGGGTGCTCGAGACCTCGCATCCGCCGTGCTACTACTTCCCGCCGGACGACGTCGATTTCTCCCGGCTCGAGCCCAGCCCCACCCGCACCTTCTGCGAGTGGAAAGGGAAGGCGCGCTACTGGCACCTGCGCACCGGGACCGGACTCGTCCAGGACGTGTGCTGGGCGTATCCGGAGCCGATCGACGAGCGAATCCGCGATCACGTGTCCTTCTACGCCGGGCGGGTCGAGGCCTGTTACGTGGCCGGCGAGCGGATCAAGCCGCAGGAGGGCGACTTCTACGGCGGCTGGATCACCTCGTGGGTAAAAGGGCCGTTCAAGGGCGGGCCGGGGACGCGCGGATGGTAGGCGACGCGCCGGCGGAGGCGAACAACACGATGGACAAGCCAAAGATCGCCGTGGTCCTCGGCGCGAGCGGCTACATGGGCTCGAACCTGGCGCCGGCGCTGAGCGAGGCCGGCTGGCACGTGCGCGCGGTGGCGAGGAACAAGGCCGTGCTCGAGGCCCGCGAGTGGCCGGGCGTCGAGTGCTGGTCGGCGGACGTGCTCGAGCCCGAGACGCTCGCGCCCGTGCTCGAGGGCGCGGACGTCGTCTACTACCTCGTGCACATGATGTGGACCGGCGGCGACTTCGTCCCCGTCGAGCGCCGCGCCGCCGAGAACGCGCGCAAGGCCTGCGAGGCCGCCGGCGTGCGACGCATCGTCTACCTCGGCGGCATCATGCCGAAGGAGAAACGGTCGCGGCACATGGAAGGCCGGATGGTCGTCGGCGACACGCTCCGCGAGGGCTCGATCCAGGTGATCGAGCTGCAGGCGGCGATGATCGTCGGACCCGGCTCGGCGGCCTTCGAAGTCATCCGCGACCTCGTCAACCACCTGCCCTTCATGATCACCCCGAAGTGGGTGCGCCGCCGCTCGACGCCGATCGCCCTCGAGAACGTGCTCACCTACACCATCGCCGCCGCGGACCTGCCGTTCGAAGGTAACCGCACGCTCGAGCTCGCCGGGCCGGAAGTCCTCACCTACCAGCAGATCATGGACATCTATGGCGAGTTCGTCGGCAAGAAGCCGCGCGTGCTCCCGGTGCCCGTGCTCACGCCGCGACTCTCCAGCTACTGGCTGTATTTCGTCACCT
>CAYTXS010000467.1:0-1556 GCA_964441585.1 uncultured Thioalkalivibrio sp.
GCGTAGCGGTAATCAGGCCGGAAATCGTGCCCCCACTTGGAGATGCAATGCGCCTCGTCGAAGACCCAGAGCCCGATCCGCCGCGCGTCGAGCGCCTGCCGGATCTGAGCGTTGCGCAGCTGCTCCGGCGCGATCAGCAGCATGCTGGCGTCGCCATAGGTGACCTGGTCGAGCGCGTCCTGCCGGTGAAGCGGGGAGAGACTGCCGTTCACGACGACACAGGTGTCGACGCCGTGGTTGCGCAAAAGCCCCTCTCGCTGGTCGGCCATCAGCGCCACCAGAGGAGAGATCACCACCGTCAGGTGATCGAGGGCTGCGTGCCGCTCCAGCGCGGGAAGCTGGTAGCAGACCGACTTGCCGGTGCCCGTGGGAAGGATGCCGAGGACATCCCTCTGACCGGCCACCGCGTCGACGATGGCCTCCTGCATCGGCGTGCCGTCATCGGTGGCGGGCACTGGCCGAAAGGCGCCATGGCCGAACCAGCGCTTGAGCGCCGCACGGCTGTCGCCGCGGCGGCGGCACCAGGCGCAGCCGGGATCGCGACAGGTCCGGCCGCGCACCGCCTCGAGCGCGTCCTGCGCCATCGGAAACCTGTGCCGCACCCAGGGCGACAGCCCGGCGCCGGGCCGGTCCGAGGCGATCCGCGTCAGAAGAAACGGCAGCGAGGGGTCGCCGTCGCGGGCCAGCTGCAGGAGATGGTTGGTGCGGGCCACGCACACCCTGTCCCGGGCGAGCCGCGCGATGGCCGCGTCGCGCGCGCCGGGTCCGGGGGCGGGACGATCGCGAAGGAGGGAGAAGACCGTGCCATGGGAAAGCGCCGGGTGGTCGCGCGCAAGACCATGGATCGCGTCGGCCAGGTCGGGGGTCAGGGCCCAGGTCTCGGTGAGGGTCGAGAGCGCCTCGCCCATCAGTTCCATGGAGGCCAGCGCATCGGCGACGGGATCGTTGGGATGCACCGCGCCCAGTTGGCCTTGGCGGGAGATTTTCTTGAGGCGCAGGGTCTTCGGCTCCGGCCAGGCGAGGGCAGAAACCCACAGGCTGTCGATGTGAGGAAGACGCTCCGGCCAGGACCCCGGCGCTTCAGCGGCGAGGTGGGCGAGGTCGAACTGGCCGAGATTGTGCCCAACGACCAGCCCCGCGCCCTCGAGATAGCTTGCCAGCCTCTCGACGCCCGCGCGGGCATCCTTGCCCTGCCAGCTGAGCGGCGGCTCCTGCCCCGCCCGCACCGCACCGATCGCCTTGATCCGCGAGGTCCGGGGGCACACCTCCAGATCCACCGCGACCAGCGCAGGAAGGCGATCCAGGAGATTGAACCGGGCGAAGGTATTCATAGGCGCATCGATCGGGGGCACTGATCTCGAGACTGCAACAATCTACGCGTTTTGCGCCGGAATATCGTCAGAAATGTGGATAACTGACGGTCATGGTCGATCGCTTCGATGTTTGAGCGGGGTCTCAGGGCGCTATCGCTGACGCTGCTTGAGCGCGGGAGTTTTTTTTGGCCTGCCGCTTCGCTGCTTGAGGTTTTGTCGGCCTACCGCTTCGCTGCTTGAGGC
>CAYTXS010000468.1:0-1545 GCA_964441585.1 uncultured Thioalkalivibrio sp.
TGGGCCTGCTGGGCACGCGGTTCACCATGGAACAGGCGTTCTTCAGTGATCGCCTTGCCCGTTTCGGGGTCGAGGTGCTGGTACCCGAGCCGCCACAGCGCGAACTCGTGCATCGGATCATCTACCAAGAGTTGTGCCAGGGCGCCATCGACCCCAACTCCCGGCGTGCCTACCTGCAGGTCGTCGATGAGCTGGCGTCGTGCGGCGCCGAGGCCGTGATCCTCGGCTGCACCGAGATCGGCCTGCTGCTGCGGCCTGAGGATACGGACATCCCGCTGTACGACACGACTGAAATCCACGCTTCACAGGCGGTCGCCTACGCCCTCGGCGAAGCGGAGGAGACGGCCCCATGACATGGGCCTCAGCCGACTCGATGTGCCCGCCAGGTCGACGCGCCGAGATACCAGCTGTTGACCAGCGAAACATCATGACGCGGGCGCTGCTTGAGCTGCTGAGGTCAGTTGATACCATCAAGACTCGAAAGACCGCGCACTGACGTTGTAGTCAGGCGGGCCGTTGGACTGTGGCGCCGCATGGGGTGGCCACCGAACGTGTAGCCAACAGGGAGGATTCCATGCCAGATTTGCGGCCCGTGTTCGCCGAGCTGAGTTCGATCCTCCGCCCCTACGGTGCCGAGCTCGAGATCAAGACAGACACACAGAACGAGTTGTATGTGGATACGCGCCACATCATGAAGAACAAAAAGCCCCTGTTCTTTGGCGCCGTCCAGGTCAAAAAGAGCTATGTCGCGTTTCACCTCATGCCGCTCTACGTGCAGCCCGCGCTCCTCGATTCCGTGTCTTCGGAGCTCAAACAGCGCATGCAGGGCAAGTCGTGCTTCAACTTCACGGCGATCGACAAGACGCTGTTCGGGGAGCTGGAGCGCCTGACGGCGGCGGGCTATACCAGCTACCAGTCGCAGGGCTACGTCTAGGCCTGCTCGCCCGGAACGGGACGCGCACGAGATCGATTGAATCCAGCCCGGGTTGGCCCGCCGTTAGCCCAGGTTCGGCAACGCATTGACCCTCGAATCGCCGAACAACGCGAGATCCGGCGCCAGCATCCGGATATAGCGGTCGAAATAGAGGAACTGCTTCACCAGCAGGGTGAACTCACGCGGGAAACGAATGCCGTGACGCCGGCCTACCGCCACGAGTTCCATCAAGGCACGGTTGAGGTCTTCGTCTTCCGGCGGTTCGTCATAGACCGGATAATCCGCGGTACCGCCAGGCGAGCCGGGTGCGAGATCCAGCCGCTGGAATAGTGCCTCGAGGTCGGTCGCGAGCCGCGCCGTATCCACGCCTTCGCGGGTCGCGCCCATGGTCGCAAGCCCTTCCGCGACCACCTTGAAATCCCCTTTCGGCAGCCCGTCCGCAAGGGCGAACATCGCGCGCCAGGTCTCTTCGCGGATCCGCCCCACGATGCCGAAATCGATGAAGCCGATGCGTCCGTCGCGCAGCGCCATCAGGTTGCCGGCATGCAGGTCGGCGTGAAACGTCCGGCAGTGCATCAGGCTGCCGAACCAGGTGTTCAGCGCCGTGACCA
>CAYTXS010000469.1:0-1543 GCA_964441585.1 uncultured Thioalkalivibrio sp.
GCCCGCGGCATGGAAATATTCCGCAGCCTGGCCGACGCGACCTCGGTGACGGTGACGGTCGATCGCAACGGCGAAATTGAAATGTTGACACTGGACACCGCTGCCTTGCAGGAAGGCCTGCAGGGTGGCGCGAACGGGAACCCCACAGAATGAGCCCACGGCGGATTGCCATGATGATTCTTGATCGACGCCCGACCGGGGTTCCGGGACGCCTCACGGCCCTGCTCCTCGCTCTCCTTTTCCTGCTGGCGACGCCCGCCGCCCTCGCCCAGCAGCCGACCATCACGCCGAATTACAAGGATGCTGATCTGCGCCAGATCATCGAAGCCGTGAGCGCGATCACCGGGCGCAACTTCATCATCGACCCGCGGGTGCGGGCCCAGGTGACGATGCTGTCGGCGGAACCGATGAGTCCCGACGCGTTTTACGCGACCTTTTTGTCCATTCTCGAGGTCCACGGGTACATCGCGGTACCGGCAGGGGACCTGGTCAAGATCCTGCCCGATGCGAATGCACGGCAGGTGCCGGGCGTCGACCTGCCGCGGGCCCAGCCCGGCAGTCCGGACGAAATCGTCACCCAGGTGATCACGATCAAGAACGTCGGCGCCGCGCAGCTGGTGCCTATCCTGCGGCCGCTGATCCCGCAATACGGCCACCTGGCGGCCCACCAGGCCTCGAACATGCTCATCATCTCGGATCGTGCCTCCAACGTGAACCGCCTGCTGCGGATCATCCAGCGCATCGACACCGGCGCCGACGCGGAGATCGAGGTGATCTCCCTGCAACACGCCTCGGCCGGGGACGTCGTCCGCGTCGTATCGGCACTGCGCGAAGCGAGCATGGGCGGCGAGACGAGCAAGCCCCTCGGGCTCGTGGCCGACGATCGCACCAACAGCGTGCTTATCAGCGGCGACGAACTGGCCCGGCTGCGGCTGCGCGCCCTCATCTCGCACCTGGACACGCCGCTCGAAGAAGGCGGCAACACCCAGGTCGTCTACCTCCGTTATGCCGACGCCGAGGACCTCGCCCAGCGACTGGGCGAACAGGCCACGGCCGACTCCAATCTCGGCGCCGCCGGCGGCGCCCAACAGCAGGGCGGCGGCACGGTCCGCCGCGACGACGGCGTGCTGATCTGGGCCGACCCCGGCACCAACGCCCTCGTCATCACGGCCCCGGCCGAGGTCATGCGCAGCCTGAAGATGGTCATCGACAAGCTCGACATCCGCCGTGCGCAGGTGCTGGTCGAGGCGATCGTCGCGGAGGTCTCCTACAACCGCGCCGCCGAACTCGGGGTCACGTGGGCGCTGGACGGCAGCAACGACAACAACATCATCGGCCTGACGAAGCTCGGCTCCGGCGGCAACATCAGCGACATCGCCGGCGCGGCGCTCTCCGGCGACTCCGGGCTGGCCCAGGCCATCGGCGGACTGCCGCAGGGCATCCTGCTGGGTGGCGGGCGGATCAACAGCTCCTCCGGCACCAACTGGGGCGTCGTGCTGCGCGCGTTGCTCAGCGACTCCGACACCAACGTGCTGTCCACGCC
>CAYTXS010000470.1:0-1541 GCA_964441585.1 uncultured Thioalkalivibrio sp.
ATCGTCGCCGACGCCGCCAAGTCGCTCGGCATGCGCCGCACGACGCTGGTCGAGAAGCTGCGCAAGTTCGGCATCGACCGTCTCGGGTTCGCGACGGAATCTTGACGGCCTCAGGCCGGTCGGCCGCCGTCTCAAGCTAACTCCCTGTTTTCTAAAGTTCCGCTGCTTTCGGCACGGAACTTGCTTCCTCTTCGTTCGGCGGCCGTGGGGCCGTGATTTACGGAGTGGATTGACGGATGGAAGCGAAGCCGCAGCTGAACGGACACGACCACGACAGGCCTGCGCCCGTGGCGGTCGATCCCGTGAGCCGCGAGTTGCTGGCGCTGGCGACGCGCGTAGCGGGTTCAGACGCCGCCGTGATGCTCACCGGCGAGTCCGGCGTCGGCAAGGAGGTCTATGCGCGTTACCTGCATGGCGCCTCGAGCCGGTCGGAGCAACCCTTCGTCGCCGTGAACTGCGCGGCGATTCCCGAGAACATGCTCGAAGCCATGCTGTTCGGCTACGAGCGGGGCGCCTTCACCGGGGCCACCGAGACGCGGCCGGGCAAGTTCGAGCAGGCGCAGGGCGGCACCCTGCTGCTCGACGAGATCACCGAGATGGAGATCGGCCTGCAGGCCAAGTTGCTGCGGGTGCTCCAGGAACGCGAGGTGGAGCGCATCGGCGGCCGGCGGGTCATTCCTTTCGACGTACGGATCATCGCCACCTCGAATCGCGACCTGCGCGGCGCGGTGGACGCCGGCCTGCTGCGCGAGGACCTGTATTACCGCCTGAACGTCTTTCCCTTGCATGTCCCGGCGCTGCGCGCGCGGCCCGGCGACCTGCTGCCCCTCGCGCAGCGCCTGCTGGCGCGCCACGCGGACGGGCGAGCGATTCGTTTCGCCGCCTGCGCCGAGCGACGCCTGCTGGCCCACGACTGGCCGGGCAATGTGCGCGAACTGGAAAACGTCGTGCAGCGGGCCCTGGTGCTGTGCACCGGCGAGACGATCGACGCGGCCGCGCTGCACATGGAGGACGGCCGGGCGACGACCGTGACCGGACACATGAACGGCGCCGACAGCCGCGCGGCCGCGGCCAACGGCGCGAACGGCACGGCCCCGGGCGCCGGCCTGGACGCGGAAGTCCGTGGCCACGAAGAACAACTGATCCTGAACGCCTTGCGGGTCGAGGCGGGCAGTCGCAAGGATGCGGCGGCCCGTCTCGGTATCAGCCCGCGGACCCTGCGCTACAAGCTCGCCCGGATGCGCGAGCTGGGCCTGGCGATCCCCTAGGGGAGGAGAGAGACGATGAGCGATATGCAGATCCAGCAGGTCATCACACAGATGCGGGCGCTCGCCGAGCGCAGCCCGGTGAAGCCGCCCACGGAAGCGCCGGAGGGGCCGCAGGGCTTTGCCCATCTTTTGAAGCAGTCGGTCGATAGCGTGAACCAGTTGCAGGCGCAATCGAGCAGTCTTGCGACAGCATTCCAGCAGGGTGATCCGAACGTGACGCTCGCCCAGGTGATGGTGGCCGGACAGAAGTCCAGCATCGGTTTCGAGGCCACG
>CAYTXS010000471.1:0-1540 GCA_964441585.1 uncultured Thioalkalivibrio sp.
AAGCGCTACATGCAACAGGCTTACCGGCAATGTCTCGCAGCGCTGCTCTGAAACACGCGTCGGGATCCGAATCCGTCCTCGACGAGGCGGCGTCGTGGCTCGCCCTCGCGCAGCAGCGATCCCTGGACGCGCGCGAGGTGGCCGAGCTCGACGCGTGGCGCCGGCACAGCGAAGCCCATGAGAAAGCATGGCAGGCTGCGCTCGAACTGCAGCGCATGTTCGATGGGGTGCCGGCCGAGATCGGCGCGGAAGTGCTCGGGCGTCATCGCACGGACCGGCGCGCGGTGCTGAAGTCGCTCGTGGCACTGGCCTTCGCGGCCCCGGCCGGTTACGCGGCCTGGCTGCATGCGCCCCGGGTGACGGCCGATTACCGCACGGCCGTCGGCGAGCGCGACGACGTGGCGCTGCCCGACGGCAGCCGGCTGTCGTTGAACACGGCGTCGGCCGTGCGCCTGGAGTATTCCGCCGAAGAGCGGCGGCTGGTGCTGGTCGAGGGCGAGATCCTGGTCTCGACGGTCCCGGACAGCGCCGGTCACTCGCGCGCCTTCGTCGTACAGACACGACATGGCACGGTCCGCGCCCTGGGGACCCGCTTCACTGTCCGCGATCTCGACGACGGGCGCACCGGCGTCACCGTGTTCGAGCATGCCGTCGCGGTCCGGCCGCTCGGCGCGGCCCAGGCGCATCGCCTGGACGCGGGCAGGAGGCTGGATTTCGACGGGCAGCAGGTGTTTCCGTCCACGGTTCACGACGAGGCCAGGCCCGCCTGGTCTCGCGGGCAGCTCGTCAGCCGCAACCAGCGCCTGGAAGACTTTCTCGCGGAGCTGTCCCGTTACCGGCCCGGCCTCCTGCGCTGCGACCCGGCGGTGGCGGAGCTACGCCTGTCGGGGGTGTTCCAGCTCGACGACACGGACCGCGTCCTCGAACTGCTCGGCGAGACGCTGCCCGTGCGGGTCGAGCGGCGCACCCCGTTCTGGGTCACCGTCGTCGCCCGGTGACCCTTTTTTCGACTTCGTCCGGCATGGTCAATGAAAACGCCAATGATTGGCATTCAGAAACCTACGGGACATCGGAACCATGCAATCGAACGATTTTTTCTCGCTCCTCAAGTCCTCCGCCGCACTGGTGGCAGCCATGCTGCTCGGCGCAGTGACCACCCTGGCGTGGCCGGGATCGGTCCTCGCGCAGGAAGCTTCCGCGCAGGCGCCCGCGGGCGGCGCCCAGCAAGTTTTTTCTATCCCGGCGGGTCCGCTGGGCGAGTCGCTGAACCGCCTGGCCAGCGAGGCGGGCATCAGCCTGTCCTACGCACCGGAGCTGGTGGCCGGAAAACAGGCCCCGGCGCTGCAGGGCGAGTACACGCCCGAGAACGCCCTGCGCGTGCTGCTCGCCGGCAGCGGCGTCACCTACCGTTTCACCGGGCCCGACAGCGTGGTGCTGTCGGCCGCGCCGGCCGGACCGATGATGGTCGATGCGATCCGCGTGGAGGGCTGGCGCCCGTCGCGCAGCGCCGGCTACCGGCCGGAATGGGTCAGCTCCGCGA
>CAYTXS010000472.1:0-1539 GCA_964441585.1 uncultured Thioalkalivibrio sp.
GACTACGTCGGCGAAGACCACGAGATGCGCGAGCTCGTGCCGCAGCACCTGCTCAGCTTGCGCGAATCCGTCGCCGCCACGCTGGAGGCGGAGAAGAGCCGCCAGGCCTGCGCGCGCTGGGTCGAGGGATCCATCGCCTGCCGCGACTGGAACCCGCAGTACTCCTTCTACGCCAAGAAATTCTGCGGCCAGCAGGAGACCACCGCGTCCCGCGAGTCGCTGTTCAAGGTGCTGCAGCAATTCGGCCGGGACGGCGACTTCTTCTCCTACCGCCCGCTGTGGTGGCTGCGTCGTGCCTTCGACTGGCTGATCGGCGGCCCCAGCTTCCGCACCGGGCGGCGCGATCCCGAGGCGCTGCGCATGGGCGACGTGGTCGACGGCTGGCGCGTGCTCGGCCTGAAGCCGAACGAACGCCTCACGCTGTCGATGCTGATGCGCGCGCCCGGCTCCGGCCTGCAGGAGTTCAACATCCGCGAGCGCGGCGAGAAGCGCGTGGTCGAGATGTGCGCCTACTGGCACCCCGCCGGGTTCTGGGGGCTCTTGTACTGGTTCGGCCACCTGCCGCTGTACAGCCCGCTGGTGAACGGGGCGGTGACGGAGATCGCGCGAAGAGCAGAGGCGCTGGACGCTGAGCGGTGACAACATGAGTTCAACACCCAGACTGCCCGGCGTCACCAGGCCGGCGACGGCGCGTCGACGGGCGCCAGTTCATAGCTCATCGCAGGATGTAGCCGGCGTCAGGTAGGCACGTTTCGCGTATCCGTCTCACTCCGACCTGACATCCGGGCGACAAATCCTTGAGCACGTACCTATTGACGTACGTACGAAACTACGTACCATTGCGTCGTTCCATGCCCGACGGGAGAGATAACATGGCTGCGATCACCGCCAGCGAGGCACGCGCAAACCTTTACCGCCTGATCGACGAGACTGCCTCGTCGCACCAGCCACTGATCATTTCCGGAAAGCGGAATAACGCGGTGCTGGTGTCGGAGGAAGACTGGGAGGCGATCCAGGAGACGCTGTTCCTGCTGTCCATTCCCGGGATGCGGGAATCGATCCGGGAGGGCATGGAGACGCCGGTCGAGGAGTGCGGTGAGGACCCCGGCTGGTGAGCTGGCGGCTCGTCTACACGAAGCAAGCGCAAAAGGATGCAAAGAAACTCGCGGCGAGCGGCCTGAAACCGAAAGCCGAGGAGTTGCTCGCCATCCTGGCCGAAGATCCGTTGCGCCGACCCCCGCCCTACGAAAAGCTCCTCGGTGACCTCGCCGGGGCATATTCACGCCGCATCAATATCCAGCACCGCCTGGTCTACGAGGTCCTGGAGAAGGAGCACGTGGTGAAAGTGCTGCGGCTCTGGAGTCACTACGAGTGACACCCGCGCCTGCATCAGGCGTTCCGGCGAGATGTTCTGCAGCTTGTCCTGTGGTCCAGCAACCGCACCATGGCGCCGTAATCCGGCGGCTTGCCGTCCCACCGGCAGCGAAACGTCTCCGCGGAGACGCCAGGGCGGAACGTTTCCGCGGAAACGCCAGGGCG
>CAYTXS010000473.1:0-1527 GCA_964441585.1 uncultured Thioalkalivibrio sp.
CCACCGCGCTCTTGCCGGTCTGGCGATCGCCGATGATCAGCTCGCGCTGGCCCCGCCCGACCGGAACCATCGCATCGACCGCCTTCAGCCCGGTCTGCATCGGCTGATCGACCGACTGGCGCCAGATCACGCCCGGCGCGACTTTCTCGATCGGGGAGGTCACGTCGCTTTGGATCGGGCCCTTGCCGTCGAGCGGGACGCCGAGGGCGTTGACCACGCGCCCGAGCAGCGCCTCACCGACCGGCACCTCGAGGATGCGCCCCGTGGTCTTGACCTCGTCGCCCTCGGAGATGTGCAGGTAGTCGCCGAGCACCACCGCGCCGACCGAGTCCTGCTCGAGGTTCAGCGCGAGACCGAAGGTGTTCTCCGGGAACTCCAGCATTTCACCGTAGGCGGCGTTCGCCAGACCGTGAATGCGCACGATACCGTCTGTCACCGAGACTACGGTGCCGACATTGCTGGCGACCGTCGTGGACTCGAACTTGAGGATCTTCTCTTTGATCAGATCGCTGATTTCAGATGCCTTGATGGACATTTCCAGAATCCTTTAGTGCGTGACGGCGCCGGCCAGCCGTTCGAGGCGGCCGGACAACGAGCCATCGATGACCAGGTCGCCGGCGCGTATGATCGCGCCGCCGAGCAGTTTCTCATCCGTGTCGCAGTGCAAGCGCACGTTGCGACCGAGTCGCTTCCTGAGCGACGCAGCGAAGCTGTCGCGCTGCGCGGTATCCAGTTCCACTGCGGAGGTCAGCTGCACATCCACGATGTTCTCAGCCTCGGCGCGCAGGACCTCGTATTCGGCGGCGATCTCGGGAAGCCAGGCCATGCGACCGTTGTCCGCAAGCAGCCTTAGGAAGCTGGCGCCGTGCTCGCCCGCAGCGTCTCCGCACAGCTCGATGAACAACTCCGCCAGTGCCTCGCGGCTGATCGCCGGATTGCCGATCAGCGCCTGGACGCGCTCGTCCGCCGCGGAGCGGGCGCCGCGCTCCAGGAACTCGGACCATCCCGCCAGGGCGCCTTCCTCCTGGGCGATTTCGAACACCGCACCTGCATAGGGCCGGGCGATGGTCGTCTTTTCTGCCATGTGTCAGTCTCCCAGCAAGGCCTAGAGCTGGCTGGAGAGGCGATCGAGCAGTTCGCGATGCGTACCGGCGTCGATCTCCTTCTCGAGCAGCTGCTGCGCGCCGGACAAAGCGATCGCTGCCACTTCGCCGCGCAACGCCTCCCGCGCCCGGTTGGTGTCCTGGGCCAGCTCGGCTCGCCCGCGGCTCATGATCCGCTCGGCCGCGGCCTCGGCATCCTGCTTCGCCTCGGCCATGAGCTCGGCACCGCGGCGCTCGGCCTGCTCGATGATCTGGGCTGCCTGCTGACGCGCTTCGCGAAGGCGTTCGGCCACCCGGGCATCTGCCTCGTCCAGCGCCTTCTGGCCGCGCTCGGCCGCCGCAAGACCTTCCGCGATCCGCTCACGCCGTTCCTCCAACGCTTTCACGATGGGCGGCCAGACGAACTTCATGGTGAACAAGATGA
>CAYTXS010000474.1:0-1524 GCA_964441585.1 uncultured Thioalkalivibrio sp.
GGAACCACCCGCGATGCTGGTCGGTGCCCTCCATGTAGACATCCGCGATGCCGTCTTCGGTCCCGTCCGGGCGGTCGCGCAGCACGAAGGCGTGGGTGGAGCCGCTATCGAACCACACGTCGAGGATGTCGAACACCTGCTCGTAGGCGTCGGGGTCGTGGTCGTTTCCGAGGAACCGTTCCTTGGCGCCGGGCCTGTACCACGCATCCGCGCCCTCGGTCTCGAAGGCCTCCAGCACGCGGGCATTGACCGCCGGATCGCGCAGCAGGAAATCGGGATCGCTCGCCGCCGCGCCCTTCTTCACGAAACAGGTCAGCGGCACGCCCCAGGCGCGCTGCCGCGACAGCACCCAGTCGGGCCGCGCCTCCATCATCGAGCGCAGGCGGTTCTGGCCCGACACGGGCGTGAAGGTCACCAGCTCGTTGATCGAGGTCAGCGCCCGTTCGCGGATTGTGCGCCCATGTGCGTCCTTGCCGTCGCCGAGGTCCTTGTCGATCGCCGCGAACCACTGCGGGCGATTGAGCCGGATCACCGGGGCCTTGGACCGCCACGAATGCGCGTCCGAGATGGTGATACGCTTGCGGGCCAAGAGCTTGCCGACCTCCACGAGCTTGTCGATCACTGCCTTGTTGGCGTTCCCGGGCTTGCCGTTCTCGCGGATGATCCGTTCCCCGCCGAAAAAGGGCAGGTCCGCGCGGTAGGACGAGTCGTCGAGGATGTTATGCGTCATCTCGAAGGCCTTCGGGCCGCCGCGTTCGCGCAGGAAGATGGCGTAGTCGTCGTCCCCGTGGCTGGGCGCGGTGTGCACGAAGCCCGTGCCCGCCTCGTCGGTCACGTGGTCGCCGGCGAAGAGGTGGACGTCGAAATCCCACTCGCCGTTCGCACCCTCGGCGCCCCGCAGGGGATGGGCGCAGGACAACGCCCCGAGCTCCTCGGCGGTCACGTCGCGCAGGCGGCGATACATCGACGGCTCCAGGCGCATGGCCGCCAGCGCCTCTTCGGCCAGCGCATCGGCCAGCAGATACCGGTCGCCGATGCGCACCCAGCATTCCTCGGGCCGACCCGTGACCTCGTAGAGGCCGTAGCTGATCCCCGGCCCGAAACAGATCGCCCGGTTCTGCGGCAGCGTCCATGGCGTCGTCGTCCAGATCACCACCTTGGCGGTGTCCAGATCGCTTTCCGCCAGCGCATGAAGCGACTCGTTGAAGGCGGTGGGCTCTGCGTCCAGCAGCGCCATCTTTTCCGACTTCGGCACCACGCGGAACGGCACCCAGACCGCGTCCGTCTGGCGGTCGTGGTACTCCACCTCCGCCTCGGCCAGTGCGGTCTTTTCCACCGGCGACCACATCACGGGCTTGGACCCCTGGTAGAGCGAGCCGTTCATGAGGAAGGTCATGAATTCCTCGGCGATCACCCGCTCGGCGTGGAAATCCATCGTCAGGTAGGGATCGGCCCAGTTGCCGGTGATGCCCATGCGCTTGAACTCCTCGCGCTGGACGTCGATCCAGTGCTCGGCGAAGCGGC
>CAYTXS010000475.1:0-1517 GCA_964441585.1 uncultured Thioalkalivibrio sp.
CAGCGACCCGCGCTACGCGGCGCTCGAGGAGAAATACCAGGTCGCGGACTGAGCGGCGGTCAAGACGAACCCCGCCGTAAACGATGATCGTTCAATCTACTGGCGTACGTCAGGTGTCCGCCAGAGCCATTCTTCCCCGTCCACGAAAGACAGGTGCCGGAAACCCTCACGGTCGGCCGGCTTCAGTCCCTTGGTGACCGCGGCCCGCTCCAGCATGTCCTGCGGAGGTCTCAGGAGCCGGCGGCCGAAGCCGGGCAGCAGTGTGCGCAGGTAGCGCTCCGGGTCGGCCTGCAGGGCGCGGACCGTGCTGGCGCACAGGGCCGTGCCGAAGCCTGAGGCGAGCGTCTGCATCCTTGCGGCGCAGTTGAGCGGGTAGCCGACGAAGTCCACTTCGCTCGAGGCGCTGAGGTGCGGCTCGAGCTGGATGCGGATCGCCTCGCCGACTGAAATCCCCACGCCGTAGCCGGTCGGCGCGGCATAGGGCAGTGATTGCGCGAGGGCGGCGTAGCCCTTGTGCAGGGCGAAGGTCGCGTCGAGCGCGCTCACCAGGCAGCGCGGCAAATCCTCATCGCTATCCAGCTCCCAGAGCAACACGAAGCCGTCGCCGAGAAACTTCTGGAAGGGCTGCTGGTAGTCGTCGCAAAGCTGCATGACATAGCCGAACTGCAGCTTGACGAGGTCCGCCACATCGTCGAGCGGCTGCGTCTCGCTCCAGTTCGAGAAGCCGCGCATGTCCGCGAACATCGCCACGATGCGTGAACGGGCGCCGAAGCGCTGGTGGCTGCGGGTCGCCAGGCCTAATGCCGAGGTTCTCTTGTACATGGAGCCTGAAGCCTTGGCTGGATGCGATGACGAGCGCCCATGGATACCACCATCCGGCCGTCACGCCAAGCGCACCGCGTCCCTGGGGGCCTCGTAGCTGTACCGCCGGGCAAGAAGCGGAACCGGGAAGACGGACATCCACCGGGGCCCTTTTTTCGTCCCCGAGTCTTGACAATCTCATATTTGGGTATATTCTCCCCAACTGTAAGGTTCGTGACTCGACGCGCCGCCCCGGAAGAATCCGGCTAACAGGGAGCCCGCCCCGATGACCAGTGAAGCCATGATCTCGAAAATAGCGCCCGAGCCGTGCCCGTCCGAGGCGGACGCCAACAGTCCCTGCGGCCCGGCGCGGCCGCTCGCCAAGGAACGACTGGGTGCTGCGCGGGCGGCGTTCGTCACGCGACGAGCGGACCTGGGAGACGCGCGCACGCTTCTCACGGGCGCCACCCCCAGGGCCGGCGATCTCGCGCTGGCCCGCGTCAAGCGCCTGCGCCACCACGCCCGGCTGCAGTTGGCCAACGGCCGCCGCGTGCAGCTGTTTCACGGTGACGAGATCGTGGTCTGCTACGGCGACCGGTATGCGCCGCAACAGTTCGAGGCTTATGTGCCGGCCACCATCGGCCCGTGCCACCTCGTGGCTTCGGGCGGCGTGGCTGCACACGCGGTGAACTGGCACCAGCGCATCCACCGCGGCC
>CAYTXS010000476.1:0-1514 GCA_964441585.1 uncultured Thioalkalivibrio sp.
CCCGAGGGGCTGCTGTTCGCCGGTCATGCCGAGAGCTTCGCGCACGCGATCGACCTGTTCGCCTCCCGCGGCAAGACGGTCTACACCCCGGTGCAGCGCAAATGAAGCCCGCCAAGGCAACTACCACGCCGCCGCTGGGGAGCGCGCTGGTTCCGAACCTCTACTTCGACCGCGATCACGGCACCATGGCTGTCAAGATCCTGCCCGGCGAGTTCTACGTCTCGACGCGGGGCGAGATCATCGTCACGGTGCTCGGCTCCTGCGTCTCCGCGTGCATTCGCGATCGCGAGCTAGGCATCGGCGGCATGAACCACTTCATGCTCCCCCACGGTCATCCGGACAGCCGCTGGGGCCAGTGCCTCTCGCAGGCGGCCCGCTACGGCACCTTCGCGATGGAAAGCCTGCTGAACGAGATGTACAAGCTCGGGGCGCGGCGTGAGCGACTGGAAGTCAAGGTCGTCGGCGGAGGACGTGTCCTGGTGCAGATGTCCGACATCGGTTCACGCAACGCCACTTTCGTGCGCGAGTTCCTGCGCACCGAGAACCTGAAGATCGCCGGTGAGGACCTCGGCGGCGACTGGCCGCGCAAGGTCGTTTACATGCCGGACACGGGGCGCGTGAAGGTCAAGCGCCTGCAGGTGCTGCGCAACGACACGATCATCAAGCGCGAGACGCGCTACCTGGATGAAATCGACCACATGCCCGACACGGGCAGCGTGGAACTCTTTTGAGGACACTCTGATGCCAGACTCGCCTATCAAGGTCCTGATCATCGACGACTCCGCGCTGGTGCGGAAGATCCTGACGCTGATGCTGCGCAAGGATCCGGCCATCGAGGTCGTCGGCGCCGCGCCCGACCCGATCATCGCGCGGGAAAAGATCAAGGAACTCAACCCCGATGTCCTGACGCTCGACGTCGAGATGCCGCGCATGGACGGCCTGACCTTCCTGCGCAACCTGATGCGCCTGCGACCCATGCCGGTCGTGATGGTGTCCTCGCTGACCGAGCGCGGCGCGGACGTCACGCTCGAGGCCCTGTCACTGGGCGTGATCGATTTCATCACCAAGCCCAAGGGCGACCTCGGCAACCAGCTGACCGAGCTCGGCGAGGAATTGTGCGCCAAGGTGAAAACCGCAGCGCGCGCCAAGGTGCGCGGTGCCACGCCCAGCTCATCGTTGACGGCGGACGCGGTCCTGCCGCCGCCGCGCCGCAGGCATCTGAACACCACCGACAGCCTGATCGCGATCGGCGCCTCCACCGGGGGAACCGAGGCCATCAAGGAGGTGCTTCTCGGCATGCCGCCGGACGCGCCGGGTATCGTCATCGCCCAGCACATCCCGCCGGGTTTCAGCCGCGCTTTCGCGGAACGCATGGACAAGCTCACACGCCTGCGGGTCAAGGAAGCGGAGGACGGCGATGTGGTGCTGCACGGTCATGTCTTCGTCGCCCCCGGCGATCATCACCTGTTGATCGAGCGCTCCGGCGGCCGCTACATCTGCCGCATCAACGACGG
>CAYTXS010000477.1:0-1513 GCA_964441585.1 uncultured Thioalkalivibrio sp.
AGCGCGCCGAGCTCGAAGTCCATGCGCAGCGCGAACGCGCCCAGGTCACGCTCAGTTCCATCGCCGACGGCGTTATCACCACCGACAACGAGGGGCGCGTCGATTACCTCAACCCGGTGGCCGAGACTCTGACCGGCTGGCCGCTGGCCGAGGCGCGCGGCCGCCCGGTGCGCGAGGTCTTCATGCTGCGCCACGAGACCCGCGGCCACACGTTGGAAAACCCCGCGGAAGTCTGCCTGCGCGACGGTGCGCTTACCGAGGTCGGCCAGCATTCGATCCTCATTTCCCGCAGCGGTCGCGAGATCCCCATCCAGGATTCGGCCGCGCCGATTCGCGGCACCAGCGGCGAAGTGGCGGGGGTGGTGCTGGTGCTGCATGACGTCAGCAAGGAGCGGCAGCTGCGCCGCCAGCTGGCGCACCATGCTGCGCACGATTCACTCACCGGGCTGATCAACCGCCGCGAGTTCGAGATCCGTCTCGAAGAGGCGCTCACCACCGCGCGCGCTGGCGCGTCGCATGTGCTGCTCTATCTCGATCTCGACCAGTTCAAGGTGGTCAACGACACGTGCGGGCACACCGCCGGCGACCAGTTGCTGCGCCAGGTGACCGCCCTCATCCGCACCTTCGTGCGCGGCACCGATACCGTCTCGCGACTCGGCGGTGACGAGTTTGGCGTGCTGCTGCAGAACTGCTCCCTGGATCGCGCCGTGGAGATCGCCAACGAGATGCGCAGCGCGATCCGCGACTATCGCTTCGTGGTCAAGGAAGCGGCTTTCGATATCGGCGTATCCATCGGGCTGGTAGCGATCCAGGAAGAATCCGAGAGCATCGAGAGCCTGCTGTCGGCGGCGGACGTGGCCTGTTACTCGGCGAAGGACCTGGGTCGCAACCGGGTGCATGTTTACCAGCACGGCGCGGCCCCCGAGCGTCATGCCGAGATGCAATGGGTGTCCCGCATCACGCGCGCCATCGACGAGGACCGTCTCGAACTGTATTTCCAGCCCATCGTCGCCATCGGCGACAACCCGGACCGGCGCGGTCACTACGAACTGCTCATCCGCATGCGCGACGAGCACGATCGCATGGTGCCGCCGAACGCCTTTATTCCGGCAGCCGAGCGTTACAACATCATGCCGATGGTCGATCGCTGGGTGATTACCCAGGCGCTCGAACAACTGGCCTACAAGCCGGGCCAGAATGGGCAGGACGGGCAGGACGACGGCTACACTCTCTCCATCAACCTGTCCGGCACGTCGCTGAACGACGACAAGTTCCTCGAGTTCGTCCTCGCTGCCATCGAAGAGCATCAGCCGGCCGAGCGCACCATCTGCTTTGAGATCACCGAGACGGCGGCCATCTCGAATCTCGGCCGGGCGGTCCATTTCATGAACCAGCTTAAAGCGCACGGCTGCGAGTTCTCGCTGGACGATTTCGGCAACGGCCTGTCGTCGTTCAGCTACCTGCAGAACCTGCCGGTGGACTACATCAAGGTCGACGGCAATTTCGTGCGCAA
>CAYTXS010000478.1:0-1511 GCA_964441585.1 uncultured Thioalkalivibrio sp.
GGCGGGTTCATCGACCGCGCGGCAGCCCGGCGGGAAACCTTCCAGCTCCCAGAACGCCACTGCGGCGGTGCCCTCCATGAACGCGAACCAGGCGGGGTCCTCGCGAATCCATCCCAGCGATGGCAGCCAAGCGTTGATCGTCAACATCAGCTCACCGAGTCTTGAGTTCGCCGCGCCGATCGCGCCGTCCCCGTTTCGAAACATCAAGCTCTTGATGACGAACAAATAATCGTTGTTCTCGATTGTGGCCGGCTCTGCAGGCACGAACACCGCGTCGCGCTGCGAGGGATCCGAGAGCGCAAGCCGCAAGTCGGCAAAGAAATCCCGTTCTCCCGCAAAGGTATCGTCATCGGCAATGAGGGCGCCGAGCAACTCCTCGGCGCGCGCCTCGTCGCCGGAATTCACCAGCTCGATCAGGACAGGGTAATGCCAGAAGCTGGCACCGGTGAGGTCCTTGGCGCGCTGGACCGCCGGGATCGCTTCGTCGATTCGTCCAGCAGTGGCGTAGGCGATGCCGAGGTAACCGTTGTTGATGGCCACCAGGGGATCCAGCGCATAAGCCTTCTCGAGATGCGGCAAGGCGCGCTCGACAAGCCCGAGTTCAAGCAGGGACAAGCCGAGCCACATCGGCGCAGAGGTATCGGCCGTCACGCGGCTCGCAGCACGCTCGAGCAGCGCCAGGCCTTCGACGATTTGGGCTGCATCCCCGTTGCGCGTCAAGAACTGGCCCTTGACGGCCAGCGCAGTGGCGAGCTCCGGATCCAGGGCAAGGGCTCGCTCCACTGCGCGCCGGCCCCCCTCCATCAAGTCCGCACGATCGAGCTCGGTGGGATAGCCGCCGCTGCCGACCACGAAGCGGGCCGCGCCGAGAAATGCCCAGGCTGCGGCGAACTCCGGATCACGCTCGGTCGCGGCCTGCAGGTCCGCGATCGACTCGTCCAGGTTGCTGCGCTGGTAGAAACGCGTGCGCCCCCGCAGGAAAAGCTCGTAGGCCGTCAGGTCGGTTGTCGCCGCAGCGACGGAAACCTGCTGTACGCCAAGCACGCCCTCGAGCGCGGTGGTGATGGCGCGCGCGATTTCTTCCTGCACACGGAAAATATCAACCAACTCGCGCTCGAAGGTTTCCGACCAAAGGTGTGTGTCGCTGCGCGTCTCGATCAGCTGTGCGGTGATCCGTACACGGTCGCCCTGGCGGCGCACCGAGCCCTCGAGGATGTGACGCACCCCAAGTTCGCGCGCGATCTCGGGAATCGGCGTGTCCTTGCCCTTGAAAGAAAACGCGGACGTGCGCGACGCCACCTTGAGCCCGTCCACGCCGGCGAGAATGTTCAACAACTCCTCGGAAATACCGTCGGCGAAGAACGCGTTTTCCGGGTCCGTGCTCAAGTTCAGGAACGGCAGCACCGCGATGGTGTTCTGATCCGGTCCGCCCGCTGCCGCAGCAAGAATCTCCGCCTCGGCCGTGCTGGTCGGCACCGTTTCGATTGCCGGCGTCGCGGCGACCGGTGCGG
>CAYTXS010000479.1:0-1510 GCA_964441585.1 uncultured Thioalkalivibrio sp.
AGCTCTTCGAGGGTCATGCGCCTGTCCTTACGGGGATGCCGGCGGCGGCCATGTGGTCCTTGGCCTGCGCGATGGTGTAATCGCCGAAATGGAAGATCGAGGCGGCCAGCACCGCCGAGGCGCCGCCCTCGAGCACGCCATCGACCAGGTGATCGAGCGTGCCGACGCCGCCCGAGGCGATCACCGGGATGGAGACCGCATCGGCGATGGCGCGGGTGAGGGGCAGGTTGAAGCCTGCGCGCGTGCCGTCGCGGTCCATCGAGGTGAGCAGGATTTCGCCCGCGCCCTTGTCTTCGACAAGGCGGGCGAAATCGACCGCGTCGATGCCGGTGGGTTTGCGGCCGCCATGGGTGAAGATCTCCCATTTGCCGGGGGCGACGGTCTTGGCGTCGATGGCCACCACGATGCACTGGCTGCCGAACTGGTCGGCGGCGCGGCGCACCACGTCGGGGTCGGCCACGGCGGCGGAGTTGAAGCTGACCTTGTCGGCGCCGGCCAGAAGGAGCGCGCGGACATCCTCGACCGTGCGCACGCCGCCGCCGACGGTGAGCGGGATGTAGCACTGCTCGGCGGTGCGGCGCACCACGTCGAGCATCACGCCACGGTTTTCATGGGTGGCGTGGATGTCGAGAAAGCACAGCTCGTCGGCGCCTGCGGCGTCATAGGCGCGGGCGGCGTCCACCGGATCGCCCGCGTCGCGCAGGTTCACGAAATTCACGCCCTTCACGACGCGGCCGTCGGCCACGTCGAGGCAGGGAATGATGCGGGTCTTGAGCATGGCGGGCCTGTGATTGCGGTGTCACGAAAAGGTTTAGGGGCAAAGCGCGCCGGTTTCCAGAGCGGAGCGCATCCTGCGCGGTTCAGGCGCGCAGCGTCGCGAGCGCCTGCTCCAGATCGAGCGCCCCATCGTATAGCGCACGGCCCGAGATGGCGCCGTTGAGTGCGGCGCCGCAATCGCGCAGAGCGATCAGGTCGGCAAGCGAGGACACGCCGCCCGAGGCGATCACCGGGATCGATACGGCGCGCGCCAGTGCGGCGGTTTCGTCGATATTGGGGCCTTGCATGGCGCCGTCGCGGTTGATGTCGGTATAGATGATCGCGGCCACGCCCGCATCCTCGAACGAGCGCGCGAGATCGGTGGCGCGCAGATCGGTTTCCGTGGCCCAGCCCTTGGTGGCAACACGGCCCTCGCGGGCGTCGATGCCGACGGCGACCTGTCCGGGGAAGGCGCGGGCGGCGTCGCGCACGAGGCCCGGGTTTTCGACGGCGACGGTGCCGAGGATCACGCGGGCCAGCCCCTTGTCGAGCCAGCGTTCGATCGTGGCCATGTCGCGGATGCCGCCGCCCAGCTGGGCGGGGACTGGGCAGCGCTTGAGGATCGCCTCGACCGGGGCGGCGTTGACGGGCGTGCCGGCGAAGGCGCCGTTGAGGTCGACCAGGTGCAGCCATTCGCAGCCTGCGCGCACGAAGGCTTCGGCCTGGGCTGCGGGGTCGTCGTTGAACACGGTGG